>DASZWW010000248.1:0-7575 GCA_035546175.1 Polyangia bacterium
GGAGCGGGCGCGACGATCGGCGGCGCGGGCGCGGCCTCGGGCGGCGCCGCCGCGACCTCGACGGGCGGCAGCTCGGGCTCCGGCGCGGGCGCGACGGCCGTCGTGTCCGTCAGCTCCTCCGAGAACTTCGTCGACGCGAGCGCGGGCTCCTCGGAGGGCGGCTCGTGCTTCGTGGATCTGCCGATCGCCACGCCCACCAGCAAGGTGGCGACGATCGAGCCCGAGCCGAGCGCAAACCTCACGCGACCGCTCACAGAGAGAATCCTACCCTCATAACGCCCGGGCACAAGCGTCCCGCCGCCCCGATTCGGGACGGCCCGACCGCGGCCCCGCGGCGGTGGGCTGGGGCGGGCCCCGGCCGGCTCACAGGCGAGCGGAGCTGTCGTCCTCGTCCAGAGGGGAGATCTCGTGGTCGCGCGCCTCGGGCACGAGGAGCTCTCGGTCGAGGTACTCGTCGATGGGCGCGGGGCGCGCCTCGGCGTCGACGTAGGCGAGGTAGCCGTCGGGGCGCACGAGGTAGAGCGCGCCGGGCTGCAGGCCGACCGCCGCGGCGGCGGCGCGCCACGGGATCTGGACCACGGGGATGCCGCGGCTCTCGCAGGCGTGGCGCACCTCGGCGAAGCCGGGCCTGGGCGCGCCGTAGACGTGCGCCTGCCACCAGCGCGAGCGCAGGGGCGCGTAGTTGTCGCCGCTTCCGTCGCCCGCCTGCGCGAACCAGGGCAGGCGATCGCCCGCGTGCACGGCGCCCGCGTGGCCCTGGGAGAGCGGGCTCCGGCGGTAGCGCACGCGCGTCTGCGACACGGTGGCGAACAGGTAGGCGCGGCCCCGCTCCGTGCCGAAGAGGCGCGGCAGCACGCCGGGCATGGCCCGCGTGCGCATCCAGCGCGCGAGCGCGCCGTCGCGGCTGGCGAGCGTGAAGAGCCGATCCGTCGTCGCGACGAGGCGCGTGGCGAAGGCGCGGCGCTCGGGGTCGTACGTGTCGAGCAGCGAGAGGTGCGCGCGGCCGTTGAGCACGTCGGCCAGCTTCCAGGCGAGGTTGAAGGCGTCGCCGATGCCGGTGTTCATGCCCTGCCCGCCCACGGGGCTGTGAATGTGCGCGGCGTCCCCGAGGAGGAAGACGCGCCCCGCGCCGAAGCGATCGACGACGCGGTGGTGCACGTGGTACGTCGAGAACCAGCGCACCTCGCGCACGCCGATGCCCACGCGCTCGAGGCTGCTCTTGTCGACGTCGCGCCAGGTCGGCACGGGCGCGGGCGAGCGCGACTCGGCGGCGTCCTCGGCGTCCTCGTCGGCGCGGAAGGTCCCGATGAGGCGCACGTGGCGCTCGCCGGGCAGCGGGAACGCGGCCAAAAAGCCGATCTCGTCGAGGGCGACGTGCAGCTCGCCGTCGGCGCCCGGGCCCTCGGCGTCGAGATCGGCCACCCAGAAGGTCCTGTCGTACGAGCCGCCGGGGAAGCGGAGGCCGAGGGCGTGCCGCACCGTCGAGCCGGCGCCGTCGCAGCCCGCGACGAAGGCGGCCTCGCAGGTCTCGGCGAAGCCGTCGGCCGTCACGAGGTGCGCGCGCACGGAGTCGCCGCGGGCGTCGAGCCCCGTGAGCACGGTGCCGCGCTCGACGGCGACGCCGGCGCGGTCGAGCTCGGCGGCGAGGAGCCGCTCGTGCTCGTCCTGCGAGAGCATGAGCACGAACGGGAACAAGCTGCGGCCGCTCCCGATGTCGCCGAAGGGGACGTGGGCGGCCTTCTCGCCCGCGACCCAGAGGTTGAGGGCGGCGAGCGGGCGGCCGCGCGCGACGGCCTCGTCGGCGATGCCGAGCTGGCGATAGAGCTCGAGCGTGCGCGCCTGCACGGCGATCGCGCGCGAGGTGCGGGGCGGCTTGAGGGCGCGCTCGACGACGCGCACGCGCACGCCGGCGCCCGCGAGCCAGAGGGCGAGCGACAGACCCGTGGGGCCCGCCCCGACGACGAGGACGGAGGTGCCGGCCGGCATGCGCGAAAAACGTGGGGGCGGGCCCGGGCCTCGTCAAGCGCCAGAACGCGCCGATCGTGCCGCGCCGAGGCGCGCCGCGAGCGCAGCGCGTGAGCCGCGGCGCGTCTTCGGAAGGGAGCTCCTGCACGCAGGGAGGCGGAGCCTCTGCCGTACGGGGCCGCGGGGCCTTAGGGTTTTGTCAGGCAACAAATCGCCAGGAGGTGAAGCATGTACGTCCCACTCGACAACCTGCGCGGGCGCACGGTGCTCGACGCGAAAGGGACGATCATCGGGCGGGTCCGGACGCCGCTCGTCGATCTCGAGACCTGGGCCGTGGACACGCTCCGCCTCACGCCGACGAGGGCGGTCGCGGGCGAGCTCGGCCTGGCCTGGTCGTGGTTCCGGCGCCCGACGTTCGACGTCAAGACGGGCCTCGTCCACGCGGCGAGCGACGCCGTCATCCTGCGCGTGACGCTCGCCGAGCTGCGCGAGGCGCAGCCGAGCCCGTTCGAGCCGGCGCTCGCCATCCACTGACCGCTTGGCGGGCGCTCCCGCGTGGGGCGCGGGCCGTCGGGCTGACGACTTGATCGCCCGCGCGCGCGGGGCCACGATTGTCCGATGTTCGGTCGCGCGGCGCTGGTGGGCCTCGTCGCCGTCGCGGCCTGCGCCCGCTCGCACGCCGACGACCTCTCGACCGGGCCCGGGCCGTGCACGGCGACGCCCGCGGCGACGCCCATCGTGAACCTCGGGCCGGATCTGCGCCTCCGCGCCTCGTGCGGCGCCAGCAGCGCGAGCGGCGCGGTCGCCAGCGTGAGCGAGGCCGGGAGCGGCGCGCTCACCTTCTCGGCCTCGATCGCGGGCGATCCGACGCTCCGGCTCGAGATGACCACCTTCACGACCTGCGCCGCGGTCCCACCCTCCATCGCCATCGTGGTCTTCGAGCCGCCGCTCTCCGCCGCGCCCGCCGACTCGTTCGACGCCGTCGTCACGATCCGGTCGCGCGCCGGGGAGTTCCCCGCCGGCATGGTGAACGTGCACGCCGAGGTCGGCGCGCCCACCGTCGAGGTCGACCGGCCCTCCGTCGACTTCGGCGACGTCCCCCTCGGCCAGCGCGTCTTCGAGACGATCGCGTTCCGCAACACGAGCCTCGATGCCGTCACGATCCTCTCGCCGGCCGCGGCCGGGCCCTTCGACTACGAGCGCCCCGACGACGTCATCAAGCCGGGCGCGACCGAGATGCGCCTCGTGAGCTTCTCCGCCACGACGCCCGGCGACCACTCGAGCGTCGCCGTGTTCTCGGCCACGGCGCGCCCGGACGTCATCCTCCCGGACGGCTGCGTCGGCGCGATCGAGGTGAGCTTGCACGCGCGCGCGATCGATCCCGACGGCGGCGCCGACGCGGCCGAGGCGCCGGCCGACGCGGCGCCGGACGCGCCGGGCTAACCGAGCTCGGCCTCGACGGCGGCGCGGAGCGCGTGGTCCTCCGGCGGCACGCTCGAGGGGAAGGCCTTGACGACCTTGCCGTCGCGGTTGACGAGGTACTTGTGGAAGTTCCACTTGGGCGGGCCGTGGTCGGCGGAGAGGAACCGGAAGACGGCCGACTGCCCGTCGCCGATGACCTTGCTCTTCGCGAAGAGGGGGAAGCTCACGTGGTACTTCGTCGCGCAGAAGGTCTTGATGTCGGCCTCGCTGCCCGGCTCCTGGCCGCCGAAGTCGTTCGAGGGGAAGCCGAGGACGACGAGCCCGCGGTCGCGGTAGTGGCGCCACAGACCCTCGAGGCCGGCGTACTGCGGCGTCGAGCCGCACTCCGAGGCGGTGTTGACGACGAGCACCACCTTGCCCTTGTAGTCGCCGAGGCTCTGCTCCGCGCCGTCGATCGTCTTCGCCGAAAGTTGGTGCAACGACATGTGACCCTCCTGGTGCGCGCGGCAACGCGCCAGAATAGTATGAACCACGAATGAAGCTCCAGATCATGTCGGACCTGCACCTCGAGATGCACGCCGACGGCGGCGCGGGGTTCCTGGCCGCGCTCGACCCGAGGAGCGTGGACGTGCTCGTGCTCGCGGGCGACATCACGAGCGCCGGCGACTACGAGGGGCTCGTGCGGACCTTCGCCCCGCTCGCCGCCAAGTACCGGCACGTCCTCTACGTGCCGGGCAACCACGAGTACTACAAGACGTGGCCCGCCGAGGCGGCGCGCAACCTGGCGCGGCTCGAGGCGGACGTGCCCGGCGTCGTCGTGCCCGACAACCGCGTCGCCGTCATCGACGGGCAGCGCTTCGTCGCGGGCACGATGTGGTTCCGCAGCGTCCCCGAGGCCGCGAAGCTGCGCGGGTTCATGAGCGACTTCACCGTCATCCGCGGCTTCGAGCCCTGGGTCTACGAGCAGAACGCGGCCTTCGAGCGCCTCGTCGAGGGCGCCCTCGCGCCGGGGGACGTCGTGCTCACGCACCACCTGCCCGCGCCCGGCAGCGTGTGGCCGCGCTTCGTGGGATCGCCCCTCAACGCCTTCTTCCTGTGCGACATGACGCCGCACATCGAGGCCCGCCGCCCCAAGCTCTGGATCCACGGCCACACGCACACGCGCTGCGACTACCGCCTGGGCGCGACGCGCATCGTCGCCAACCCCCTCGGCTACCCGAGGGAGGTGGCGAGCCAACGCGCCTTCGATCACCGCCTCGTCCTCGACGTCTGAGCGCCGTGACCGCCAGGCGGACGCGGGCCGGGCAGACGGAGTAAACTGGCCGCGTGTCAGCGGCGCTCCGAGGCTCGGGCGGTCGGTCGCGCGGCGCGCTCGTCGCGGGCCTCGCGTGCGTCTCGCTCGTCGGCTGCGGCGGGTCGGACGCGGCGCGCACCACCTTCGCCGACGGGGGGCACGGGCTCATCCCCGGCTGCGTCGAGTCGGAGGGCGGCATGCCGCTCGCGAACCTCGGGCCCGATCTGACCCTGCGCGCGCTCTGCGGCACGGGCTCGCGCGGCGCGATCGCGAGCGTCAACCAGCCGGGGGCCGGCGTCACGCGCTGGTCGGTGTCGCTCGACGGCGACGCGCAGTTCGTGCTCGAGGGCTCGGCCTTCGTGACCTGCGAGGCGACGGGCCCCACCATCGCCAACGTCGACCTGCAGCCCGCCCCGGGCGCGGTGCCGGGCGACACCTACGAGGCCGTCGCGACGATCACCGCCGAGGACGACGCCTTCCCCACGACGGAGGTCGCCCTGCACGGCGAGGTCGTGGCGCCGAACGTGACGGCCCCCTCGTCCGTCGACTTCGGCGACGTGCCGGCCGGGACCTCGCAGCGGCGGACGCTGCGCTTCGACAACGCGAGCCCTTCGCCCGTGGCCCTCTTGCCGAGCTCCGGACAGCTCGCGCCCTTCACGTTGATCGACGGGATCGTGACCTCGCCTTCGCCCACGCCCAACGTGTCCGAGTGGACGGTCTCCCTCGACGGCGCCGCGCCGGGCGACTACACGGCCGCCGTGCTCTGGACGGCGACGCCGTCGCCGGTGCTCACCTTCCCGGCGGGGTGCCTGTGGACGCAGACGATCACCCTGCACGCGCACGTCGTCGCCGTCGCCGACGCCGGGCCCGACGCGAGCCGCGATGGAGGCGCCAGTGAGCACATCCCCTCGGGCATCATCCCCTAGTCAGCGGTCGCTCCCGCTGGACCAGGGCGCAAACGACGCGGACGACGGAGGCGCGCTGGATGCGCCGCCCGTGGCCTGAGACGACGATCGCCGCGCTCGCGCTGGCGGCGCTCCCGGCGTGCAGCTCGTCGGGCCCATCGGGGTCCGCTGCGCCGCCGGCCGCGGTCTGCGGCGCGGGGCGGCCCATGCCCGTCGCGCACATCGGCCCGGACGTTCGCCTGCGCGTCCTCTGCGACGGGCTGGCCACGGCCGGCGTCGCGAGCGTCGACGAGGAGGGGAGCGGCACGACGTCGTGGTCGGTGTCGCTCGCGGGAGACGCGGCGTTCAGCCTCCCGATCAGCAGCTTCCGGACCTGCCAGGCGGTGGGCCCGACGGTGGCGCTCGTCCAGCTGCTGGTCCCGCCGGGCGCGGTCCCCGGCGACGCCTTCGACACGACCGCCACGATCCACGCCGACGACGGCTCGTTCGCGGACGGACGGGTCAGCGTGCACGCCGACGTCACGGCGCCGAGCTTCGACCTCGACCCGCCCTCGATCGACTTCGGCGACGTCCTGCCCAACCGCGGCGCCAGCCGCACGCTCAGGATCCTCGACCACGAAGCCGTCCCGGTCTCGGTGTCCCCGAGCGCGCCGACCGATCCGAGCTTCGGCTACGGGCCCGACGTCGGCGCCCCGGGCATGATGACGGGGTTGCTGTGGAGCATGAGCTTCGTCGGACAGGAGGTCGGCGACCACACGGCGACCGTGACCTGGACCGCCGAGCCCGGCGCGGTGCCCGCGTGCCAGACGACGAAGACGATGACGCTCCACGCGCGCGTCGTCGCGCCCGACGGCGGCGCGCAAGACGGCGGCGCGCAAGACGGCGGCGCGAGCGACGGCGGCGACGCTCCCTGACCGGCGACGCCGGCTCGACACTGGGGACCGAAGGGCGTCGTCACCGCTCGCCGCGACTGTCAGCGCCGGCACGCTCGCGGCGTCGCGAACTCGGCGGGCGTATCGGTAAAGCCACGCCGCTAATCACCGCGCCGTTTCGCGCAAGAGCAATGTGCCCGGGAAAAAACACATGAAAATCGCCAAGAGGATTTGCCGAAATTAATTGCGCGTTCGTTGCGAGATTTTTTTGGCGACGGGTGAAATGACGTCGCCCCCTACTCGCTGTAACGGCAGGCGCGACGTGCCTGCAGGTGCGCCCGATCACATCAGGCTCGGGCGCTGAAAGGGAGAAACCATGAGACAGCGAGAATCGATCACGAAGCTCATTACCCTCGTGGGCGCGTTCGCGGCCGCGGGCGCGCTCGGTTGCAACTCGGGCGCGTCGACCGACAACACCGAGTCGTCCGAGGAGGCCATCAAGGCCGCGAGCCCGGCGTGCACGAGCGCGCGCGACGCGTGCAAGACGCAGGCGGAGACGATCGCCTCGGGCATCGAGACGGCGTGCAAGCCCGTGGGCGCCGCCTGCTCCGGCCACGACGGCGGCGTGGCGACGACGTGCGCGGCGGCGCGCGCCGCGTGCAAGGCGGCCCTCGTGGCGGCCGAGCCGGCGCTCAAGGCGCTCGGGGCGTCGTGCGAGGCGTCGATCCACACGGCGTGCGTCGTCGACCGAGGCGACGCGGGCTCCCGTCCGGTCGACGACCACGACGGCGGCGCCGGCCGCGGCCACGGCGGCGCGGCCGGCCACGGCGGCTTGCCCGGCCACGTCGAGTCGGCGGCCTGCGAGTCGGCCGAGGACGCGTGCCGCACGTCGCTCGAGTCGCTGCGCTCGATGCCGCCGGCCGCGTGCACGTCGATCGAGACGGCGTGCGCCGGCCAGAAGCCCGCGACCGTGACCGACGCCTGCAAGTCGGCCCTCTCGTCGTGTCGCGACGCGCTCACGACGTCGGCCGGCGGCGTCTGCGGCGCCGACATCGCGGCCGCCTGCAGCGGCCACGGCGGCTGACGTCCCGGGGAGGCGCGGCGGCGACCCCCAGGC
>DASZWW010000249.1:0-4771 GCA_035546175.1 Polyangia bacterium
AGGGGCCGGCGGACCGCGCCGCTGGCGCCAGCCCGGACGCGCCCGGGCCGCCGGCGGCGTTCTTCGCCGGCCTGGCGTACATCGGCCAGCTCGACCGCACGTACCTCGTGTGCGAGAGCCGAGGGCATCCGCCGGAGCTCATCCTCGTCGACCAGCACGCCGCGCACGAGCGCGTGGCCTATGGGCGGCTCGTGGCGGCGCACGGCCGGCGCGAGGTGCGCCGCCAGCGCCTGCTCTTCCCGCTGCCCATCGAGGTCGACGAGGCGGCCGCGGCCGTCGTCGAGGGCGCGGGGCAGGCGACGCTCGACGCGCTCGGCTTCGAGGTCGAGCGCGCCGGGGCGCGGGCCGTGCGCGTGCGCGCCGTGCCCGAGATGCTCAAGGACGCCGACCCCAAGCCGCTGCTGCGCGACGTGCTCGGCCAGCTCGCCGAGGGCGCGCCCGAGAGCGCCAGGTCAGAGACGCTCGAGCGCATCGACCACGTGCTCGCCACCATGGCCTGCCACAGCGTCGTGCGCGCGGGCGACGTGCTGGGGCGCGACGAGGCCGTGGGCCTGCTGGCGCAGCTCGACGGCGTGGACCTGCGCTCGCACTGCCCGCACGGGCGGCCCGTCCTGCTGCGGCTGCCGCTCGCCGAGATCGAGCGCCGCTTCGGCCGCGTCTAGGTTAGAAGGAGGACGTGACGCCGCCGCTCCGGTTCCTCGCGCTGCTCGGCCCCACGGCCTCGGGCAAGAGCGCGCTCGCGCTCGAGCTGGCGCGGCGCCTGGGCGGCGAGATCGTCTCCTGCGACTCGCAGCAGGTGTACGTGGGCATGGACGTCGGCACGGCCAAGCCGACGCCCGAGGAGCGCCGCGAGATCCCGCACCACCTCCTCGACGTCGTTCACCCGAACGAGCCCTTCCACGCCGCCCGCTGGGCGGCGCTCGCGCGCGTGGCCCTGCGCAACATCGCGGCGCGCGGGCGCGTGCCCATCGTCGTGGGCGGCACCGGGCTCTACTTCCGCGCCCTCACCGTGGGCTTCTTCGAGGCGCCGCCGCCCGACGCCGCCATCCGCGCGCGCCACCGCGAGGAGGCCGCCGCCCGGGGCGTGGAGGCGCTGCACGCGCGCCTCGCGGCCGTCGACGCCGCGGCCGCGGCCGCCATCGGCCCGCGCGACCTCGTGCGCGTCAGCCGCGCCCTCGAGATCTGGGAGCAGACGGGCGCGCCCATCTCGGCGCTGCGGGCCGAGGCGGCGCCGCCGGCCGACCTCGCGCCGCGCGTGCTCGTGCTCGATCCGCCGCTCGCCGAGCTGCGCCGCCGCATCGAGGCGCGCGCGCGGGCGATGTTCGAGGGGGGCTTCGAGGCCGAGGTGCGCGCGCTGCGCGCCGCCGGCTACGGGCCCGGGCTGCGCCCGCTGCAGGCGCTCGGTTACCAGCAGGTGGGCGCGCTGCTCGACGGCGCCTGCACGCGGCAGGAGGCGCTGCAGCAGACCATCGCGGCAACGGTCGCCTACGCGCGCCGGCAGCGGACCTGGTTCAAGAAGGAGGCGGCCGCGGCGCGCCTCGAGGCCGCGCCCGCCCCCGAGGGCGTGGGCTCGCTCGCCGCGGAGCTCGCGGCCTCGTGAGCGACGAGCCGGCGAAGGGCTGCGTGTTCTGCGCGATCGTCGCGCACGAGCGCCCCGCCGACGTCGTGCTCGAGGACGCGGGCGCCGTGGGCTTCCTCGACGCGAGGCCCCTCTTCAAGGGGCACGTCCTCGTCGCGCCGCGCGCCCACGTCGAGACGCTCCCCGACCTGCCCGCCTCGGAGCTCGCCCCGCTCTTCGGCGCCGTCCAGCGCGTCTGCCGCGCCGTCGAGGCGGGGCTCGGCGCCGACGGCACGTTCGTGGCCGTCAACAACAAGGTCTCGCAGAGCGTGCCCCACCTGCACGTCCACGTCGTGCCGCGGCGCCGCAAGGACGGGCTGCGCGGCTTCTTCTGGCCGCGCGAGCCCTACGCGGACGACGCGGAGCGAGAGGAGTTCGCTGCCCGCATCCGGGCTGCGTTAAGATAGCGCCCCTCAATGGCCGAATCCGCCGCCAAAGCCGCCCCGCCCGAGGTGCCCGCCCTCGACTTCGAGCGCCCCGTCGTCGACCTCGAGCGCAAGATCGAGGAGCTCGTGCGCGTGAGCGGCGGCGCGCCCGAGCTGCGCCCCCAGATCGCGCTGCTCGAGGAGCGCGCGCGCGAGCTGCAGCAGGAGATCTTCGCGGATCTCTCGCCCTGGCAGAAGGTCCAGCTGTCGCGCCACCCCGCGCGCCCCTACACGCAGGACTACATCGATCGGCTCATCCCCGGGTTCCTCGAGCTGCACGGCGACCGCCGCTTCGCCGACGACCCGGCCATCATCGCCGGCTTCGGGACGTTCGACGGCACGCCCGTGCTCGTCGTGGGCCACCAGAAGGGCCGCACCACCAAGGAGAAGCAGCGCCGCAACTTCGGCCAGCCGAAGCCCGAGGGCTACCGCAAGGCGCTGCGCCTCATGGAGCTCGCGGGGCGCACGGGGCGGCCCATCATCTGCCTCATCGACACCCAGGGCGCCTACCCGGGCGTCGACGCCGAGGAGCGCGGCCAGGCCGAGGCCATCGCCAAGAACCTGGAGGTCATGGCGGGCCTGCCCGTGCCCATCGTGTGCGCGGTCATCGGCGAGGGCGGCTCGGGCGGCGCGCTCGGCATCGGCGTGGCCAACCGCATCCTCATGCTCGAGTACGCGACCTACTCGGTGATCTCGCCCGAGGGGTGCGCGTCGATCCTGTGGCGCGACGACGCCAAGAAGCCCGAGGCCGCCGAGGCCATGAAGATGACGGCCACGGACCTCGTGCGGCTCGGCGTCGTCGACGACGTCGTGCCCGAGGCCGTGGGCGGCGCGCACCGCGACCATGACGCGACGGCGCGCAACCTCGGCGACGCCCTCCGGCGCCACCTCGCGGCGCTGCTCGTCATGTCGCCCGAGGCGCTGCGCGCCGATCGCTACCGCAAGTTCAGGCACATGGGCGCGTTCGTCGAGTCGGGCGACAAGGCGGCGGGCGCCTCCGGAGGCGCGAAGCCCGCCGGCGGCGAATGAGCGAAGGGGCGGGGGACGCGGCCGCCCGTCTCGAGGCCGAGGCCCTGCGCCTCAACACCCGCTACGTCAACGAGGTCGTGCTGGCCTGGGACCTCTGCCCGTGGGCGGAGAAGGCCTTCACCTCGGGGCAGGTGCGCCAGCGCGTGCTCCTCGCCGAGGCGCCCGCGCCCGAGGACGTGCTGCCGCTCCTCGACGAGTGCGACGCCGCGCCCCAGATCGCGATCGGCCTGCTCATCTTCCCGCGCCTGGCGATGCGCGCGGCCGCCTTCGACGCCTTCGCCGAGCGCGTGCGCCGCGCCGACCACGCGCGCCGCCCGGACGCCGCCACCTCGCCGCCCGCGCCGTCGTTCTTGATCGCGGCGTTCCATCCCGACGCGCCCCGGACCTTCGGGACGCCGCCGCAGCTCGTGTCGTTCGTGCGCCGCACGCCCGATCCGACGCTGCAGCTCGTGCGCGCGGCGGTCCTGCGGCGCGCCACCGGCGAGGGGCCGCGCGTCTCCGACGACGTCACGCGGCGCAACTTCGAGGCGGTGAGCGCGCGGGGCGCGGCGGCGCTCGACGCCGTCCTGCGCGATCTGCGGCGCGATCGGGACGAGAGCTACGCGCGGCTCGCCGGGGGAGCCGGCTGATGGGCGAGCGCGACGCGAAGCCGGCCGAGCCCGACACGCGCATCATCGACCGCGGCGAGGCCGTGGGCCGCTTCGTGCTCATCGGCCTGCTGGGGCGCGGCGGCATGGGCGAGGTCTACGCGGCCTACGACCCCGAGCTCGATCGCAAGGTGGCCGTCAAGATCCTGCGCGGGCGGTCGGCCGACGGCGAGGCGCGCCTCCTGCGCGAGGCGCAGGCCATCGCCAAGCTGCAGCACCCGAACGTCGTCGTCGTCTACGACGTGGGCAGCTTCCGCGACACCGTCTTCATCGCCATGGAGTTCGTGGACGGGCAGACGCTCGGCCACTGGATGCACGCCACGCCCCGGACCTGGCGCGAGACGCTGCGCATCTTCCAGGCGGCCGGGCGCGGGCTCGAGGCGGCCCACGACCTCGGCATGGTCCACCGCGACTTCAAGCCCGACAACGTCATGCTCACCAAGGACGGCCAGGTCCGGGTGATGGACTTCGGGCTGGCGCGGCAGGTCGGGGAGGACGTGGCGCCGGACGCCGGCGCGGCCGCGGCTCCGGCGCCGCCCGCGACGGTCGATCCCGACTCGACGATGCCCGGCGAAGGCTCGGCCTCGAGGCCCGTGAGCACGCAGAGCTCCGGCGGGTACCTCAGCCTCAAGCTCACCCAGACGGGCGTGCAGATCGGCACGCCCGCGTACATGGCGCCCGAGCAGTTCGGCGCCAAGCGCTCCGACGCGCGCAGCGACCAGTTCAGCTTCTGCGTCGCCCTCTACGAGGCGCTCTACGGCGAGCGCCCCTTCGCGGGCGACAGCCTCGTCACGCTCATGACGAACGTCCTCGAGGGGACGGTGCGGCCCGTGCCCGAGCGGGCGCGCGTGCCCGGCTGGATCCGGCGCGTGCTCCTGCGCGGCCTCTCGACCGATCCCGACGCGCGCTACCCGTCGATGAAGGCGCTCCTCGCGGCGCTCGAGGCGGATCCGTGGGTGGCGCGGCGGCGCTGGCTCGCCGCGGCCGGCGGCGTCGTCGCCGTCGCGGGGCTCGTGCTGGCCGCGAGCCGCATCGGCGCGGGCGCCCGCACG
>DASZWW010000250.1:0-35382 GCA_035546175.1 Polyangia bacterium
CGACGACGGGTCGGCGACGGGCGGCGACGCGAGCGGCCTCGGCGGCGCGGGCGCGGCGGCGGCCGGCGGCGCCGCCGGCACCTTCCCCGTCATGACGTACTACATCTCGCCCGATGGCTCGGACGGCAACCCGGGCACGTCGCCGACGGCGCCCTGGAAGACGTTCGGCCACGCGCTGCCCGCGCTCGCGCCCGGCTCGACGCTCGTGCTCCTCGACGGCACCTACACGAGCGGCACGACGGACCTGCTCCAGGTCTTCTGCGGCATGAACGCCGTCAACGGCACGCCCGCGCAGCCCATCACGGTGCGCGCCATGAACGAGCGTCAGGCCTTCATCCTGGGCAACGGCGTGGCCGGCGCGCCCGTCGAGCTGTCGGCGTGCGCGAACTGGGTCCTCGAGGGCCTGCACGCCGAGGAGGCCGACCTCCCCGGGGAGACGGGGGACGAGCCGGGCTCGGTCTTCGTCATCACGCACTGCACGAACGTCGTCCTGCGCCGCCTGCTCGGCGCGCACCCCAACCGTTACCTCACGGCCTCCGTGTACGTGATCGCGCACGGCGTCGCCAATGTCCTCGTCGAGGAGTGCGAGGCGGTCGACTTCCACTATTACGGCTACGACGCGTACGACTCGACGCGCATCGTCTTCCGGCGCGACTACGCGCACTCGCGCGACACGCCCGACGTCCCGGGCGGCCAGCCGACCAAGCCCACGACGCGCGGCGACGGCGGCTTCCTGCTCACCAAGTCCCTGAGCGCGATCATCGAGAACTGCGTGGCCGAGGACGTCGAGGACGGCTTCATCATCCTCGCCAGCCAGTCGGCGCAGAACGGGAAGGCGCAGCCGATGCGCGACCAGCTCCTCGGCGACGTCGCCAACGGCGTCTTCCGCTCCGGCTTCTTCCTGGACAGCCAGTGCGTGGGCCCGAACGGCCGCCCGGAGATGCCCTGCGACGAGGGCGACCAGATCGTCAGCTCCGCCACTCTCTCGAACGTCGTCTCACGCGGCGGCGCGTTCGGCATCACCGTGCAGGGCGGCGTCAACAACAACGTCGCCTACGCGTCGATCTTCGACGCCAGCGACACGGGCGTCTCGTTCAGCCTCGACCCCATCAACGCGGGGCTGCAGTCGAGCGCCTACGTCCACACGACGCTCGTCGCGGCGCCGAGCGCGGCGTTCGGGTTTCACTCGACGGGCCAGTACAACTGGAGCTTCACGCAGGTCGACTCCTTCGGCCCCGCGATGTCGTTCGTGCCCAAGGACAGCCACCTGATGAACGGCACGACGACCGATCCCCAGCTCGGCGCCTGCTTCGTGTACACGCCCCCGGGCAGCGCCGCCAAGGCCGCCGGCCTCGGCGCCAACATCGTCTACCAGACGGTGGACGGCGCCGTGACGACGAACAAGCTCTGGGATCAGACGACCGGCGCGTTCCCCTGCGGCGCGGTCGTCCCGGGCCTCAACGACGCCTCGCTCTCCGACGTCAGCTGCATGGGCGTCGGCGCGCGCCTGCACGTCGGCGCGATGGGCTGCGCGATCCCGTAGCGGTCGCTCGCGCCGGATCAGTTCCGACGCGACGGCGCGTCCACGGCGGCCGCGCGCGGAGCGGGCCGGCCGTCCGCCGTGAGCGTCACCAGCATGCGCTCGAGCGCGCCGAGATCGACCGGCTTCGTGAGGTGCGCGTCGAAGCCGGCCGCGGCGGCGCGCGCGCGGTCCTCGGGCTGCCCGTAGCCGGTGAGCGCGAGGAGGAAGGTCTCCGAGCCGATCGCGGCGCGCACGCGCCTCGCCACCTCGAACCCGTCGATGAGCGGCAGCCCGATGTCGACGAGGGCGACCTCGGGCCGCAGGGCGAGCGTTCGCTCGACGCCCTCGATGCCGTCGACGGCGACGTGGACCTCGTGCCCCAGGTCCTCGAGCAGGTCCTGCAGCGTCTCGCGGTTCTCGGCGCTGTCCTCGACGATGACGATGCGGCGGGGAGGCCGCCCGGGGAGGCCGAGCGGCGCCACGAGCTCCTCGACGTCGGCGAGGCCGGCCAGGTCGTCGGGGGCGAGCGGCAGCCGCACCGTGAAGGTCGTCCCGTGGCCGAGGCCCGGGCTCGCGGCCGTGACCGAGCCGCCGTGCAGCCGCACGAGCGTGCGCACGACCGACAGGCCGAGGCCCATGCCGCCCTGGGCGCGGTCGAGCGTGCGCTCGGACTGCGTGAAGGGCTCGAAGATGCTGCGCAGCGCGCCGCCGTCGATGCCCATGCCCGTGTCGACGACGCGCAGCTCGACCTCGCCGTCGTCGGGGCAGCGCTCGACCGAGACCGTGACGCGACCGCCGGCCGGCGTGTACTTGAGCGCGTTCGTGAGCAGGTTGTTGACGATCTGCTCGAGGCGCACGCGATCGCCCAGCACGAGCGTGGGCCGTCCCGGCCCGTCGTACGCGAGGTCGAGCCCGCGCTCGCGGCTGGCGCGCCGGCTCTCCTCGACGAGACCTCCGCACACGTCGCCGAAGTCGGTGGGGACGCGCTGCAGGACGATCTTGCCCGTCGTGACGCGCGCGACGTCGAGCAGGTCGTCCACGAGCCGCGAGAGGTTATGGACCTGGCGGTGAATGACCGCGATGGGCCGCGCGAGATCGGACAGGCTCGCGGCCCGCAGCTGGAGGATCTGCCCGGCGTTGCGCACGGCCCCGAGCGGGTTGCGCAGCTCGTGGCCGAGCATGGCCAGGAACTGGTCGCGCTGGCGCACCTCGCGCTCGCGCTCGAGGAGCGCGGCGCGCGCGGCGTACTGGCGCTCGCGCGCCCGGAGCGCGGCGCGCACGGCGCTGATCATCGTCAGGATGTGGAGCGGCCGCTCGAGCGCCGTGACGTTGCCCAGGACGTCGAAGGTCCGCAGGGCCCGCTGGTTCTCGCGCGCGGTCGCCGCGCCCTCCGTGAAGATCAGGAAGGGGAAGTCGGACCAGGGCTCCTGCGTCAGGAGGGCGTCGGCGAGCCGCGCCACGAGGGGGGGCGTGAGCGCCTCCTCTGCCAGCAGCGCGGCGCCGGCTCCCTCCGCGATCCGGGCCGCCAGCTCGTCGGCCGTCTCGCAGACGTGCGCCGCGAAGCCCGCCTCGCCCAGCGCGCGCGCCACGAGGGACGCGTCCCGTCCCGACGGGGTCAAAACGAGGACGGATGTCTCGAGGCCTTCGGGCTCAGGGGGCATGCCCTTCCTCGTCCTGGGCGCGGGCCCGGGATCGCCCGTCGTGACCGTTGCGCTCGCTCTCGAAGAGGGAGGTGCCGAGGCGCGGCACGCCCGTGAGGACGCCCTGGAACTGTTGCAGCGGGTCGCCCACGTTGACGCCGGCGGCGTCGAGGAGCAGCTCGCGGATCGTGTTCTCGTGCCGCCCCGTGCGCTTCTTGAGCACGGAGATGGCCTTCTTGAGCTCGCCCTGGAACTCGAAGTGGCGGAGCAGGAGGACGGTGTCGGCGAGGTAGCTCACGTCGGTGGGGCTTTGCATGGAGGAGCCCACGAGCCCGTGCTGGGAGACGACGACGATCGTCAGCACGCCCTGCTGGGCGAGGAAGGTCAGGAGCTCGTGGAGCTGGAGCACGAGGAACGACTCGTCGGGCATGGCGTTGAGGTAGCCGTTCAGGCTGTCGATGATCACGCAGCCGACGCCCTGGGCCTCGACCGCCTCGCGCACGTCGTCGGCGAACTTGCCGGGCGGCATCTCGGCCGGATCGATCTGGCGGGCCACCATCTGCCCCGCGTCGACGTGGCGCCGCAGGTTGTAGCCGAGCGAGTGCGCGCGGGCGAACAGGGTCGCCAGGCCCTCGTCGAAGGCGTACATCGCCACGCGCTCGCCGCGAGCCACCATCGAGGAGGCCCACAGCGTCGCGATCGACGACTTGCCCGTGCCGGCCGGGCCGAGGAGCAGCGTGCTCGTGCCGCGATCGAGGCCGCCGTCGAGCATGGCGTCCAGGCCCGCGATGCCGCTCGGCACGATGCCGCGCTCGAAGGGGCGCGCGTGCTCCGAGGCGACGAGGCGCGGGAAGACGCGCAGGCCGCCGCGCTGGATCTCGAAGTCGTGGTAGCCGCCGCGGTAGGAGACGCCGCGCAGCTTCGCGACGCGCAGGCGCCGCCGGTGCGCGCCGTAGAGCGGCGCGAGCTGGTCGAGCGACAGCACGCCGTGGGCGAGGCTCTGCAGGTGCGCGTCGCCCGTGGGCCCGGTGCGGTCGTCCAGCAACAGGACGGTGCACCCCCGCCCCGCGAAGTACTGCTTGAGGGCCAGGACCTCGCGCCGGTAGCGCAGCGGGCTCTGCGCGAGCAGCCGGATCTCGGAGA
Organism: Polyangia bacterium; assembly: GCA_035546175.1. GTDB lineage: Bacteria > Myxococcota_A > Polyangia > Fen-1088 > Fen-1088 > DASZFV01. The sequence continues at coordinate 4,306 of DASZWW010000250.1, forward strand.
GCGAGTCCAGCACGACGCGATGGGGCTTGATGCGCGTGCAGAGGTCGATCACGCCGCGCATCGTCTCGGCGAGCTCGACCTCGGACGGGTGGAAGAGCGTGTTCTGCTCGTCGCTCGTGAGGGCGTCGGGCGGCGTCAGCTCGTAGATGTGGATGCCGTCGAGCGACCACTCGTGCGAGGCGGCGACGGCGTGGATCTCCTCGGTGGTCTCGGACAGCGTCACATAGATGACGCGCTCCCCGAGGCGCACGCCCTCCATGAGGAACTGCAGCGCGAGCGTGGTCTTGCCGACGCCCGGATCGCCCTCGATGAGGAAGAGGCGGCCCCGAGGCAGGCCGCCGCGCAAGATGCTATCGAGACCCACGACGCCCGTCATCGCGGGTGAGTTGTCGACCGAGGTCATGCGCATTGTAAGATGTGGCCTCGCCCCGCGATGTAAAGGGCTGTCTCGACAAAACCCGCATTCAAGGGCCCCGAGGATCCGGATTTTCGGCCCGCCGGCGGAGCTCGCGTCAGCCCTGACGAGAGGGCGCGTCCGCCGGCACCGAGCGCCGGAAGTGGATCGTCTCGCCGTGGTCGAGGAGGGCGATCCGGCGAGGCTCGTCGCCCGCGGCGCTGGGGCCGCCGACGGGGAGCTTGCGGTCGCGCGCCAGGCCCCGCAGCCAGGCGGCGGGGGCGTCGAGGGGCTCGTAGCTGAGCGGGAAGCTGCCGTGGGCGATGGGGACGAGGACGCGGGCGCCGAGGTCGTCGAAGGCCTGCAGGGCGTCGAGGGGGGACAGGTGCTCGTCGCGGAAGAGGGCCGGCTCGTAGCCGCCGATGGGGAGGATGGCGACGTCGGGGTGGAAGCGGCGGCCGATCTCGGCGAAGCCGGAGAAGTAGCCGGTGTCGCCGGCGAAGTAGAAGCAGGTGCCCTGGGCGCGGATGACGTAGCCGCAGGCGCCGCGGTGGCCGCCGCCGAGGCTGCCCCCGCCGGAGTGCCGGACGGGGACGGCGGTGATCTCGACGTCGGCGTGGTTGAAGATCGCGCCCGGCGCCAGCTCCTTGATGTCGAGGAAGCCGAGGCGCGCGACGAGGGGGGCGCAGCGCGGCGGTACGACGATGGGCACGTCCTTGAGCACGCGGCGGAGGCTGGCGGGCGAGAGGTGATCGCGGTGGGCGTGCGAGACGGCCACGAGGTCGGCGTCGTCGACGTCGCTGGCGTGGACGCCGGCCTCCTTGGCGCGGCGGAGGCCGTAGAACGAGCGCTCGAAAAGGGGGTCGGTGAAGAGGCGCGTGCGGGCCGTCGTGATCATGACGGTGGCGTGGCCCACGAAGGTGAGCGACGCCGTGCCCGCGAGCGGGCGCGGCACGGGGAGCGCGGGCACGAGGGCGGTGCCGCCGCCCAGGCGCCCGAGCGCCGTCGAGAGCCAGCGCAGCGACATCGTCAGGGGCAGGGCGCGGCGCAGCGAGCGGCGGTGCTCCTCGTCGAGCTCGCGGCCGCGCTCGAAGGCGCTGGGCTCGGCCCGTCGGGCCCTGGATCGTGACGCGTCTCCCATGGGGCCGCGGATCCATGGTAAGCCAGGTCTTTCGAACGTGACGGCAAAAGGCGGGCAAAGCGTCTCCCCCACGCAGAGTCCCGTCGTCATCCTGGGCGGCGGTCTCACCGGCATCTCGACGGCGGTCCACCTGCGCTCGCCCTGGGTGCTCTTCGAGCGCGAGGCGCGCCTGGGCGGCCACGCGCGCACCGACGAGCGCGACGGCTTCAAGTTCGACAAGACCGGGCACTGGCTGCACCTGCGCGATGCGGGCGTCAAGCAGCTGGTCGACGAGATCCTGCCCGAGCAGATGACGCCCATCGCGCGGCGCGCGCGCATCTTCTCGAACGGCACGCTCACGCGCTTCCCTTTCCAGGCCAACCTGCACGGCCTGCCGCCCGAGGTCGTCAAGGAGTGCCTGCTCGGCGTCATCGAGGCCAAGATCGCCAACGCGTCCAGGGCGGGGGGGGCCGAGGCCGAGCCGAAGAACTTCGAGGAGTACTGCCTGCGGCACTTCGGCGCGGGCATCTCGAAGCACTTCATGATCCCCTACAACGAGAAGCTCTGGGGCGTGCCGCCGCGCGAGATCACGGCGGCGTGGTGCTCGCGCTTCGTGCCGCTGCCCAACGTCGAGCAGATCGTCGCGGGCGCCGTGGGCGCCGGCCCGGCCGAGATGGGCTACAACGTGAGCTTCCTTTACCCCAAGGCGGGCGGGATCGAGACCTTCGCGCGCGCGCTGCAGACGCGCATGCGCACGGATCACGGACGGGTCCACACGGGCACGAGCCCCGACCAGATCGACTGGCGGCGGCGGGAGGTGGCCGTGGGCGGCGAGCGCATCCCCTACCGGGCGCTCGTGGCCTCGCTCCCGCTGCCCGAGCTGCTCAAGCGGATGCCCGGCCTGCCGGCGGAGATCGAGGTGCACGCGTCGCGGCTGCGCTGCACGACGCTGCGCTACCTGAACGTCGCCTCGCGCGCCAGGCCGCCCGCCGACTGGCACTGGATCTACGTGCCCGAGACGAAGTATCCCTTCTACCGCGTGAACGTCTTCTCCTCGGCCATGCCCACGATGGCGCCCGCCGGCAGCGCCTCGATCTGCGTCGAGATGTCCGACCGCGGCCCCATCGGCGAGGGCGCGCTGCGCGACTCCGTCGCCGCCCTCGTGGCCTCGGGCGCGCTCACCTCCCCCGAGGACGTCCTCTTCGCCGACCGCAAGGAGATCCAGTACGCCTATGTCGTCTTCGACGATCACTACTACGCCGCGACGCACGCCATCTTCTCGTTCCTCGAGTCGAACGCCATCTACCCGCGCGGCCGCTACGGCGCCTGGACGTACAACGCCATGGAGGACTGCGTGATCGCGGGCCGCGAGGTGGCCTCCCTCATCGACGGCGAGGCGAGCGGCGAGGCGGTGGCTCGATGAACGAGGGCGCGCGGCCGGTGCACGTCTCGATCGTCATCCCCATCTACAACGAGGAGGGCATCCTGCGCGGCTCGGTGCTCGAGCTGCAGGAGAAGCTGCGCCGCTTCAACTGGGTCTACGAGCTGCTGCTCTGCGAGAACGGCTCGCGCGACCGCACCATCGAGATCGGCAAGGAGCTCGAGATCGAGCACCCGGAGGTGCGCCTGCTGCACGCCGGCCAGCCGAACTACGGGCTGGCCATGAAGATGGGCATCCTCGAGGCGCGCGGCGAGTACGTCATCTGCGACGAGATCGATCTGCTGGACACCGAGTTCTACGCGCGCGCCATGGCCCTCCTCGAGCGCAGCGACACGGAGATGGTGGTCGGCTCGAAGGCCATGGTGGGCTCCAACGACCAGCGGCCCCTCTTCCGGCGCGTCGCCACGCGCGTCTACAACGGCCTGCTGCGCGTGACCTGCCACTTCCCCGGCACGGACACGCACGGCCTCAAGGCCTTCCGGCGCGCGGCGCTGCTCGAGACGGCGCGCCGCTGCCAGCTCGACCGCGACGTCTTCGCGAGCGAGTTCGTCATCCGCGCCCACCGCGAGGGCAAGAAGGTGATCGAGATCCCCTTCGCCGTGCGCGAGAAGCGCCCGCCCTCGATCCGCCTCGGCAAGCGCGTGCCGCACGTCGTGAAGAGCGTCGCGAAGCTCGCCATCTCCGTCCGCAACAACGAGAGGGACGCATGAGCAGCGACGACCGTATCCCGCGCGTGATCGACATCGACGCCGAGCCGACGGGGGCGAACGAGGACCGCCCCTCGCGCGGCAAGACGACGCCCCACGCCTCCGTCGACTGGATGGCCGGCTACGACGAGGGCCTGGCCCGCGGCAGCGCCGAGATCCTCGAGGCCCTCGAGGCCGCGCTCGTCTCCGTCGGCGTCGGCGAGGACGTCGCCAAGACCATCGTGGCCCGCGTCCGCGCCCGCGCCGAGAAGACGCCCAGGTAGCGCGCGGGCATGCGTTCCCCGCGCCGCGCGCTATCGTAGGCGGCGTGGCCATCACCGACATCCGCAACTTCGTCGCCGTCGACGAGCGCCTCGCGACGGCCGGCCAGCCCACCGAGGACCAGCTCCGCGACGTCGCGGCCGACGGCTACGCGGCGGTCGTCAACCTCGGCCTCCTCGATCCCAAGTACTGCCTCGCCGACGAGGCCGGGCTCGTCCGCTCGCTGGGGATGGCCTACCGCCACATCCCCGTGAGGTTCGACGCGCCCACGCTCGAGGACTTCCGCGCCTTCGTCGAGGCGATGGACGAGCGCGCCGGCGCCAAGACCTTCGTTCACTGCGCGGCCAACTACCGCGTCTCGGCGTTCGTCTCGCTCTATGGCGAGCTGCGCCTCGGCTGGTCGCGCGACCGCGCCGACCGGCTCGCGCGCCGCGTGTGGTCGCCCGACGAGACCTGGCTGGCCTTCATCGAGCGGTGCCGCGCGGAGCGGGCGCCGTGACAGAGGGGTGCCGGTGCCCGGGCGAGGGGAAGGCCGAGCGCGCCGCCGCGCCGCGCCTGCCGGGGACGGTGCGTCGGGCCGGGGGCTGAGGTGATCACCGACCCGCCACCACGCGGCGAGCGCAAGCGCGCCGAGTACGACCGCAGCGACGCCATCGTCACGATGCCGCTGCCGCCCGCCGAGGTCATCCAGCCGCGCGCGCTCGCCATCAAGGCCGCCATGGAGGGCGGCGAGATCGAGCCGGTGGCGTACGCGTGCGCCGACCTGCTGGCCGCGCTGTCGGCCTTCTACGCGGTGTCGACGCCGCCCGTCGCCGTGCTGGGCGTCCGCCCGCACAAGGTCCAGGAGGGCATCACGACGTACCAGCTCTTCGGCGACTACACGCCCTCGACGGAGAAGATCCGCGTGTGGATGCGCACCGCGATCCGCGGGCGGGTGTCCAGCCCGAAGGCGCTGCTCAACACGCTCCTCCACGAGTTCTGCCACCACCTCGACTGCACCCGCCTCAAGTGCCCGGAGAGCTACCACACGCGCGGCTTCTACTGGCGCATCGACCACCTCTACCACCTCGCGCTCGCGACGCCGCCCGAGCGGCGCCGCCCGCTCAGGTGGATCCGCCGCGGCGGCGTGTGGGCCATCGACTGGACGAAGCTGCGCGGGAGCTGACGGTTCCGAGCCTTCTACGAGCGTCCGCGCGGTGACGGCGGCAACGCTTCCTCGCTCAATTGGCGAGAGGGCAACGCGATTGTCGCGATCCTGACACCGAGGTCGCGCGAGCTCGCGCGTACCGTGGCGGCTCTTTCGAGGGAGGGCGACCATGACGAAGGCGGCAGGTCTCGGGAGGTATCTCGTTCTCTGTGCAGCGCTCGCCGGGGTCGGCGCCGGCTGCGGAAAAGGTGGCGGCGAGTCGGGGGCCGGCGCGACCGGCTCCATCCACGCGGCGCTCAGCGCCGACGCCGCGGACGACATCGGCTCGGTGCGCCTCGACGTTCAGCTCGCCGGCATGACCGTCACGACGCGGACGCTGACGGCGGGCGCCTCGCCCGCGCCGGGGATCTTCGGCGACTCCTTCTTCGTCCTTCCGCCCGGACTCTACACGGTCGTCGCGACGCCCCTCGGCCCCGACGGCGAGCAGAGCCGCGACTGCTCGAGCGCGTCGGTGACGGCCAAGGTCTCGAGCGGCATCACCGACGAGGTCGTGCTCACCCTCGAGTGCCGCGGCGTGGGCAACGGCGGGCTCGACGTCGTCGTCAAGACGGAGCACCCGCCCCTCATCACCGATCTGACGTTCAAGCCGAGCAAGTTCACGCCGGTCTGCACGCCCACGACGATCACCGTCACGGCCTCCGATCCCGACGGCGAGCCGCTGACGTACGCGTGGTCGATCGTCTCCGAGCCGGCCGGCGCCGAGATGCAGCTCCCGCCGGGCGTGACGTCGGAGCTCACCTCGATGGGGCCGGTCGCGACCTTCGACGCGGGCCTCGCCGGCGACTACGAGCTCGGGGTGGCCGTGACCGATCCCTCGGGGCTCACGGCGAGCCTCCAGTTTCCGGTCCACGTCGTCGCCGGGAACGGCAACGGCTGCCACGGGGCGCAGCAGCTCACGGGCTACCTGGGCACGCCGCCGCGCGACAGCAAGTTCGCCGCCCTCGTGGGCCCCGTGCCGCCGGCGACGACCGTCAACCTGGCGATCTCGCTGCCGATGCGCGACCCGCAGGGCCTCCAGGACTTCATCCACGCCGCCTCCGATCCGACGAACGCCGCCTACCGCAAGTACATGACGCCCGCGCAGTTCGCCGCCGCGCACGGCGCGAGCGACGCCGACTACAAGCAGCTCACCGACTGGGCGACGGCGCACGGCCTCACGATCGCGAACACGTACTCGAACAACCTCCTCGTCGACGTGACGGGCCCGGCGTCGACGGTGGCGGCGGCGCTCTACGCCAACCTCGTCTACCGCGTGCGCTCGGACGGCGGGAACTTCGTGACCGTCGATCGTGAGCCCTCGATCGATCTCTCGGTGCCGATCCTGCACATCGGCGGCCTGGGTGAGTACACCGCCCCTCACCACAGCGCCATCAACGGCTCCGCGCCCGGCCAGAACTACTGGGGCAAGGACTACCGGAACGCCTACCTCGGGCCGACCACGCCGTGCGCGGCGCTCGATGGCACGGGCCAGACCGTCGGGCTCTTCGAGCTCGACGGCTTCAACATGAGCGACATCGTGGACTTCGGGAACGCGCAGACGCCGCCCATGCCCACCGCGCCCGTCTCCGTCGTCACGATTGACGGCTTCTCCGGCAGCGCCGGGCCGAACGCCGACGAGACGATCATGGACATCGAGGCCGTCAACGGCATCGCGCCCAAGGCCAACATCGTCGTCTTCGAGGGCCCTGGCTTGAGCACGGTGCTCGGCGAGAGCCTCCTCACGAAGATGGCCACCGATGGGACGCTGACCGTCGCGAGCACCTCGTGGAGCTTCCCCCGCGGCCCGGGTGGCCAGCAGGCCATCGACCAGATGGCGGCGCAGGGCATCTCGTTCTTCCAGTCATCCGGGGACAGCGGCTTCATCGGCGATCCCGAGGACTCGCGCGACTACGCCAACCAGACCCTCGTCGGCGGCACGATCCTCTCGACGAACCCGCTCGGCAGCAACCCGTACTACCAGAGCGAGGCCACGTGGAACGACGGCAGCGGGAAGACGGGAGGCGGCGTGATGAACGGCGGCAACCTCCTCTGCTGGCCGTGGCCCCAGTGCTCGAGCTCGACGCCCATCCCCGACTTCCAGAGCTCGGTCAACATGACGCTCAACGGCGGGTCCACGCAGTTCCGCAATTTCCCCGACGTCGCGATGGTGGCCGAGAACGTGGAGCTGTTCTTCGGCGGCAGCGCGCGCACCTTCGCGGGGACGAGCAACTCGGCGCCGCTGTGGGCGGGGTTCATGGCGCTCGCCAACCAGCAGAGCGTGGCCAACGGCGTGGGTCCGGTGGGCTTCGCCAGCCCTGTCCTCTACGACATCGGGCTCACGGTGACGCAGCCCGCGCCCAACCTCTACACGATGAGCTTCAATGACATCGCCGACGGCGTGAGCAACGGCGGCTTCTCGTCGGTCACGGGGTACGACCTCGCGACGGGGTGGGGCTCGCCGAGGTGCGGGCTCATCTCGCAGCTCTCGTCGAGCACGCCGCTCGTGCCCGCCGGCTTCTCGGAGCTGCAGCTCCACATCGCCAACGGCGACGACGGCATCCGCGACGACAGCGAAGCCTCCGTGGATGTCTTCCTGACCGGGGTCGCCTTCCCGATCCACGACGTCTTCCATCCCCAGAGCTCCACGGGCTGGGACGGGAAGGGCATCGTTCACGACCTCGTCATGCTCTTGCCGTCGGCGGTCGCGGCGGGCGGGATCGATCACCTGGTCTTCAACCTCGTGACCCACAACAACTTCCCCGAGACCAACGACAACTGGAGCATCGGCGGGCTCGACGTCCGCCTCGTCAACCCGACGGGCCCCGCGTCGTGCGTCGTCCACGGCGAGGGGACGCCGCTGTCCCGTCTCATGGGCACGTCGTCGTCGGGGAGCTTCGTGTCCGGCGCCGGCTGCGGGCCCGAGGGGGGCGCCGCCGCTCCCATCAGCCAGGTCTCGTTCATCTTCGACACGGGCGGCGACGATCTGCGGAAGGATTCGGAGCTCGACATCGCCTTCTTCCGGATGGGTCAGGCGTCACCGTGGGAGACGGCGGAGCTCAAGGCCGACGGCGATCCCGGCTTCGGCCAGTTCACGCAGAACACGCTGACGTACACCCTGACGACGGGCACCCACCCGCTCTCCGACTTCGACCACATCGACCTGACGCTCGTGTCACACAACGACAGCCTCTTCGAGACCGACGACGCCTGGCAGCTCTTCGGCATCGACGTCATGGCGGTCCCGAGCGGCGGCCCGCAGAGCTGCCTCACCGATCTCGACGGCCTGCCCCTGCAGACCCTGGGCGACGGCAACGCGACCTTCACGCTCACGCCGCGGACCGGCTGCCCCTGAGGTCCTTCGTGGGCGCACGCGCCCGCCTCTGGGGGCGCGGGGCCGTCCACGGCCGAGGTTCCTCGACGGCGCCGATGACGCCGCCCGCAGTCGTCCCCTTCGACGATCAGGCTGAGTCTAGGGGCAGGCCGCGGTCGCGGGGTCCGCGACGTGGATGGCCTTCGACCACATGCCCGTGAAGCACGACGGACAGTTCCAACCGCCATCGACGAGCGTGTCGGTGGCGGGGGCGTAGGACATGAAGTCGTGCGCGGGCACGACGCCGCCCGAGAGCACCTGCACCTCGTCGACGGAGATCGCCTCCGTGGCGGAGGCCCACGTCCCGACGAATCGGGTCTCGCCGACGATCGACCCGCCGGCCGTCTCGGTCCATTGGAACGTGCCGCCCACGCTCGCGCCCGGCGACGCGCCGTCACAGCTGGGCGTGGCGCTGGTGAAGGTCATGAGGCCGTTCCAGGTGTTCGGGCCCGCCGTCGCGCCGCAGATGAGCCAGGCGCCCGTCGTGAAGGCGGGTATGGCCGCGGGCTGGGCGCAGCCCGCGGGGCAGGTTGCGAAGTGCGTCGCGCCGCCGGACAGCGTCGCGGCGTTCGCCGCCGCTGACGCGTCGGACGCCGTCGCGCCGGTCGTCTCGTCGAAGTGATAGAGCGCCAGCGTGCTCGCGTCGGACGTGAACGCGGTCCCGGGCGTGAACGCCGCCGTATAGCGCACGACGTTGGACAGGCGCACCTCGTCCAGGTAGCCGATCGCGCTCTGAGGCGCCCGGCCCGCCGCCGTGCCGGCCGACGAGATGGCGAGGCTGCCCGCCGTGAAGGGGACGCCCGTCGTCGCCATGACGTGGTCGAAGGCGACCGTCTGCGTGCCCGCGGGCACGCCGTCCTTGAAGAGCGCGAAGGTCTTGGTCGCGGCGCTGAACGTCGCGGCCACGTGGGCCCACCTGCCCAGGACCAGCGGGGTCGTCCCCGTCACATCCACTTCGTCGGTGCCCGTCGACGAGACGGCCAGCACGATCTTGCCCGCGGGATCGTACTGGAGCGCGTAGCTGGCCGTGCCGTTGGCCCGCGTGTCCCAGTGCGCGGCGACCGTCGAGTAGTCGGGGTTGAAGCTCGTCGGGTAGACCCACCCCTCGACCGTGAAGTCGCCCGTCGGGTTGTCGGCGGCGAGCGGCGGCGCCGCCGCCTCCGCCCCCGAGGCGGGCAGGACCAGCGACTCGCACACCGTCGTGGCCTTGCAGTCGACCTTCAAGGTCTGCGAGGCCGAGCAGCTCGAGGGGACGTGGTCGTCGGTCACCGTCACCGTCAGCGTCTGCGTCCCCGCCGCCGCGCAGACGTACTGGGTGCTCGAGGTGAAGCCGGACATCCCCGTCGACGTCGGCGCGGCGAAGCTCCCGGCCGTCGCCGTCCAGACGTAGGTCAGCGTCTCGCTCGCGTCGGCGTCGGTGGCGGCCGCGGAGACGGCGATCTGGCCGCCGGGCGCGGAGACCTGCAGGGGCGTCGCGGTCCAGCTCGTGAGCACGGGACAGTTGTCGCCCTTGGTGACGTTGCCGTTGATGATGGCCGGGCCGCTCAGCGTCGGCTGCATGCTGCCGCCGCAGATCAAGCCCACCGGCACCGCGGTCTCTTGTCCCGCGGCGACGAGGAAGGGCTGGCTCGTGCCGCTGCAGAAGCTCGGGTTGCCGGTCGCGGGCACGACGTCCGCGGTGAGCACCACCGTGTAGCCGCTGCCGGGCGGGAGGCTCACCGCGATGACGGGAGCCGCGTTCGCGTCGCTGACGTCGACGTCTCCGGAGCGCAGGATCGCCGGCGGCGAGGCGCTCGACTGAACGACGTAGTGGACGCTGTCGATCGTGACGCCGCCCGACTGCAGCGCGACGCGCACGCGACCTTGCGGGTCGCCCCCGCGAGCACCACAGCCGAGCCCGGCCGCGACACCGGCGAGCCCCAGAACCGCGAAGAAACCCCTCATCCGAACGAGCACGCTGACCATTGCCCTCTCTCCCAGGCCGAGGTGTGAGAGGCAACACGTGGGCCATCGAGAGAGCACGATGCCCGATGTGGCCTCATGTAGGCTTGGTTCTTCAGAGAAAGACCTCAGGTGGTGGCCGGATTGCGTTCGCCCCCACCCCACGGATCGTTCGAAATCCGGTGACCAGGCTTCGACTTCCGGTCGCTCGGGCGCCTTTTCTTCCTGGCGCGACGGTGGCAGTCTTCGGCCGAGCGCGCACGCAGCGCCGCGAGGTCGTCATGGCGAGGACCGGTCTCGAGCGAGCGATTCGGGTCGCGATGGTCATGCTGCTCGGCGCGGCGTGCTCGACGACGAGGTACGTCGGGCCGACGGTGACGCCGGAGAGCGTCGACGTCATCCGCGGCGAGAACCCGGGCGCGCCCATCGCCATCGAGGGCGTCGTGCCGCCGGCCGCGGACGTGCCGGGGGCGCGGCAGAGCCTGAAGCTGACCCTCGTCGAGACGAGCCCCACCGAGACCGTCGTCAAGGAGGGGTGGAGCTCGGCGCAGTTCTCCGTGAAGAACCAGGAGATCCGCGGCCTCACCATCACCGATCACGCGCGCGGCGCGCTGCAGGGCGCGGCCGTGGGCGCGCTCGCGGCGGCCGTGCTCGTCGGCATCGTGGAGCTCGCGGGCGCGCCGTGCGACTCGTGCCTGCCCAGGATCAACCAGCTCGACGCCGGCGAGCGCGCCGGGATCTTCGTGGGCGTCCCCATCGTCCTGCTCACGACGGGGCTGGGCGCGATCGCGGGCGCCAACACGACGTACTCGTTCCAGTGACGGCGGCTCAGCGCGCGCCGAGCCAGCCGTCGCGCACCGCCTTGGCGAGGCCGCTGGCCTTCGCGTCGGGCGCGAGCACGAGCTTGCGCTCGGGGCTCTCGACGAGCGTGAGCGTGGCCGTGGCGAGCTCGTCGCGGCGGAAGTAGGCGATCGTCGCGCGCTCGCCGGGGCGGCGGTCGCCGACGCGCTTGGCGAACGTCGCCGCCGTGACGCGCGCGCCGTCGACGGCGACGAGCTCGTCGTTGAAGGTGAGGCCTGCCCGCCAGGCGGGCGAGCCGGGGACGACGTTGCGCACGGTCGTGCGGCCCTCGTGCAGCGCCAGGCCCGTCCAGGCGCGGGCGCGGGCGGCGCGCACGTCGTCGACGTCGTCGGCCTGCCACTCGGCCTGCTCGCGCACGGCCAGGCCGGCGCGGCGCCACAGCTCGGGTAGCGGCAGCTCGTCGGTGCCGTTGACGTAGCGGTCGAAGAAGGCGTCGAGCTCGCGCGCGGCGCTCGAGCCGGCGCGCGCGCCCGCGAGCTTGCGCGCCGCCGCGCGCACGGCGGCCTCGCTCACGTGGACCGCGCCGCCGTCGAGGTCTCGCCACAGCAGGTGGAAGAGCTCGGGCAGGCCGCGCTTGCCGCCCGTGCGCAGCCGCAGCGTCAGGTCGAGGGCCATGCCCACCCACAGGCCCTTTTCGTAGTAGCTGACGGCGCGGTTCACGTGGTTCTCGGCCGGCTTGTAGAGCTTGATCCACGCCTCGAACGACAGCTCGGAGAGCGGCGTCTCGTTGCGGCCGGGGCGGCTCGCGTACTTGGGCCAGTCCTCGGCGATCCACTTCCAGAAGTGCTTCTCCTTCGTGATGCCGGCGCGCAGGACGATGACGTTCGCGAGGTAGTCGGTGAAGCCCTCGTGCAGCCACAAAAGGCGCGTGTAGTTTTCGCGCGTGTAGTCGAAGGGGCCGAGCGTCGCGTCGCGCAGGCGCTTGACGTTCCAGGCGTGGAAGAGCTCGTGCGCCGCGAGATCGGCGAACCGGTGGTAGCCGGCCTCGTCCTCGAACGAGAGGCCGGCGATGTCCATCGTCACGGACGCGCGGTGCTCGAGCCCGCCCGAGCCCACGGGCAGCGCGTGCACGATGTAGAGGTAGCGGCGGAAGGGGAAGCGCCCGCCGAAGATGCGGCCCGTCGCGGCCGACACGCGGCGCAGCACGTCGACGAGCCGGTCGACGTCGGCGTTCGTGCGGCCGTAGAGGGCGAGCTCGAAGGGGACGCCGCCCACGCGGAAGGAGCGGCGCGCGTGCGTGCCCGCCTCGAAGGGCGAGTCGACGAGCTCGTCGAAGTCGGCGGCCTCGAACGTGGACGACGTCCGCGCGCCGCGCGCCGGCGGCAGGGCCGTGTCGACGCGCCAGCGCGCGCCGGGCGGCGGCACGACCGTCACGCGGCAGGGGCGGGCCAGCTCGCCGTCGACGAAGAAGAAGAGGCTCGTGCCGTTCCAGTAGGCGTGACTGTCGTCGAGGAACGACGTGCGGACGCTCTGCTCGAAGGCGAAGACGCGGTAGCGCACCCGGAACGCGCGCCCGTCCGCCTCGACGCGCCAGCGGGCCTTCTCGAGGCGCTGGGCGGGCAGCGCGCGCCCCCGCCCGTCGGTGACGGCGAGCCGGTAGACGTGGCGCACGAAGTCGCGCACGAGGTAGCTGCCCGGCGCCCAGGCGGGGAAGACCAGGTCCACCGTGGCGCGCCCGAGCGCGGGCACGTCAATTTGCACCTCGAATTCGTGGCTGGCGGGCTCGGACATCGAGACGCGGTAGGCGACCGCGGCGGCGTCGGGCGTGGTAAGCACGACGGGAGCATATGTCAGATCGCGCGCACGCCGGCCGCGTCGTCTCGGTCTCGGTCGACCTCGACCCGATCGAGTGTTACTGGCGCATCCACGCGCTGCCGGGCGCGCCGCCCGAGGGCGCGCGCCACGCGATCCTGCGCCGCTGCCTGCCCCGCTTCGCCGAGCTGTTCGCGCGCCACGGCGCGCGCGCGACGTTCTTCGTCGTCGCGCGCGATCTCGAGGACGACGCCGAGGGCCGCGCGCTCCTCGGGCAGCTCGCGCGCGACGGCCACGAGCTCGCCAACCACACCTACTCGCATCCTTATGATCTCGTCCGCCAGCCGGGCGAGGCGATGTCCGCCGAGATCGACCGCGCGCACGGCCTCATCGGCGCCTGCGCGGGCGGCGCGCCGTGCGGCTTCCGCGCGCCCGGCTACGCGATCTCGCCCGAGCTCCTCGACCTCCTGCGCGCGCGCCGCTACCGCTACGACTCGTCGGCGTTCCCCTCGCTCGCCTACTACGGCGCGAAGGCGGCGGTCATGGGCGCCATGCGCCTCGTGGGCCGCCGGTCGGGCAGCATCCTCGACACGCCCCGCGTGCTGGGCGCGCCCCTCGGCCCCTACCGGCCCGACAAGGACGCGCCCTACCGCCGCGCGCCGGACGGCGCCGGCGCCCGCGGCCTCGTCGAGCTGCCCCTGTCCGTGACGCCGCTGGCGCGCCTGCCCGTGATCGGCACGAGCCTCGTGACCGCGCCGGCGTGGATGAGGCGCCACCTGATCGCCGCCGCGACGCGGGCGCCGTTCTTCAACCTCGAGCTCCACGGCATCGATCTCGCCGACGCCGACGCCGACGAGCTCCCGCCCGGTTTGGTGGCGCGCCAGCCCGACCTGCGCAAGCCGCTCGCGCACAAGCTGGCCGCCCTCGACGAGACGCTCGCGGCCGCGACCGCCGCGGGCGCCCGCTTCGCTCGCCTCGACGAGGTCGCCGCGGAGGTCGTCCCATGAGGAAGCTCGCTGTCGTGTCCGTCCTGGCCTCGCTCGTGTCCGCCGCCGGGTGCGGGCCCGCCTCCTGCCCCGCGGGCGAGACCTCGCAGGACACCGTGGTCTCGGACACGCACTGCGGGGGCTCGGTGACGGCGCCGGCGGCGCTGGCCCTGCCCGCGACGATCCCCGATCGGTGCTCGCTCCAGCCCTCGACGTGCGCTCTCGTGAACGAGTGCCTCGAGACCGGTGCCCCCTGCTCGAGGGTCTGCCTGGCCTTCGACCCGCCGTTCGGCCTCTCCTTCGGCATCACGGGCCTGCCCATCGCGGGCGCCGTGACCTTGCCCGATCCGCGCTTGCAGATCGTCCTCGACGGCGATCCCGTGACGATCACCGGCGGCACCTTCACCGTGACCCAGAAGGGGAACACCGTGACGGTGTCCTACGCGGTGACCTTCACGACCTCCGACGGCTCGCAGGTCTCGATCGCCTCCGGCACCTACAAGGCGACCGAGCACCTCGCGTCGGAGTGCGGGCCCGTCTGACCCGCGCGCCTCACCTCGAGGCCGACTTGTTCGGGTTGTCGGCGGGGTTGAGGTAGTGGATGTCGAACGGGCCCATGCCGTCGAGCTGCACGATCAGGTCGGACTTCGCCTCCGCCGCATGGTGCATCTTCCCGGGCAGGAAGTGGTACGCGCCCGCGCCCAGCTCGTGCGCCGGCGCGTCCATCGTGTCGCCCATGTGCAGCGCGAGCGTGCCGGAGAGGATCGTGAGCTGCTCGTCGTTCGTGTGCCAGTGTGGCGGGATCTTGTAGCCCTTCGGCATCTTGAGCCGCACCGTGAAGACCGCCTTCTTGGCGGGCTCGCCGTGGAGCACGGCGAGCTGCGCGCCCTTGGGGAGGTCCGGCGGAGCGTCGCCCCACTTGATGTCCCCCGGCAGGATGGTCACCGCCTGCTTCTGCGGGGCGGCCTTCTTCTCCGAGGCGCCGCTCCTGGAGTCGCCCGCGAGGGCGGGCGCGGACGCCAGCAAGGCGAGGACGACGAAGGCGGACAGGCGCTTGCGCTGCGGCTCGGGTCTCATGGGCGGCCTCCTCTAGAGGGTTGGCCCGAAGCTAGGCACGGTTCGGGCGCCCGCAAGCCCCGCCGGCGCGGGGCGCTCGAGGACGTTCTGGCGGCGCGCGACGGCGATGCCCGCGACGCGCGTCGCGCCCCTCGCCTCAGCGCATGAGGCCGCGCGAGATGGCCCGGCGGGCGAGCTCGTCGCAGCGCTCGTTCTCGGGGACGCCGGCGTGGCCCGAGACCTTGACGAAGGCGAGGCGCGGGACCTGCGCGACGAGCTTGCGGATGCGCGCGACGAGCTCCTGGTTGGCCTTCGCCTTCCACCCCTTGTCGAGCAGGCCGATGGCGTAGCTCGAGTCGCTGTAGACGCGCCGCGGGCGCTCGCGGTCGCCCGCCGTGACCTCGGCGGCGAGCGCCAGCCCGCGCTCGATGGCCACGAGCTCGGCGATGTTGTTGGTGCCGGTGCCGAGGTACTCGCCGATCTCGGTGCGCTGTCCGCCGTCGATGACGACGACGCCGATGCCCATGGGCCCCGGGTTGCCCGAGCACGCGCCGTCGGTCCAGATCTCGACGGCGCCGGCCATGTCGGCGCGCGCGGCGGTCGGTGTGCGGGCGGCTCCCGGCGCCTCCCCTCGCGAGGCCGCGCGGCGCGCCGCGCGCGGCGGCGGCGCCTCGCCCGTGCCGTCGTCCGGCGAGAGGTTCCCGAGCGCGGGGCGGTAGCTCTTGGCGTCGGTTTCGCGATACTTCATCTCCGCGCGCCCGTCCCCGTCCAGGATGGGGCGTCCGGCCTCGTCGGCGCGAACCAACACCCGCTGGTCCTTGAACCTCATGCGTACCCAAGACATCCGCCGCACTATCGCGCGAACGCGCGCCACATTTCTACTTGCCCTCGCGCTCGCCTTCGGAGCCGCGTGCCGCGGCGGCTGCTCGCGCCCGAGCGATCCCGCGGCCACCGTGCAGGGCCGCCTGGCGATGCTGCCGGAGCCCGTGCGGGTCGTCGTGTCGCTCGACGCCGCCAAGCTGCGCGCGAGCGCGGCGGTGACGAAGCTCGGCGCGCTCGCCAAGGACGATCCCGAGGGCAACCGAGAGATCGAGGAGCTCAGGCGGCGCGCCGGCTTCGATCCGCTCACGCAGCTCGACAGCGTGCTCGTCGGCTTCCCCCAGAACGCGCGCGAGCGCGGCGAGCTCGCCCTCGTGCTGCGCGCGCAGCACCTCGATCAGGCGCGCCTCGTCGCCTACGTGCGCGACGAGCTGCAGGAGAAGGGCGACGATCTCGTGAGCACGCCGCACGGCCGCTTCACGCTCTGGGCCGCGCGCAGCAAGCCCGACGTCGCGGGCTTCTTCGTCGACGAGCGCACCTTCGTGCTCGGCGCGGGCGGCTGGGCCCCGCGCCTCGCGGAGCTCGCCGCGACCGCCCACCCCGGCGACAGCGCCGCGACCGACATCGATCTCACCCGCCTCACGGAGCGCGTCGCCGATCACGCGATCTGGGCCGCGGCGATCATCCCCGAGGAGACGCGCCAGATGCTGCGCGGCGATCCGCAGACGCGCGCCGCCGCGTCGCTCGCGAACCTGGTGGTCGCGCTCGATCTCGGGCGCGGGCTCGACGCCGTCGTCGAGGGCGACGTCGCATCGCCCGCCGAGGCCCAGGGCCTCGCCGCGAAGATGCAGGAGCAGCTGCGCGACGCGAAGAAGAACGCGCAGGTCCTCATGCTCGGCCTCGGCCCCTACCTCGACGGCGTGACGGCGCGCGCGGTCGACAAGCGCTTCGAGATCCACGCCTCGCTCGGCGAGCCGCAGGTGGACGATCTGCTCTCGCGCCTCGCGGCGTTCCTCGCGCTGGCGCGGCAAGGGCACGCCCCCGGGTTCCCATGAGTGGGGAGCGCGCACGATTTTCGTGGCCGAGGATCCCCCTCGTTGCATTGCGCAGGTTCTGCGTGCACGCCCACATGAAGGCCAATGTCCGCAACGAAATCGCGGGCTTGCGAGCGCGGCGGGGTTCGTTTGGGTCTCGAACATTCGCCAAGCGCTACCAGCACTTGCGGGCGGCGTTCGTGCGGTTGCATAGTTTCGAGGTCGCACGGCGGAGACCCGCGAAGTCTACGCGCGCGATTTGATCGGGCCGTTTCGACGATGGGGGAC
Organism: Polyangia bacterium; assembly: GCA_035546175.1. Classification (GTDB taxonomy): domain Bacteria; phylum Myxococcota_A; class Polyangia; order Fen-1088; family Fen-1088; genus DASZFV01. The sequence continues at coordinate 21,522 of DASZWW010000250.1, forward strand.
TTCATGATCTCGAATCGGGAGCCTGTGAGCACGAGTGACACCGCCATCCGCATGGTCGCCGCCGCGGCGAGCTTGCTGATGCTGGGGATGGTCGTCGGCTGTGGAGCCGGCCATCCGACCGGGGGCGGCACCACGACGATGCAGCCAGGCGGCGGCAACAACCCGCCGACGAACAACAACCCGCCGCCGAGCGAGAGCACGGGCGCCGCGGGCAGCACGGTCGTCGTCGGAGCGGGCACCGGTGGAACGACCGCCCCGCCCGCCACTGGCGGCGGCGCGACGACCGGCATGACCAACCCCGGTGACGGCACGACGACGACGCCGATGGACCCGGTCACGGGCCAGCCGACGCCGTCGTGCGCGGACCCGGGCTCCGTGACGGCGGGCGCCGCTCCGCCGATCTACGTGACCGAGTGCGCGAGCTGCCACGGCATGACGGCTGACGGTCGGAGCGCCTACCCCTCGCTCCGCCGCACCGACCTGACGCAGGCGCAGATGCTGGCCATCGTCCGCTCGGGCAAGATGAGCACGACGACCGAGACGACGTCGCAGGGCAAGACGATCCCGCTGCGCATGCCGGCCTTCAGCACGGCGCGCATCAGCGATGCGGACGTCGCCGCCATCTTCGCGTGGCGGAGCGCCATCCCGATGGGGCAGACCGCGCCCGTGCCGGCGGTCTATTGCCTGTCGCGCCCCGAGGCGACGTGGACGCCCGATCAGGTCGACGCGGCCTACAAGACGGGCCTCACCGCCTGGCGCACGCCCGGCGAGGTCGACAACAACGCCTGCGTCGGCTGCCACGCCGCCGACCCGATGGACCTCGCGTACATCGGCTACTCGGACGCGCAGATGTACCGCCGCGCGTTCAGCCACGTCATGAACCAGGCGACGATCGACGCCGTCATCGACATGGTCCACGCGCTGCGCGCGAAGTACAACATCGTGCAGCCGCCGGATCCGCTCAAGTACCGGCCGTTCCAGCCGGGCGGCGCCGTCCTCCCGGGCAACTCGGCCCAGGAGCGCGACCAGGCCTTCGGCCAGGAGCTCGCGGACATGAAGCTGCGGCTCATGGGCCCGCCGATCAACTCGGTCGCCGACGCGCAGCAGGCCTGGACGGAGCTCGCGAACCTCGACCTCCGCGCGCTCAAGGTCGGCATCCCGGTGAACCGCTACACCGAGGACAAGTTCAACAACGACGGCGTCGATGTGCCCTGCCCCGACAAGCACGCCTGCGACGACCACGGCACGATCGCCGACTGGATCACCGACACGGCCGTCGTCTCGGGTCCGCTCTCGGCGGCGCAGCTCGCGGCCGAGGACGCCTACCTCGCGAACCCGACGCTCGACACGCTCAAGGCGGCCGTGCTCACCCGCCCGCGCGACGAGACCAGCTGGTTCAAGCACAAGTACGGCTCGGTCCAGCTGGCCAACTACCTGTTCCGCCTGCAGGCCCAGGGCGACACGAACCTCTCGAAGTTCGTGGCCACGTACAACACGACGAACTCGGCCTTCCCGGTCGATATGAAGACCGGCATGCTCTACAACACGATCTGGATGGTCGGCGCCAACCAGCGCGACTTCATCCACAACGTCGGCGCGACGCTGCCCACGGGCGGCGGCAAGTTCTCGGTCCCCCCCGAGACGCTGCCGGGCCTGACCCGCAACGACGCGAACGAGCAGCTCCAGCGCATCATCGTGCCGTGGTTCTGGCTGGGCTTCTCGTTCGACCCGTCGACGATGATGGTCGAGCCGGACTACGTCGCCGAGGGTGACGAGTACTTCACGCAGGAGACCTTCCTCGACAACGGCTCGTCGCCCATCCACGGCGCGTTCATCGTGAGCAAGCGCTCGGTCGAGGTCATGAAGTACGACAAGGCCGGCGGCCTGCCGCGCAGCCCGAACGTCTTCCCGTTCTTCCACCCGGATCTGGGCCGCTTCCCGGTCACCCCGCTCGTCATGCGCTCGGGCTACTTCCCGATCGTGACGAACTTCGCCGAGCAGAAGAACTTCAACACGATCAACAACTACCAGATCATGTACACGCCGTCGGACAACGCGACGCACACGACGCTCTACCAGACGTACGCCGCGAACCAGTGGCGCATGTTCATGTGGACGCTCATCGGCGAGCTCCAGGCGACGCCGCAGATCTGGAACCGCAACATCCTCGGCGGCAAGATCAACAAGGCCGAGATCTTCCTGACGCAGGCGGCTGTCGCGGCTCAGAACGGCGCGATGGACAAGGCGATGCTCGCGCAGGCCCGTTCGCTCGTCGCGTCGGCGACGGGCAACTAAAAGGGGGCCCTCCGCGAGGGGGCGCCAAAAGGCGACGCGGTCAGGGCGCGGATGTCGCGCTTCGGGCCGCGTCGTTTCGTTCTAGCCGAGTTCTAGCCGCCCGTGCCGGAGATGCCCCCGTCGTTGCCGGAAGCGCCACCGGTGCCGGAAGCGCCACCGGCGCCGGCAACGCCGGTGCCGGCGTTGTCTCCGGCCTGGCCGAACGAGCCGCCGCCGCCCGTCGAGAACCCGGAGCATCCCCCGAAGGCCTCGCACTGATCGAAGAACCCGCCGGAGGCGCCGGCGTCGCCGAAGAAGCCGGCGATGCCCGTGGCGCCGGCCGTCCCCGTCCCCTCGAAGAAGCCTCCCGTGCCCGTCGCGAAGCCCGCGACGCCGCCGTTCCGGTCGCACGCGCCGTCCTCGAAGCGATAGCCGGGCGCGCAGGTGGGCCCGAGCGCGAGGTAGGGGCGCAGGCCCTGGTCGCTCACGCACGAGGGAGGCGTCGCCGGCTGGTTGAAGGCGCAGCGGTTGTCGGAGACGAGGATGGTCAGGTTGTTGACGTCGACCGCCGGGAAGACGCACGCGTCGAGGCCCGCGGGCCGGAACGTCCCGAAGGGGCAGTCGTTGACGTCGAGGCCGCCGGCGGTCCGACTCTGTGCGCCGTCGCAGGAGATGACGGCTGCCAAACCACCAACGATGAGAAGACGAACGGTCTGATTCTTTGTCATGGGCTCCCCTAGCTTGCCCGAGAGCCGAGCAAGAAGGGGACCATCGTCGTTGCGAGGGCGCTGCGGCGCAACGTCAGAGACGTGGCGCGTGCCTTAAAGGTCGCGTCTCGAGCCTCCGAAAGGGTACGGTGACGCACGCCCGCGTCTGCGCTGCACCCTCTCGCCCCCTGTAGGAGCTCGAATGCCTCGTACGCCCCGGCTCTGCGGTAGGTCTTCGCTCGCCTTCGCGCTGGCGCTGGGGGGCGCGCTCGGCTGCGGCGGGGGCAAGAGCAGCAGCAACACGGGCCAGACCAGCGCGGCGCTGCACATCATGTCGGCGCCCGTCCACGCCGGTCAGGTCGGCGATCAAATGAGGTACCAGGCCGTGCTTTCGCAGCCGGGCGCCGCCGACTGGACGATGGAGCAGGGGCCGCACGGCGCGGCCGTCGACCAGGGCGGCAACGTGACCTGGACGCCCGACGCGACCCAGGGCGGCGATCAGGCCTTCACCGTCTCGGCGACGATGAACGGGCACACCGTCTCGCAGTCGTTCACCGTGACCGCGGCGAGCTCGGTCACGCAGGCCTCCGCGCACATCGATCCGAACGATCCCAACGGCGGCACGGTCAGCGTCGACGCGCCGCTGTCGTCCGTCCAGGGCGCGGCCATCCAGATGGATCCCGGCGCGCTGCCGCCCGGCGATCCCGTCGCCGTGACGATCTCGTCGATGCAGCACGCGCCGACGCCGGCGGCGGCGCAGGTCGCGGGCGTGATGCCGCAGGACCTCGAGCCCGTCGAGGTGGGCCCGTCCGGGCTCGCCTTCAAGAAGCCCGTGCTCCTGCAGCTGCCCATCCCCGACAAGCTGAAGATCATGCCGACGCTGGCCGTGATGACCTACGACTACCAGTCCGGCAAGTGGGACCGGGTCAAGACCGTCTCGATGGACAAGGCCTCGGGCGTCATCGTCGCCGAGATCCAGCACCTGTCGACCTACGTCGTGACGCCCGACGTGCCCGTGTTCGGCCTCGAGCTCGGGCTCGGCGGGCCGGCGTGCGCGGGCGCGCTGGTCGTGAGCGCGCCGCTCGTCGTCGGGTTCTCCGACGTGCCCGCGCTGTCCGTCAACGGCTACACGGGCCAGGCCTCGACGGTGGCCGACGTGCTCGCCGGCATGGCCAGCGGGCAGGCGCTGCAGGTCTACACGCGCGTCAAGGCGCGCGCGGCGCTGGCGGCGGGCGAGCAGTCGGGCTGGCTGCTCGCCGCGGCGACGAAGCAGGACGACGGCAAGCTGAAGGTCAGCGTGACGAGCGACAGCCACGCGGGCCCGTTCCTCAAGGTGCCGTCGGCCGAGCTCGCGGCCACCGATCCGGAGCTGCTCGCCTGGATGAACGGCAGCCGGGCCGACTTCGTGTTCGGCGCGCTCGGCGATCTCTCGGCGGGCGCCGTCGCGAGCGCCGAGGCCTCGCTCTACCTCGTGCCGGGCGGCGACGCCGATCGCCCCCCGCCCGCGAGCGCCAACGCCATCGGCACGGCGGACCTCACGGTGGCGACGCTCGCCGCGGCCGGCACCGACCAGGACTGTGACGGCGCGCCCGACACGTGGGATCCCGAACCGGCCGGCGCGGCGCCGCCCGTCCTGGTCGGCTTCCCCGGCAGCCCCGTGCACGTCGCCGTGGGCGCGGCGGCGCCGTTCAAGATCTCGTCGCCGCAGCCGGGCGTCACGTTCGCCTGGGCGGCGAGCGATCCGTCGGTGAAGGTGACCGCCGCCATGGACGGCGGCTCGGCCATGATCACGCCGTCGGTGCCCGGCCTCTTCCACGTCACCGCGACGGGCACGCTCGCCGGCGCGAGCGGGCTTCACACGTGGGACATGATCGCCGACCCGGCGGGCGTCATGGCGGCGGCCCCGCCGCCGGTCGTCGCCGTGAGCGCGAGCGCGAGCGTCGTGCGGGCGGGCGAGCCCGTGACGCTCACGGGGCTCGGCAAGGACGCGCAGCAGGCGGGCCTCACCTACGACTGGGCGACCACGGACGTCACGACCATGTCCGCGACCGCCGGGCAGACGGTCGTCTTCACGGCCACGGCGCCGGGCGACTACCCGGTGACGTGCGTCGCGAGCAACGGCAACGCGAGCTCGGCGCCCGCGACGGTGACGCTCACCGTCCTCTCGGCGACGGCGAACCGCCCGCCGGGCATGCCGTCGGTGTCGCCGCTCAGCGCCGTGCTCACGCACGACATGGGCGCGCCCGTGACGCTCGCGCTGACGGCCGCCGCGGTCGACCCGGACGGCGACGTGCTCACCTACGACTTCGCCCCCGACCCCTCGACGCCGGCGACGTACGGGCTCACGAAGAGCGGCGCCGCGGCGACCTTCACGTCGTCGACGGACGGCGTGTACGTCTTCTACGTCACCGCGACCGATCCCAGCGGCGCGCGCGGTCCCTGGGCGACCGTCAAGGTCGTCGTGCTGCCGGCGCTGGGGGCGAACCCCGTCGACATGGACAAGGACGGCTACCCCGCCGGCTTCGACTGCAACGACATGGATCCGACGATCCACCCCGGCGCCAAGGAGATCTGCGCCGACAACGTCGATCAGGACTGCGACGGCAAGGACACTCCCGCGGCCCAGTGCGACGCCGACGGCGACCGCTTCACGCCCGCCATGGGCGACTGCGACGACAACAACCCGGCCATCAGCCCGGCGGTCGTCGAGCGCTGCGACAAGATCGACAACAACTGCAACGGCATGGTCGACGAGGGCTTCGGCGTCGGCCTCGACTGCGCGAACGGCGTGGGCGCCTGCCAGGTCATGGCCAAGACGGTGTGCAGCGCGAGCTTCGTCGACGTCGTGTGCGGCGGCACGCCCGGCGCGCCGAAGGCCGAGACGTGCAACGGCATCGACGACGACTGCAACGGCCGCGTCGACGACGTGCCCGGCGGCGCGACGAGCACCGACGTCGCCAACTGCGGCGGCTGCAACGTCGCCTGCGCGACGCTGCCGAGCAGCGTCCCTGCCTGCGTCATGGGCGGCTGCGTCTCGACGTGCGCGCCCGGCTTCGTCGACGCCGACCGAAACCCGGCCAACGGCTGCGAGTGCAAGCTCACGAACAACGGCGTCGAGGCCTGCGACGGCGTCGACAACGACTGCAACGGCGTCGTCGACGACGGCGTGGGCGGGACCTATTACCCGGGCCCCGCGGGCACGCTGGGCGTGGGCGTCTGCGCGGCGGGCGCCGAGCTCTGCCAGGGCGGGACGCTGCTGCCCTTGCCGACCCGGCCTCCGAAGCTGCCGTCGACGGAGGTGTGCGACGGCCTCGACAACGACTGCAACGGCAAGGTCGACGACGGCTTCGACTTCCTCAACGACTCCAGGAACTGCGGCGGCTGCGGCATCACCTGCACCGCGGGGCCTTGCCACAACGGAAGATGCCCGACGGCCACGACGGGCGGCGACGGCGGCGTCATCATGGTCGACGCCGGCGCGCCTCCGGGGAGCGACGGCGGCGCCGGTCAGGGCGGCGGCGGCGTCCCGGCCAGCGTCAAGGCGTGCCCCGGGCCGACGGGCGGCACGGTCTGCGACGACCTGGCGAACGACCACGCGAACTGCGGCGCCTGCGGGCACGCCTGCGCGGCGACGCAGTACTGCAACGCCGGCCTGTGCACCGACTTCCCGCAGATGAGCTGCGGCACCGGCGCCACGGTGTGCCTCGACCCGAGCGGCCAGAAGCCGACGTGCACGATGCTCATGTACGACCCGCGCAACTGCGGCGCGTGCGGCAACGTCTGCGCGAGCGGCACGTGCGACGGCGGCCAGTGCGGCGTCAGCCTCGCCCAGGACGCCGGCGCCGTGGCCTTCGACGCCGGCACGGCCCCGGCGCAGGGCTGCCCGGCCAACGCGCCCACGCCGTGCAACGGGCCGTCGGCGAGCGCCTACTGCGCCAACCTCACGAGCAGCAACTCCGACTGCGGCGCCTGCGGCATCACCTGCGGGCCCAACCTCGTCTGCATGAACAACGAGTGCGCGCCGCCCGCGACGAGCTGCGGCGGCGGCCTCACGATGTGCGCGGGCGGCTGCACGTCGATCGCGGACGACTACCGCAACTGCGGCCTGTGCGGCCAGTTCTGCGACGGCTCGTGCAACTCCGGCTCCTGCCAGGCGCCGGGCCAGGCGCCCTACGGCTCGTCGTGCAGTCGCAACGGCGACTGCGCGGGCGGCTTGTGCCTCGACAAGGCGCGCTTCGGCTATCCCACGGGCTTCTGCTCGAGCGTCTGCGACGGCAGCTTGCCGTGCGGCGCGAACCAGGTCTGCGTGGGCTCGCCGACCAGCGGCGGCTTCGGCGCCTGCCGGCCCGCGTGCGCGTCCGACGCCGACTGCGGCGCGCAGGCTCCGTTCTGCGTGAGCGGCGCCTGCCAGCCCGACTGCCGCACCGGTCCCGCCTGCACGAACGGCCAGTCGTGCGACGCGACCGGCCGCTGCGTGACGGCCACGCAGCCCTTCTGCACGCAGCCGCAGGTGACCTGCCTGCAGCCGGGCGGCGGCTCGTACTGCGCCGATCCCGGCAAGGACCCGCTGAACTGCGGCGGCTGCGGCCGCGTCTGCGGCAACGGTCAGTCGTGCAACAGCGGCGTGTGCGGCGCGCTCCAGTGCGGCGCGCCCGCGACGGCCTGCCCGAGCCCCGGGGGCGGGTCGTTCTGCGCGAACCTCGGCAGCGACGCGCAGAACTGCGGCGCGTGCGGCCACGTCTGCGGCAACAACGCCATCTGCACGAACGGCACCTGCCAGGGCGGCGGCGGCACTTATCAGGGCCTGGCGGCCTGCATGGTGGCCGGGGCGCCCGTCTGCACGAACCTCTACAGCGACCCGGCCAACTGCGGCGCTTGCGGCACCGTCTGCGCGGCGGGGCAGGGGTGCTACAGCGGCACGTGCGGCACGGCGCCGCCCCCGCCGACCTGCGCCGCGAACCTGGAGATCTGCACCGACCCGACGGCGCAGAAGCAGTACTGCTCCGACCCGCTCTTCGACAGCAACAACTGCGGCAAGTGCGGCGTCGTGTGCGCATCGGGCATGGGCTGCCAGCAGGGCGTCTGCGTCGCGCAGGCCTCGCAGGACGCGGGCGCCACGCAGGCGTGCGCGTACCCCGGCAAGATGTGCCAAAACGCGATGGGTCCGTACTGCGCCAACGTCATGGGCGACCCGGCGAACTGCGGCAACTGCGGCTACACGTGCGGCGGCGGCCAGTACTGCCAGCAGGGCGTGTGCACGAACGTCGCGTCGCCCGACGGCGGCGCGGGCGTCAGCTGCCCCGGCGGCTACATGGCCTGCTACCCGGCGGCGGCCCCGGCCTACTGCGCGGACATCGGGTTCGACGCGCAGAACTGCGGCGCCTGCTTCAAGCCGTGCCCGGGCGGCTGGTCGTGCCAGCAGGGCGCGTGTCAGCCGGCGGCCGACGGCGGCACCATGAGCATGATCAGCTGCCAGGTGGGCTACACGGCCTGCGACAACGTGTACTGCGCCGATCTGGACAACGACCCAGCGAACTGCGGCTTCTGCCACAACCAGTGCGCGGGCGGCTGCGTCGGGGGCTCCTGCGAGCTGCCCTAGGGCCGCGACCGTCGGCTCGCGAGGTCGAGGCCGTCAGACCGACGGGCTCCCGGGTTCGCGAGCGAGGGCCTTTTTGCGGCGCCTCCGGACCCCGTGTCAGGATGAGGGGTGGACTTCGGTGAGTACGCCGCGCGCTGGCGCGACGTCGTGCGGGGCGTCGCCGACGCGGAGGACTACGGCGCCGTCGTCGAGGGCGGCCGCGAGTACCCGCTGCTCGCGGCGGGGCGCGCCGAGCCGGGCGCGCCGTCGGTGATCGTCACGGCCGGCTTCCACGGCGACGAGAAGGCCGGCCCGCTCACGCTGCTCGCCCACGCCGCCGCGCTCTTCGAGTACGCGCGCGCGAGCGGCGTGGGGCTGCGCCTCTATCCCTGCGTCAACCCGTCCGGCTTCGAGGCCCACACCCGTTACAACGCCGGCGGCCAGCGCCCCAACAACGACTTCCTTCGTTACGAGATCGCGCCCGGCGTGTGGCGCGGCGAGCTGCACACCGGCGAGACGCCCCTGTCGTGGAGGCCGCTCGACGGCGGCCCGCGCGAGACGGTCGCGCTCGCGCGCGAGCTCGCCCGCCGGCCCGCGCCCACGGCGGCGCTCGACCTGCACCAGGACAACTTCATCCACGGGCACGTCTTCTACTCGTACGTCTTCGGCGACCGCGGGCCGTACCGCCCGCTGCAGGCGCGCTCGGGGGCGCTCTTGCCCGTGCTGCGCAGCAGCCTCGTCGACTCGGGCTACGAGCCCGGCAGCGACGTGCGCGCGGACGCCGAGGGCTTCATCGAGTGCCACGACGGCAGCATCACCGACCACTTCCACCGCGCCGGCGTCCCCTTCACGGCGGCCATCGAGACGACGACCGACACGCCGGCGGCGCTCGCCGACGAGATCAACCTCATCTGGGCGCGCGGCTTCATCGACCTCGCGGGCTCCCGCACGGGCTGAAGCGCCCGCGTCCCGTCCTCGGCCGCGCGTTGTGAGCGGGCGGCCGTCGTGAGATTGTCGTCCAATGAGGGCCGCTGCGCTGACGAGGAGAGCTCGGTGAAGAACGCGATGATCGCGGTGGCTCTGACGGCGGGGGCGGCGCTCTCCTGCGGCGGCGGCGGCTCGGACGCGCTGACCTGCGCGTGGCTCGCGGGCGACAACTGCTGGAAGATGACCGTCGACGACGCCGTCGACTGCCTGCCCCCCGGCAGCGACATGGGCACGCTGAGCGCCGACGACAAGACGTGCACTTACGCGAGCGGCGTCACCGTGACGTTCGCGTCGCCGCTCGTGCTCCCGCCCCCCACGGGCCAGAACCAGAGCGCGAAGTTCAACTTCACCGTGAAGAACGGCGGCGCGGACTGCCTGCACTACGAGGACACGGCGAACGGCTTCAAGCTGGTCGTCAAGGGCAAGACCGTCCAGGAGTCGGTGGCGGGCTTCGGCCTCACGATCTCGTGCCCCGACGGGACGAGCGCGAGCACGGGGAACGCCTTCGGCGTCCTCGGCTGCGACGCCGACGGCGGCGCGATCTTCGGCGGCCTGCCCGGCAACACCTGGTCGTCGGGAGGGACGAACCTCAGCTTCGGTCTCATCGGAACGACCGGGAGCTCGCAGCCCGTCTTCAACTGCGCGCAGCCGTGAAGCGCCTCGGCCCTGGGCCGACGGCGAAAAAAAACGCGCGGGACGTTTCTCAAAGACGGCGCGCTGCGTGTCGTGATCGGCAGGGACGCGCGCGTGGGACCAGGCCGAGGAGGTCGGCCGGTCACCCACATGTCGCCGCGCGGCCCGCGCGCGTCGAGTTGCGCAACCGCGCGTCGGGTTGCGCAACGCTCAGGTGCGCAACCCACGGAAAATAGTGGCAGAAGGTGCATTTTTTCAAACCTTCCTCCTTTACACGGCGCGAGGGTCAACCTACCCTGGTGAACGGTCGAATCAACCCGGCCGTGGCCCCGCGAACCCCCCCCCGACGCGTGAGGGCCCGAAGGAGGTGCCGTGAGTCGAATGATGCCGGCAAAGCTATTCCTGTTGAGCGCGGTGACGCTGTCCCTCGCCTGTAGCTCGGGCCAGATCAGCGGCGGCACCGGCAGCTCGCCCACGGGCGGGCAAGGGCCCGGGACGGGCGTGGGCGTGAGCGCGGGCAACGCGGGGAGCTCGGGCACCGCGGGTAGCGCCGTCGGCGGCACCGGCACGGCCGGCTCGTCCGCGCCCGCCGATCCCAACGCCGCGGGCATCATGCCGCTGCTGCGGCTCACGAACCGCGAGTACAACAACACCGTCCGCGACCTGCTCGGCGACACGACGCAGCCCGCGAACCAGTTCGCGAGCGATCGCGATCCGACCTTCGAGTTCCGCCGCGCCGGCACGGTCGCCGTCCAGGACGCGACGCTCATCCGCACGGCGGCCGAGGCGCTCGCCGCGGCCGCGGCGCCCAAGCTGGTCAACGGCCAGCTGCTGCCGTGCGATCCCACGGCGGGCGAGGACGCGTGCGCGCAGAAGTTCATCACCACCTTCGGGCAGCGCGCCTTCCGGCGGCCCGTCGCGAGCGACGAGGCGACGCGCCTCACGACGCTCTACACGAACGCGCGCACGACCCTCAAGCTCTCCTTCGCCGACGCCATCGACCTGCTCATCGAGGCGATGCTGCAGTCGCCGCAGTTCCTGTACCACTGGGAGGCGCCGCCCACGGCGATGAACATCCACGAGGGCAACGTCATCCGCCTGTCGGGGTACCAGGTCGCCTCGCGGCTCTCGTACTTCATCTGGGGCTCGATGCCCGACGACGCGCTGCTCGCCGCGGCGGCCGCCGGCCAGCTCGACACGGCCGCGGGCGTGCTCACGCAGGCGCGCCGCCTGCTCGCCGACGCCAGGGCCAAGGGCACGATGGACGCGTTCTTCTCCGACTGGATGGGGCTCGACGGCCTCGCGGCGCGCACGAAGGACACCACCGTCTACAAGACGTACACGGACGCGACGCAGGCGGCGATGCTCGCCGAGACCAACGCCTTCGTCGAGAACGTCGTCTTCGGCGGCGACGGCCGGCTCTCGACGCTGCTGGGCGCGCCGTACTCCTACATCAACTCGACGCTGGCGCCCCTCTACGGCGCGCAGGCGTCCGGCACGGCGATGACGATGACGCCGCTCAACCCCACGCAGCGCGCGGGCCTGCTCACGCAGGGCAGCTTCCTCGCGCTCACGGGCAACGCCGACGGCTCGAACCCCGTGCGGCGCGGGAAGTTCGTCTACACGAAGCTCCAGTGCCAGCAGATGCCGCCGCCGCCCGCGAACGTGCCGCCGCCCGCGCCGGCCTCGGCGGGCGGCACGACGCGCCAGCGGTTCACGACGCACGACCAGAACGCGTGCGCGAAGGGCTGCCACACCGTCATGGACCCGATCGGCTTCGGGTTCGAGAACTACGACGGCATCGGCCAGTACCGCACGACGGACAACGGCCTGCCGGTCGACGCCACGGGGTCGATCACGCTCGACGGCACGCCGCAGACCTTCAAGGACGCCATCGGGCTCGTGGGGCTGCTCGCGAAGAGCCCCGAGGTGCGCGCGTGCTTCGCGGGCGAGTGGTCGCGCTTCGCCCTCTCGCGCGTCGACACGCCCGACGACGCGGCCTCGCTGCAGTCGACGGCGGCGGCCTTCGCCACCGACACGGCGAGCGTGCAGGACCTCATCGCCGCCGTGGCGACGATGCGCAGCTTCCGCTACCGCAGCCCTTCGCCGGGGGAGATGCCATGAAGAGGATCTTCGGCAAGGCCCCCGCGATCCGCACCAGCACGACGCGCGCCTACCTCTCGCGGCGGGCCTTCCTGCGGGGCGCCGGCGCGAGCCTGGCGCTCCTGCCCATGCTCGAGTCGGAGCGCGTCCTGGGCGCCACGGCGGTGCCCAAGCGCCTCGTCACGATCGCCTGGAGCAACGGCGTCGCGCAGCCGAACTTCTACCCGACGGTCGACGACCCGACGTCGACCATGATCATGGCGCCGCTCGCGCCGCTCAAGTCCAAGGTCACGATGGTGGCCGGCCTCGACTTCAAGATCATGCTCGATCAGAACCACACCTACGACGGGCACTTCTCGTTTCCGACGATGTACACGGGCACGTACAAGAACACGGGCGGCCAGAACTGCACGGCCACGGGCGCGTCGATCGATCAGGTCCACTCGGACAACGTCGCCAAGTCGGTGAACCTCCCGGCGCCGCTGATCACGATCACCCCGCAGGGCCGCTCGACGAGCTACCGCGCCGACGGCTCGCAGAACACGGGTGAGACGAAGCCCGACCGCCTGTTCACGACGCTCTTCTCGAGCACGGCGATGCCGAGCGCGACCGTGTCGGCGCTGCAGGCGCGGCGCAAGAGCGTGCTCGACTACCTCGTGCCGGAGCTCAACGGCTTCGCGGCGCGCCGGGGCACCGACGACAAGGCGAGGATCGGGGCGCACCTCGACTCGATCCGGCAGCTCGAGCAGAGCCTCACGGCCACGGCGATGGGCGGCGCGGGCTGCATGCCCGTCAGCCCGGGCGCGCCGACGGCGTACCAGGACCAGGTCAAGGCCTTCTCGGACCTCATCGCCATGGCCTTCCGCTGCGACATCACGCGCGCGGTGGCGATCTCGTGGGCGGACGACGGCGGCAGCGGCCCCTACACGATGCCCTTCCTCAACCTCAACGAGCCGACGATGATGTCCATCGGCGAGGTCCACAACATCGCGCACGAGGGCTCGGCCGACTACGCGCGCAAGACCATCATCGACACCTGGTACATCCAGCAGCTGGCGTACCTCTCGGGCCTGCTCGACGCCAGCACGGACAGCGCCGGCGGCACGATCCTCGACAACAGCCTCATCGTCATGGGCAACGACATGAGCGAGGGCTCGTTCCACTCGGTGAGCAACATCCCGTACGTGCTCGTGGGCGGCGCGGGCGGCGCGCTCAAGACGGGCCGCACGGTGCGCGTCGGCAAGTGGGCGACCGCGGGCGGCAACTACTGGTCGAGCGGCAACACCGGCATCCCGCACAACCAGCTCCTCGCGACGATCTCGAACCTGCTCGACATCCCCGCGACGAGCTTCGGCACCGGCTACTCGGGCACGCTCAGCGCGCTGGCCTGAGCCGCAGCGCCGACGGCGCCCGGAGCGCCGCTCAGTCGGCGGCGCCGCGGTCGGCGAGGGCGAGCCCCGGGACGCGCCGCGCCCACTCGGCGCGGCTCGGGCAGCCGGCCGGCGCTTCGACGCGGGCGAGCTCGCGCGCGCCGGTGGGCTCGAGCGCGAGGGCGACGCAGGCGCGCTCGCCGCCCTCC
>DASZWW010000251.1:0-11752 GCA_035546175.1 Polyangia bacterium
GAGCCCGGCGAGCCGCGAGCGGCGCGCCCTCACGGCGCGCCTCCGTCTCCTGCGTCCCCGTCCGCCATGGCGCCGCCGCTCTCTTCGGGGGCGTCGGGAGGCCCATCGGCGGCGAGCGACGCATCCGCGCCGGCATCCAAGTCGCCGGGCGCGCACGCGGGCGGGTAGCTCTCGGGATCGGGCCGCGAGACGAGCGCCGGCGGCCCCGGCACGCCCGTGAGCGTCTTGAGAAAGGCCACCAGATCGGCGCGGTCCTGGTCGCTCAGCAACAGCGGCGAGATCTCGGGCGTGCCCCAGCCCGCGCCCGCCGTCGCCTGGTCGTAGTGCCACACGACGTCCTCGAGCGTCGCGATCGCGCCGTCGTGCATGTAGGGCCCCGTCATGGCGACGTCGCGCAGGCTCGGCGTGCGCCACGCGCCGAGCCAGCGCACGGGCGGCCTGGCGACGCCGGCGTCGCCGTACGTCGCCGGCCCTTGCTCCTCGCAGCCGTGCGCCTCGCCCGCGCCGCCGTCGGCGCACTCGTCCTCGTGCGCCGCGCGGTAGTCGTCGTCGAAGCAGGTGCAGCGCCGGAACGCGGTCGTCGTGGGCACGGCGGCGTCGGCCGCGGCCGGAGGCGCGGCGTGCACCTTCTGCACGCCCGCGTAGGCGCCCGCGGGCAAGCACGCGCCGCCCACGCCGGCGCCCGTCTCGGGGAAGGCCAGCGCCGGCGCGCCGCCGTCCGCGCCGTCGCTTTCGGCGACGCGGCACTCGCAGCCCGTCGTCGTGCACGCGGGCACCGTCGGCACGTGCTCGCCGGCCTGGGCGACGCCGACGTCGTGGAACTGGCCGTCGGAGAACATGCTCGTGTTGTGGCAGTTCATGCAGCCGGCGCGCCCGACGAACAGCTTGAGCCCCCGCTTCTCCGAGGCAGAGAGCAGCGGCGAGGCCGGCCCGGCCGCGACGAACGCGTCGAAGCGCGACCGATCGCTCGACAGGAACCACTCGTAGGCGGCGATGGCCTTGGCCACCTCGACGTGCACGCGCGTCGCGAGCGAGGCCGGGATCTCGGGGTGCGCGCTCCTCGCGTCGTCGTACGCGGCCCGGAACTCCGCGGTCTTCGCCGTGGCCGGCGACGCGACCTTCATGAGGTCGCGCACCTTCGCGACGTCGCCGTCGGCGGCGACCAGCGAGCCCCAGGTGGCCTGGGCGTCCGCGTCGCCGAGGTAGCAGTTCGCCACGACCCAGAGCGTCTTCTCGCGGCGGCTGGCCATGGAGACGGGGCTCTCCATGACCTGCGCCGCCTGCGCCCACAGCGAGTCGGCGCGGCCGTTCCAGTAGAAGACGGGGGCGAGGCGCGCGACGTTGAGCGTCTGCTGCGTGTTGACGTCGTAGAAGCCGGCGCCGTTCGAGACGTTGGGCGGCTGCGACGTGTAGTCCGAGCCGTACTTCGCCGGGTCGTGGCAGTCGACGCACGCGATGCGGAGCTGGGGCGAAGCCGGGTCGTACTTGCGAGGCGCGCTCGGCTGCGCGACGCCCAGCGAGTCGCGCGGATCGCTGCCGTCGCCCGAAAGGCGCGGGTCGTGATAGAGGCGCCACCCGAGCCGCACGGCGGGCGGCAGCTCGGCGGCCTCCTTCGCGGCGCGCACGGCGTCCCACGACGCGGGATCGAGCAGCCCGTTCGACGGGTCGCCCGGCGGGGGCGCCTTCGTGACGTCGGCCAGCGACCTCACGCGGCCCCACTCGTCACCCGAGAAGAAGCAATCGTCCGGGGACGCGCAGCGGCTCCCCCACCCCTTGCCGCACCCGCTGCCCGAGACCGCGGCGGCGACGAGGCATGCCAGACCGGCGGCGCTGGCCGCTCGAATCTGCCGACTCACCTGGCCCCAGCCTCCACGTTGTCCCCGACGGGGGTTCGCTCCGGGAGCACCATAGCCAAGATCCCCGACGCTGTGAATCTGCATTTGTCACGTCGCACCGAGACACGGTAGAGTGCTCGCGGCCCCGATGTGGGGGCCGCGCGCGCGACATGCAGAGACGACAGAAGCGGTGGGGGGCCGCTGGAGCAGCGGTGCTGCTGGTGAGCGTCTCCGCGCTCTGGCTGCGGCACCGGCATCACCACCTCCAGATCGCCGACGGGCCGGTGGGCGAGGACGAGGGGGGCGACAAGAAGAAGGATCGCTGGCAAGGGTTCGAGGCCGGGCACGACGTGCCGGCGCCGCCGGCGGCCGACGGGGGCGCGCAGCCGCGGGACTGGTACTCGAAGGAGGTCACTCCGGACCGGGTGCCGGCGGCGATGGAGGCGTGGCGGACCGCCATCCTCGAGAAGCGGCGCGAGGAGGTGCTCGACCTCGACGGGGCGTTCGCGGGCCTGCCGGCCACCTACGGGCCCGCGTTGCTGCGGCTCGCGGAGACGGACCCCGACGAGCGGGTGCGGGCGTTCTCGGTGCGCGTGCTCGGGAAGATGAAGAATCTCGCGCTGGTCGACGACTTCCGGCGGCTGCTCGAGGACCGGAGCGAGTTCGTGCGCGGAAACGCCGCCTGGGCGCTCGGCGAGCTGGCCAAGCGGCCGGGGGGACGCGAGGCCGCCGAGGGGGCGTTCGACGAATTGCGTCAGGCGGAGAGCGATCCCGCAACCGCCGTCAGGGTGGCCGCAACCAACGCATTGAAGGCGCTGCAGTAAACCCGGGGAACCGCCGATGTCTGGGGCGCAACAACGACGCGTGGCGGAAAAGGAAAGGACCAACCGTGGCTGAGAAGAGTCAGCGCAAGGCCGCCGTCAAGGCGCGCAAGAAGAAGCCGTGGGCCGCGCCGCGCGTGAAGTCCGGGCGCCTGTTCGAGAGCAACAGCCTCGCGTGCAGCAAGAACCAGGACCCGATGAATCACGACATGTGCGCCGCGGACATCCAGCTGTCGTGACGTCCCGTCGGCCGTCGCCCATGAACCTCGTGCTCTCGATCGGCGGCGTCGCCGGGCGGCTCGAGCTCGGCCCCGCGCCCGAGCCGTTCCTCGCCCAGGTGCGCGAGCGCTACGCCGCGTTCACGATGCCGGCCGCGCCCGACGCCGAGGACGGGTTCTCGCTGCGGCTGCGCTTCGAGTCGGTGCCGCCGCCCGTCGATCTCGACGCCCACCTGGCCTTCGCCGAGGCGCACCCGCTCACCGTCAAGGCCACGGCGAAGACGCTCACGATCTCGCGCTGGGACATCTCCGTGCGCCTCGCCGCGAGGCGCGTCCGCGGGCGCACGCGCTGGGTCGGCAGCGGCCGCTGCAAGATGAGCCCTTACGCGCTCGACTGCGTGCTGCGCGCGCTGTGGTCGGTGCTGCTGCCGCGCGAGGACGCGCTGCTCGTGCACTCGTGCGGGCTGCGGCACGCCGAGATCGGCGTCGTGTTCCCGGGCGTGAGCGGCCAGGGCAAGACCACCCTCGCGCGCAAGGCGCCGGACGCCGACGACGTGCTCTCCGACGAGATGATCGCCATCCGCCACACCGAGGACGGATGGCGCGTCTCGGGCACGCCGTTCTGGGGCGACTTCGCGCGGGGCGGGATCTCGATGCGCAGCTGGCCCCTGCGCGCCCTCGCCTTCCTGGCCCAGCGCGATCGCGTCGAGATGTCGCCCATCACGTCGTCGGAGTCGGCGCTGCGGCTGCTCGAGTGCATGCTGTGCTTCCAGACCGACCGCGAGACCGTCGAGCGCAACCTCGCGCTCGTGACGCGCCTCTGCTCCGACGTCCGCTCCGTCGAGGCGCAGCTCACGCGCACGGCGAGCACGGCCGAGATCTTCGGCAAGCTCGAGCCGCACCTCGGCCGCGACGTGGACCGGAAGGTGCCGACGCTGAACGCGCGCGAGATGATCTCCGAGTTCCGCTCGTTCCTGCGCAAGCACCAGCTCTACGCCTTCTCGCCGCGCGGCGCGGGCCTGCGCCCGTGGGTCAAGCAGGGCGACTCCCTGCTCATCCAGGCGGCGGGCAAGAGCGAGCTCGACGTGGGCGACATCGCGCTCTACTGGGCGCCGGGGCGCACGCCCGACGACGACGTCCTGCGCTGCCACCGGGTGGGCGCGCCGCTGCCGAGGGGCCAGTCCTGGGCCCACGCCGAGCTGCTCGGGCGCGTGTCCGGCCTCGCGCGCGACGGGCGCGACCTGCCCATGCCCGGCCGCCTCGACGGCCTCGCGCGCCTCTTCGGCGCCGAGGTGGCCATGCCGATCCTGCGCCTCGCGGGGAGATAGGGAGCGACGACCATGCCGAACGAGACCAAGGCGGCGAGCTTTCGCCGCGAGGACGCCCTGCCCTTCCAGCGCCTCGACGAGGAGACGATCGTCGTCGACCCGCGCTCGCGCGAGGTCCACCTCCTGAACGAGACGGCGGCGCGCATCTGGGAGCTGCTGGAGACGGCGAGCTCCGTCGACGAGCTCGTCGACGCGCTCGGCGAGGAGTACGAGGGGGCGCCGCCCGAGGAGCTGCGGCGCGAGGTCGAGGCCTTCCTCGGCGACCTCGGCGCGCGGGGCCTGCTGGCCTCGCGGGGCCGCGCTTGAGCGAGAAAGACCCGATCTGCGAGGACGACGCCTACGCGTACGGCGACGCGGGCGCAATGCTCGGCCGCGCGCACGAGTGGTCCTACCGGAACCTCGTCCCGCTCAACGCCTCGATCGAGCTGACCCTGCGCTGCAACATCCGGTGCCTCCACTGCTACAACTTCGACCGCGACGAGCCGCGCGCCGCCTGCGACAAGCCCGAGCTCTCGACGCCCGAGATCCTGCGCGTCATGGGCGAGCTGCGCGCCGCCGGGTGCCTCTTCGTCGCGCTCACGGGCGGCGAGGCGCTCTCGCACCCCGACCTGTTCGTCTTCATCGACCAGGCGCGCAAGCTCAACATGTCGGTGCAGCTGCTCACCAACGGCACGATGCTCAAGCCGGGCGTCGCCGCGCGCCTCAAGACGTTCGAGAACCTCCTCGGCGTGAGCGTGAGCCTCTACGGCGCCACGGCCGAGGTCCACGACGCCGTCACGCAGATGCCCGGCTCGTTCCGCCGCACGTGGGACGGCATCCGCAGCCTGCGCCACGTCGGCGTGTCGGTGCGCCTCAAGTTCATCCTCATGCGGCAGAACGCCCACGAGGCCGCCGCCATGCGCGCGGCCGCCGAGGGGCTCGGCGCGCCCTACCTCATGGATCTCACGGTGACCTCCCGGCACGACGGCTCGAACGGCAGCCTCGAGACGCGCGTCGACCGGCGGCAGCTCGAGGAGCTCTACCGCGGGCCGCTCCACGACCTGGCGCTGCGCGCGCCGCACGCCTGCACCGAGGAGAACTTCCCGTGCAACTGCGCGCGCGGCAACGTCGGCATCACGGCGACGGGCGACGTCATCCCCTGCGTCTCCGTGCCCTGGCCCGCGGGCAACGTCCGCGAGCGGCCGTTCGCCGAGATCTGGCGCAGCTCGCCCGTCTTCGAGAAGATCCGCGGCTTCAAGATCGCCGACTACGCGCACTGCGCGCCGTGCGACCACAAGAGCTTCTGCAAGCGCAACCGCGGCGCGGCGCTCACCGCGTCGGGCAGCTACACGGGCGTCGACCCGTTCGTCTGCGCGCAGGCGGAGCTGGCGCACCGGCTCGCCGACGAGCGCGAGGCGGCAGCGCGAGCCGGCGCGCCCGTCGCGAGCGCGGCGGTCAGTCGGCGGCTCGCGGTGGTTCGTTGAGCGTCCGCCTGACCCACGCGTCGATCTGAAGGCGCAGCACCGGCAGGCTCACGGCGCCCTGGCCGAGGAGCGCGTCGTGGAAGGCGCGCAGGTCGAAGCGCGGGCCCAGGCGCTGCTCGGCGTCCGCGCGCGCGCGCCGGATCTCGAGCTCACCGAGCTTGTAGGCGAGCGCCTGCCCCGGCCAGGCGATGTAGCGATCGACCTCGTTGACGACGTTCTCGCGCGAGAGCAAGGCGTTCTCCTCCATGAAGGCGATGGCGCGCTCGCGGCTCCAGCCGAGGGCGTGGACGCCCGTGTCGACGACGAGGCGGATGGCGCGCCACGCGGAGAACGACAGCCGCCCGAGGCGGTCGAGCGGCCCCGAGTAGAGGCCGAGCTCGTCGGCGAGCCCCTCGGCGTAGAGCCCCCACCCCTCGACGAACGCCGTCACGCCGAGGTGCTTGCGGAACTCGGGCAGCCCGTGGAGCTCCTGCGCGAGCGCGATCTGGATGTGGTGGCCAGGCACGGACTCGTGGAACGTGAGGGCCTCGAACTCGAAGCGCGGGTGCTTCTCGGGCTCGTACGTGTCGACGCAGTACGCCCCGGGCCGGCTGCCGTCCGCCGCCGCGGGCCGGTAATAGGCCATGGGGCTGTCCTTCTCCTCGAACGGGTCGATCCGCTTGACGACGCACGGGCGCTCGGGCGGGTGGCCGAGGAAGCGCGGCTCGGCGGCGTGCGCGCGGGCGAGCGTGGCGCGCGCCGTCGCCTCGATCTCGTCGCGCGTCGCGAAGCGCAGCGACCTGTCGTCGAGCAGGCGCCGCCTGATCTCGGGCAGCGCGTCCGTGCCGAGCGCCTGCTCGCCGAGGGCGCGCATCTCCGCCTGCACGCGGGCGAGCTCGCGGAGGCCGAGCTCGTGGATCTCGCGCGCCGAGAGGTCGAGCGAGGTGTGGACCTTGATGAGCTTGGCGTAACACGCGGCGCCGCCGGGGACGTTCGAGATGCCGGCGTGCGCGTCGTCGCGCGCGCGCGGCTGCACCTCGCGCGCGAGGAAGTCGCGGTAGCGCGTGAAGGCCGGGCGGATGCCCCGGGCGATGGCGGTGTCGACGGCGGTCGCGAGCTCCGCGCGATCGGCGGGCGCCCAGTCGGGGTGCGGCGCCGCCGCGGGCGCGCGCAGCGGCCACTCGGCGTCGGGCCTCGCGAGCAGCTCGTCGAGCTGGCCGAGCACGCGGCTCACCTCGGCCTTCGTCGTGACCTTGCCGGCGGCGAGGCCGCGCCGCAGGTTCGCCGTCTCCTGATCGATCGCGCCGCCGATCTTCCCCCAGCGCGCGGCGAGCGCCCGCCCCTCGGCCACCCCGCGCACGGGCTGCAGCTCGGCGAGCCGCAGGTAGACGACCTGCGGGCCCTCGCGCGCGTCGACGGCCCACTCCTCGAGCCCGCACGACAGCTGCGCGAGGTCGGCGTCGATCTGGCCGGCGAGGAGCGCGCCCGTCACCCGATCGCCCGCGTCGAGCGTCTCCCGCTCGATCGACGCGACCGAGGCCGCGAGCCGACCCAGCGCCTGGCGACGCCTCGCCAGGCCCGCGGGGCTCTCGTCGGGCAGCTCGTCGTCGAAGCGGCGATCGCCGAGCTCCGTCGCCTCGAGGGGATCGGCGGCGAGGCGCTCGTCCCAGTAGGTCTGGGCGAGGCGCGAGAGCCGATCGTGCGGCGCGACCTGCGCGACGCGGCACTCCGCCGGGAGCGGACAGGCCGGCGCGCAGTCCGCCGTCGCCAGCGCCGCGAGCAGGAGCGGCAGCAGGCGGGCGGCGCGGAGGCGGGGCGTTCCGGGCGCTGGCATCCGAGGCGCTGAACATACCCGCCGCGGTGGTCCCCGCCAACGGCGATGGCTCGTGTATCTTGCGGTGCGTGACCGCCGTCGGACCGTCCTCGTTGCCCACCATCGTCGAGGTGAAGCGCACGCT
This sequence comes from Polyangia bacterium, assembly GCA_035546175.1. Lineage (GTDB taxonomy): Bacteria > Myxococcota_A > Polyangia > Fen-1088 > Fen-1088 > DASZFV01. The sequence continues at coordinate 7,603 of DASZWW010000251.1, forward strand.
CGCCGGCGTCGAGAAGCGCTTCGAGTGCCGGCTGCTCGCGCGCACGCCCGCGCACCTGGCCGTCCTCTGGATCGCGCCCGTCGCGATGCACGTGCACGGCGTCGACCTGCCCGCCGGCACGGTGAGCATCGGCCACTTCTGGACCGAGCGGCCGTACAACGTCTACCACTGGCTGCGCGCCGATCGCGCGACGGTCGGCTACTACTTCAACCTCGCCGACGGGACGCGCTGGACGGCCGAGCGGCTCGACTGGCGCGATCTGACCGTCGACGTGCTCGCCACGCCCGAGGGCCGCCTCGACGTGCTCGACGAGGACGAGCTGCCGCCCGACCTCGACGCCGAGGCGCGCGCGCACATCGAGGCCGGCAAGGCGGCGCTGCTCGGCGCGACGGCCGCCGTGCTCGCCGAGGTCGAGGCGGCCTCGCGCGCCGTGCTGCCCCTGGCGGCGTTCGCGTTCGGACCGGAGCGCGCGTGAGGACGGTCGTCCAGCGCGTCACGCGCGCCAGGGTCAGCGTCGAGGGCGAGGCGGTCGGCGAGATCGCGCGGGGCCTCCTGCTCCTCGTCGGCGTCGAGCGGGGCGACGGCGAGGCGGACGCCGACGCGACCGCGCGCAAGATCGCCGCGCTCCGGATCTTCCCCGGCAAGACGCCCATGGATGAGACCGTCGCCGAGGTCGGCGGCGGCTGCCTGGTCGTGAGCCAGTTCACGCTGTGCGCGTCGCTCGCCAAGGGCAACCGCCCGAGCTTCGAGCCCGCCGAGGCGCCCGCGCGCGCCGAGGGGCTGTACCTCCGCGTCGCCGGCGCCCTGCGCGCCGCCGGCCTGCCCGTCGCCACCGGCCGCTTCGGCGCCGACATGGCCGTCGAGCTCGTCAACGACGGGCCGGTGACCTTCCTCGTCGTCACGAAGGACGGCGCGCTCGTGAAGTGAGCCGGCGCCGCGGGCCCCTCACAGGCTGTCCGCGTCGATGACGGCCGGAGCCCTGTCGAGGCGGGCCAGCGAGAACCCGGCGACGAGCTCGCGCGCCCGCGGGCGAGCCCCGGGCGCGCAGAGGCCCGCGGACGCGCCGAGCGCCCCCACGACCGCCTCGGGCGTCACGCCGCGCGCGCGCAGGTCGCCGAGCGAGGCGGGGCGCGTCCGCTTGGCGAGGCGCGCGCCCCCGGGCGCGAGGACGAGGGGCACGTGCGCGAACGCGGGAGGCGGGACGCCGAGCGCGGCGTAGAGCGCGAGCTGGCGCGGCGTCGACGTCAGGAGATCGTCGCCGCGCACGACGCGCCCGATCTCCATGGCCGCGTCGTCGACGACGACGGCGAGCTGGTACGAGGCGGTGCCGTCGGCGCGGCGGAGCACGAAGTCGTCGACGCCGCCCGGTCCGGTCGGCACGGCGCCGCGCACGTCGTCGACGAAGTCGAACGCCTCGCCGCGCCCGTCGAAGCGGACGGCGGGCGCGCGGCCCTGCGCCGCCGCGCGCGCCTCGACCTCGGCGGCGGGCAGCCCCCGGCAGGTCCCGGGGTAGCGCGGGCCGTCCTCGTCGGCGGCGTGCGGCGCGCTGGCGGCGCGCGCGACGTCGGCGCGCGAGCACGCGCACGGGTAGGCCCGCCCCGCGGCCCGCAGGCGCGCGATCGCGTCGTCGTAGCGCGCGGCGCGCTCGCTCTGGCGGTAGGGCGCGAACGGACCGCCGCGGTCGGGGCCCTCGTCCCAGTCGAGCCCGAGCCAGCGCAGGTCCTCGAGGAGGCGCGCCTCGGCGCCCGCGGGCACGCGCGCGCGATCGAGGTCCTCGACGCGCATGACGAAGGCGCCGCCCGCGGCGCGCGAGTCGAGCCAGGCGAGGAGCGCCGTGCGCGCGTTGCCGAGGTGGATGGCGCCCGTCGGGCTCGGGGCGTATCGTCCTCGCGAAGGCGCCATCACGTCATGTCGGAGCTCAAGCGAGCCCTCGGGCCGGTGATGTTGTGGGGGCTGGGCGTCGGGTACGTCATCTCGGGGATGTACTTCGGCTGGAACCTGGGCCTGCCCCTCGGGGGGACCTGGGGCATGCTCGCGGCGACCGTCGTCGCCACCATTCTCTACATCACCTTCATCTTCAGCTACACCGAGCTCGCGTGCGCCATCCCGCGCGCGGGCGGCGCCTTCGACTTCGGCCTGCGGGCCTTCGGGCCCAAGGGGGGCCTCGTGCTCGGCGTCGCGCAGATCGTCGAGTTCCTGTTCGCGCCGCCGGCGATCGCCGCCGCCATCGGCGCCTACTTCAACCTGTTCTTCCCGCAGGCCTCGCCCACGGCGATCGCCGTCGTCGCCTACGTCGTCTTCACGGCGCTCAACATCTGGGGCGTCAAGCAGGCGGCCGCCTTCGAGCTCGCCGTCACGATCGCCGCCGTCGGCGAGCTCCTGCTCTTCATGGCCGTCACGGGCCCGCACTTCGACGCGCGCGCGTTCGTGCGCGACCCGATCCCGGGCGGCTGGCTCGGCGGCACCCTCGCCTGCCTGCCCTTCGGCGTGTGGATGTACCTCGGCATCGAGGGCGTCGCGAACGTCGCGGAGGAGGCGCGCGACCCCCACCGCGACATCGTGCGCGGGTTCGGCTGGGCCATCGCGACGCTCGTCGTGCTCGCCCTGGGCGTCTTCGTGACGAGCGTGGGCGTGGCGGGGTGGAAGGCCGTCGTGTACCCGACGCCCGAGGCTCCGCCCTCCGACAGCCCCCTGCCGCTCGCGCTCGGCCACGTCGTGGCCGGCCGGGGCGCGATGTTCCACCTGCTCGTCACGATCGGGCTCTTCGGGCTCGTCGCCTCCTTCCACGGCATCGTGCTCGCGGCCGGGCGCGCCGCCCTCGAGCTCGGCCGCACCGGCTACGCGCCGGCCTTCATGGGGCGGGTCAACCCGCGCACGGGCACGCCCGTGAACGCGCTGCTCGTCAACGCCGCCGTCGGCGTGGCCGCCATCCTCTCGAGCCGGACGGGCGACCTCATCGTCCTGTCGGGCTTCGGCGCCGTCACGCTCTACGGGATGTCGATGATCGCGCTCTTCGCGCTGCGCCGCCGTGAGCCCGCGCTGGCGCGCCCCTTCCGCGCCGTCGCCTACCCCTTTTTCCCCGCGACGGCGCTCGTGCTCGCCTTCGTCGCGCTCGCGGCCATGGTCTACACGAACCGCGCCGTGACCTGCGTCTACGCGGGCATCCTCGGGCTGGCCGGCCTCTACTGGCGCGTCTCGCTCAGTAGGCGAGCAGCGCGTCCACCGGCACTCCGGGCAGACGCGCGCGACCGGTGAGCAAGGTCAGCTCGACCACGAACGCCGCCGCGACGACGGCGGCGCCCTGCTCGCGCACGAGCTCGACGGTCGCGGCCGCCGTGCCGCCCGTGGCGAGGAGATCGTCGACGATGACGGCGCGCGCGCCCGCGTGCACGGCGTCGGCGTGCATCTCGAGCGAGTCGGTGCCGTACTCGAGCTCGTAGGTCCGGCGCAGCTTCCGCGCCGGCAGCTTGCCCGGCTTGCGCACGGGCGCGAAGCCGACGCCCAGGTCGGCCGCGACGGGCGCGCCGAAGATGAACCCGCGGGACTCGACGGCGACGATCACGTCGGGCCGGTGGGCGGCGACGCGCTCGGCGAGCAGCGAGATGCACGCCCGCATCGCCATGCCGTCGCCCATGAGGGGCGTCAGATCGCGGAAGAGGATGCCGGGCTTCGGGAAGTCCGGCACGTCCCGCACGCGCCGGCGCAGCAGCGGAAGGCGGGGGTCCTCGGCGCTCACGGCGCGCTCCCACTTTGGAGGTAGCTCATCGGGTCGCGGGGAATTTGGCCCTGCCGCACCTCGAAGTGCAAGTGGGGCCCCGTGGCGCGCCCCGTCTGCCCCACGGCGGCGACGCGGTCGCCCGCGCGCACGGTCTGCCCCGCCGAGACGTAGAGCGCCGAGTTGTGCGCGTAGACCGTGAGCAGGTCGCCCGCGTGCTGGAGCACGACGAGGTTGCCGTAGCCGCGGATGCCGTCGCCGGCGTAGACGACGGTGCCGTCGGCGGCGGCGACGACGGGCGTGCCCGCGGGCGCGGGCAGATCGATGCCCTCGTGCGCGCGCCCGTCGCGCGCGCCGAACGGGGAGCCCACGTTGTGGGCGACGTTGACGAGCGGCCAGCGCAGCCGCCCGCCGCCCGCGGGCGCCGGCGCGCCC
>DASZWW010000252.1:0-2436 GCA_035546175.1 Polyangia bacterium
CGAGGGCGGCCCGGGCGCCGACGGCGCGGCCGACGGGGACGACGCCGGAGGCGACGCGTGAGCCGCGCCGGCACGCTCGTGGCAGCGCTGGCGCTCGCGCTCCCGGGGTGCGGCGGGTCGTCCGGCTCGTCGTCCGACGGCGGCGGCGCGGGCTCCTCGGGCGGCGGCGCGTCGACCCTGGGCGCGACGGGCTGCACGAACATCCAGGACTCGTGCATGTCCAACGCCGGGACGATGACGCCGAGCTGCGAGGAGCACGGCGGCTTCGATCCGGGGTCGGTCGCGAACTTCATGAAGAGCTGCCAGCGCCCGAACCAGACCTACTCGACCGGCCCGTGCGACCGGACCGGGGCCATCGGCGGGTGCGCGGTCGCGATCAACGGCACCTGCTCGGTGGCCTGGGGCTACGGCACCCTCGTCACGGTGGACGATCTGAAGACGTCGTGCGCGGGCATCGCGCACAGCACGTTCATCACGCCCTGAGGGGGCGGCGGCTCTCCCTGCCTGCCCCGCCGCGCTCGGGCGTCCGTTCTCCCGATGGCACGCGCGCGCCTCGACGCCTCGCGACTCGCCCCGGCGGTCCTGCTCCTGGCGTGCTCCGCCGGCGCGCCCCGCGTCCAGCCTGACGCCGGCCGCCCGAGCGGCGCAGCCGGCGGGAGCGCCGACGCGGGCCCTCCGCACGACGCCACCGCCGCCGGCGGCAGCTCGGGGTCCCCGGCCATCGCCGACGGACCCACCCCCGAGCCGCCGCCGCCCGCCGCGCCCGACGCTCCCACGCCCGTCGAGGCCGGCGCGCCGGACGCGCCGCCCGAGGCGGGCGCGGCCGGCTGTCCGGGGCTCTTCTGCGAGGACTTCGAGTCGGGCGCGCTCGATCCCGGCAAGTGGGCCGTCACGAGCGGCGTCAACCACGTCGACGACGCGACGCCGCCGCCGGTGGTCACGTCCGACCGCGCCGCGCACGGCAAGTACGCGGCCCACTTCCACGGCAAGGGCAACGTCCCCAACGACGACGCCTTCATCGTGACGAAGGCGCTCCCTGCCGAGCTGCGCACCCACCACTTCGGCCGCCTCTACTTCTATGTCGCGACCAAGCCGACGAGCGGCCACACGCAGTGGATCCTCGGCGGCTCGGCCGCCATGTCCGCCAACCCCAAGCTGCGCGACTTCGAGGTCGCGACGATCAACGGCGGCTGGCAGCTCGGCTTCGACCAGCTCGGCATGACCCCGAGCGGCGAGGAGGTCTTCTATCCCACGGGCCAGGTCCCCGTCGCGAAGTGGACCTGCCTCGAGTGGGAGCTCGACGACCAGCCCGACAGCGACACGGCCTGGATCGAGGGCGCGAGCCTCGGCACCCTAGACGACCAGCACATCAACTACCCCGCCGGCCACGTGCCCGGCGCGCCCATCTTCGACGGCAAGAGCAGCGGCCTCATCGGCGGCTTCACGACCTACTCGTTCGGCTTCTACGACTGGCACCCGAACGCCGACTTCGACCTCTACTTCGACGACATCGTCCTCGACACGAAGCGCGTCGGCTGCTTGTAGCCGCGGTGCGGATCGCTCACTTGCAGCCGAGGACCAGGTCGGTCGAGTCGACCCAGGTCGGCACGGGGCGGCCGCCGTCCGTGTTGAACGCGGCGTCGTGGTGCGCGGACGACGAGTCCTTGGGCGCGCTGCCCGCGCCCTCGTCGAAGTGGTAGTAGGCGACGAGGCCCGGCTCCGCGCCCGTGAGGATGAGCCTGTAGTTGTCGGCGATCTGCTGGGCGCTGCGGGCCACGTTCCAGATGCGCAGCTCGTCCATCTTGCCGGTGAAGCCGTCGTCGGTCGTCTGGCCGCTGCCGATGGAGATCTTCGTCTTCATCGTGAGGAGCGCGCCCATCTGCTTCTTGTCGGGGATGTTCTGGGGCACGCCGTCGACGGTGAACATGAAGTTGAGGCCGGTCTGGCCGAGGTAGGCGAGGCCGCCCGCCGGGTCGTACACCCACGCGAGGTGGAGCCAGCCCGTGCGCGGCGGCTGCGGGGAGAGCGCGTTGTTGTCGTCACCCTTGCACGGACCGCCGGCGCTGAAGGTGAAGGGATCGAACTCGGCAGGATCGTTCTTGCCGGTGTCGCCGCCGTCGATGCCGAAGGCCTGGCAGCGGCCGGTGCCGCCGTACTCGATGATGCTGTGCTCGGCCTTCCAGCTCTCCGGACCCTCCATGTAGAGCCACATCTCGACGGTGCGCGGGCTGTCGCCGATGGGCGTGTCGGCGCCGAGGTCGGCCCACACCTGCGTGCTCTTCGTCTTGGTGCCGCCGAGATCGTCCTGGAAGTGGAGCGCCTTGCCCGCGCCGGGGCACGGCGCGCCGGCGGCCCCATCGGGGCGCGTCTCGGCGCTCGCGTCGGGCGCGCCGGTCCCCGCGCCGCCGGCGTCGGGAGAGCCGCCGCTGCCGGCGG
>DASZWW010000253.1:0-20401 GCA_035546175.1 Polyangia bacterium
CCTTCGCGACGTCGGCCACGCCCGTCGTCCCCGCCCGCGCCGCGCCGGCCGTCTTCGGCGCCGACCCCGACGGCGGCGCCGGCCTCGACGCGGGCGTCACGCCGCTCGGCGCAACCCTTGAAACGCGTTTCCAGGAGCTTAGATAGGTCCAAGGGGCGTGCGGCACCAAACGCGAGGAGGGCTCGTCATGAGGCGCATCGTCGAAATCCTGATCATGTGCGCGGCGAGCGTGCTCGCGTCGGGCGCCCTCGCCGCCGAGGCGCCCACGACGGCCGACGTGCTCTCGAAGATCCACAGCGTCAACCAGCTCGAGATGGATCGGGGCCGCATGGCGATCCAGGTCGGCAGCACGAGAGAGGTCCGCAAGCTCGGCCATACCGTCGTCGACGACCACCTGGCGATCGAGAAGAAGGTCGCCAAGCTCGCCAAGGACGAGAAGATCGCGCTCGCCGACGTGACGCCCGCGGGCAACCAGGACGGCCTGCCCACGGGGGACGCCTTCGACGCCGCGTTCGCGAAGGCGCTCCTCTCGTCGCAGCGCCAGGCCATCGCCGAGCTCGGGGACGCGCGCGCCGCGACGTCCGACGACAGGCTCAAGAAGCTCATCGACGAGGTCCTGCCCGTCCTCGAGCGCCACGAGGACGCGGCCCGCCGCCTCCTCGCGCAGGCGAAGCGCTCGTAGCCCGGAGCCGCCGTGGCGCGCGTGGCCATCATCGTCGAGGAGGGCTTCGAGGACGCCGACCTGCGCGTGCCCTACGAGCGGCTCCGGCGCGCGGGCCACGAGGTGGTCGTCGTGGGGCGCGAGGTGGGCAAGACCCTGACCGGCAAGGGGCGCGCGGCGGAGATCACGACGGCGCGGTCGATCCGCGAGGCCGCGGCGCGCGACTTCGACGCGCTCGTCATCCCCGGGGGCCACTCGCCCGACGAGCTGCGCACGGACCCGCTCATGGTCGAGTTCACGCGCCAGATGTTCGACGCCGGCAAGCCCGTCGCGGCCAACGGCCACGCGGGCGCGCTGCTCATCGAGGCCGAGGTCGTCGAGGACCGCACGCTGACCTCCTGGCCGTCGATCCGCACCGACCTCGTCAACGCGGGCGCGCGCTGGGTGGACGAGCCCCTCGTCGAGGACGGCAGCCTCATCACGGCGCGCCGGCCCGAGGACCTCGAGGCGTTCTGCGACGCGGTCCTCCGCCAGCTCGAGGGGCGCATCCCCGAGCGCATCCACGCGCCCCGGCCCCCGGACGCCGAAGACGCTGACGAGGTCTGCGACGGCGACCCGCTCGAGCCCCCCATCCATTGACTCGACACACGAGGGGATGAACGTGAAGAACCAGCTCAGCCACTTCGAGATCTACGGTGAGGACCCGCAGGCGCTCGCCGGCTTCTACTCCGAGCTGTTCGACTGGAAGATCGACGCGCCGCCCGGCATGGCGGGCTACCTGACGGTCCAGACCGTCGACGTGGACGGCAAGCACCGCCCCACGCAGCCGGGCGGCATCAACGGCGGCATCCTCAAGCGCCCCGACAAGAACGGCCCGCGCGTCGTGAACTACGTCAACGTCGACTCGGTCGACCGCGCCATCGAGCGCGCGCAGGGCCTCGGCGCCAAGCTCCACAAGGCCAAGGCGCCCGTCCCCGGCATGGGGTGGTACGCCGTCCTCTCCGACCCGCAGGGCAACCCCTTCGCCGTGTGGCAGGCCGACGCCGCGGCGACGTAGCGGCGCGGGCGGCCCGACGGGCTCACAGGAGCCTGCCGCGCAAGATCACGGCGGCGATGCTGAAGTAGATCACCAGGCCGCTGACGTCGACCAGCGTCGCGACGAGCGGCGCGCTCGCGCTCGCGGGATCGAAGCCCAGCCGGCGCAGAAAGAGGGGCAGCATCGAGCCCGCGAGGCTGCCCCAGAGCACGACGCCCACGAGGCTCGCCGCCACCGTGAGGGCCACCGACACCGAGTGCTCGCCATAGACGTGAAAGAGCGTCGCCCACACCATGATGCGGGCGAAGCCGATGACGGCCAGCACGGCCCCGAGCCCGATGCCGATGAAGAGCTCGCGCCGCATGATCCGCCACCAGTCGCGGATGCGCACCTCGCCGAGCGACATCGCCCGGATGACGAGCGTGCTCGCCTGGGAGCCCGAGTTGCCGCCGCTCGAGATGATGAGCGGCACGAAGAGCGCCAGCACGACGGCGCGCGCGATCTCCTTCTCGAAGTAGCCCATGGCCGTGGCCGTGAGCATCTCGCCGATGAACAGCGCCGCCAGCCACCCGACGCGCTTCTTGAGCAGCCGCGCCAGGGTGATGCGCAGGTAGGGCTCGTCGAGGGCCTCGACGCCGCCGATCTTCTGGATGTCCTCGGTGGCCGACTCGCGCACGATGTCGACGATGTCGTCGACGGTGATGACGCCCTTCATACGCCCCTCGGCGTCGACGATGGGCAGCGCCTTGAAGTGGTGCTGGTCGAACCGGCGCGCGACCTCCTCCTGCGGCAGGTCCTGGCTGATCGACACGACCTCCTTCTTCATGATGTCGCGCACCTGCGAGGTGCCGCTCTCGACGAGGAGCTGCCAGTACGGCACGACGCCCACGAGCCGCTGGTCGGGGTCGAGCACGTAGGCGTACGGCAGCGAGTGCCGCCGCTCGATGAGCTGCTTCCGCAGGTAACGCACGGCCTCGTCGACGGTCATGTCGGCGCGCAGGCGCGCGTAGCGCGGGTCCATGAGGCCGCCCGCGCTGTCCTCGGCGTGCGCGAGGAGCGCGCTCACCTCGCGCCTGGTCGCGTCGTCGAGCAGCGCGAGCAGGCTGGCGCGCTCGGCCTCGCTCGTGGCGCGCAGGACGTCGGCCGCGTCGTCGGGCGGCAGCACGCGGATCCAGGTGCGTTTCTCGGCGGGCGCCATCGTCGCGAGCAGCTCGGCCTGGTCGGACGCCCCGAGGGCGAGGAAGAAGTCGCCCGCGTGCTCGCGCGACAGGAGCTTGAAGGCGAGCGCGCGGTCGTCCCGCTGCAGGAGCGGCCAGGTGTCCCGCACCTCGGTCTCGGTGATCTCGGCGGTGTTCTCGGCGAGGGCGGGCGTCTCGGGGGCGGCCTCGTTCATGCCGACATGATGCATCCGACGGGCCCCCGATGCTGCGACCTTCGACACGCCGGGCGGCGCCGCCGGGCCCACGACCAATTTGCCTCGCCGATCCGATCGGGCGGCTGCACCGTATACGAGGAAGGAGGACACGCCATGTCACTCGCCCCAGCTTCGCCCCAGCCGGCCCGTCCAGGCCCCGCCGCGGCGCCCGGCCCCCGCCCCGCCTCGCTCGACGACCTCGCGGCGGAGGGCCCCGAGGCGCTGGCGGCCCTCTACGCCGGCGCGCGCACACCCGTCCTCGCGGACATGGACGGCCCCCTCGTGGGGCGCATGCTCGCCGTGCCCGCCCTGCCCCGTTTCCTGGCCGGCTTCCTGCGCTGGTTCGCGGCGCGGGGCGGCTTCCCCTGGCGTGGCAAGACGTTCACACACAAGGAAGGAGGGCGCGGCCAGGGCATCAACCGCGTCTTCGGCGACCGGAGGCCGCGCCACTGGTTCCGCTTCGACACGTTCGTCGCGCCCTCGCGCGCGGGCGCCTTCGACGCGGTCCAGCTCGACTACGACAACCCCGGCAACCCCGGCTTCATCCGCGCCATCAAGGACGAGGTGCGCGAGGTCGCGCCCGGGCTCTACCTCGGCCTCGCGTACTTCGTGCTTCGCGGCCGCGCCCGCCTCGTGCTGTACTTCGGCCTGCAGAGGCGATGACCGCACCCGTGGACTGGCTCCGGCGGAACCTGCGCCTGCTCTCGCTGTTCGCCCCCGTGCTCATCGTCGCCGGCGTCGCCGGGATGCTCGTCCCCCCCGAGCTCGCCCTCATGAGCGGCGCCCTGCCCTACGACGTGTTCCACATCGTGTTCGGCGCCCTGGGCCTCGCCATCGTCGTGGCCCGCGCCGGCCGCCTCGCGGCCCTGTTCAACCTCGGGTTCGGGGCGATCGATCTCTACCAGGCCCTCGCGGGACCCCTCGGCCTCTTCCCCGCCGCCCTGTTCGGCCTGCGGCCCGCGGATCACGTCGTCCATGTGGTCCTCGGCCTCCTGCTCGTGGGCTTCGGCGTGCGCGGCGTCGTCCCGAGGGCACCGGACGCTCTCGTCAGGGAGGCGAGCCTGCCGGCGGCGGCCGCGGCCCCAGGGGCGGTCGAGGACAAGGACCGCTCCTAGGCGAGCCGCAGCTCGAAGGCGTGCCGGCCCCACGCCGGCAGATCGAGGTAGAGGCCCACCGTCGAGAGCTCGCGGCCGTCGCGCTCGTAGCGCGCGTCCCCGATGAGATCGGTGAGGACCACGCGGCGGCCCGCGAGGGCCGGCACGTCGATCGTGACGTAGCACTGGCCCTGCGTGTCGCCGTAGTTCGCGACGGTCATGAGCCGCTGGCCGCCGTCCTCCCACAGGCCGGAGACGAAGTGGTCGAAGGTCCCGTTGCCGTCCCAGGCCTGCCGCGGCGCGAGCTGCCGCCAGCGGCCCTCGTGCACCTCGGGCCGCCGCAGCACGGCCAGCAGCTTGTCGTAGAAGGCGGCGATGCGGTCGTCGCGCGCCTCGGGCATGCGCCGGCCGAGGTGCATCGACGCGCGCGCGCGCCGGCCCTCGAGCTCGCCCTCGTAGAAGAACCGCAGCCCCGGGACGAGGAACGAGATCACCGCCGCGGCCATGTGCCGCTCGGGCGGCTGGAAGGTGGCCGCCGCGCGCGGCTCGTCGTGGTTCTCGAGGAAGCGCAGCGAGTGGTTCTGGAAGTCGGGCGCGGCCATGAGGTGCTCACGCACGGCGCGCGCCGACCCGCCCACGAGGCGATCGTAGAGGCGCTTGTCGTAGGTGTAGTCGAAGCCGGCCTGCTGCAGCTCCCACTCCATGTCCCAGTACACCTCGGCGACGAACATGAACTCCGGCCGGCGCCGCTTGATGCGCGCGATGGCGTCGGACCAGAACGGCGCGTCCATGGGCGGCGAGCCGTCGCGGGGCTTGGCGCGGTCGCCCCAGGTGCGCTGGAAGATCTCCGGCTGCACGAGCATGGCCATGTCGCAGCGGACGCCGTCGCAGCGCTCGGAGACGCGCCCGAGCTCGCCCACCATGGCCTCGCGCAGGCCGGCGTGCCGGTAGTTGAGCTGGACGGCGTCGGGCCAGCCCGGGAAGTAGGGATCGCGCCCGAAGGCGAGCACCTTCGTGCCGCGGCCGACGGCGAAGCGCCCCCAGTTCTGCGGCTCGCGCGCCAGGTCCTCGTCCGTCCCCTCGATGAAGAACTCGGGGTGCGCGCCGACCCACGGGTGATCGGGCGCGACGTGGTTGGGGACGAAGTCGCAGAGCAGCTTGAGCCCGTGCCGGGCGAGCCGCTCGCGGAGGCGCGCGAGCGCGGCGTCGCCGCCGAAGTCGCGGTTCACGGCGTAGGCCTGGATGGCGAACGGCGACCCGACGACGTCCTCCTCGCGCCAGTCGGGCAGGTCGTGCGCGTAGGACTCGCGCAGCGAGGGCCGGGTGCGCGAGATCTCGCGCCCCGCGGGCCCCGTCTGCCAGACCCCGAGCGGCCACACCCAGGCGAACCCGCGCGCGGCGATCTGCTCGATGAAGGCGTCCGAGAAGTCGTCGAGCGTCGCCGGCCTCCCCAGCGAGCGGCCGAGCTCGCCGAGGAGGACGCGCGTGTTCAGCTGGTAGAGCAGCGGGTGCTTCACCGTGGCACCTGATGCGCCGCCACGGGCTGCCCCTGCTTCATCCAGTCCACCGGCGGCAGCAGGCCCGCGTCGGCGTCGAGGAACTGCTCGGCGCTCACGGTCGCGAAGAAGCTGAGCAGCGGCGCGATGAGGCCGGTCCACCCCGTCTGGTGGCTCGCGCCCACGCCCGCGCCGTTGTCGCCGTGGAAGTACTCGTAGAAGAGGATGTGATCGCGCCAGAGCGGATCGTCCTGGAACTTCTTGGCGCCGCCGTGGACGGGCCGGTGGCCGTGCTCGTCGATGGTGAAGATGCGCGCCAGGCGCTGCGTGAGCTCGTTCGCCACTTGATAGAGGTTCATCCGTCGCCCCGAGCCGGTGGGGAGCTCCACCTGGAAGTCGTTCCCATAGTACGCGTAGTAGTTGAGGAGCGCGCGGATGAGCAGCGCGTTGACGGGCATCCAGATGGGCCCGCGCCAGTTGGAGTTGCCGCCGAACATGCCCGTGTCCGACTCGGCCGGCAGGTAGCCCACGCCGAAGCGCTGGCCGCCCACGTCGAACTCGTACGGCTGGTCGCGGTGCCGCGCCGAGAGCGAGCGGATGCCGAACGGCGACAGGAACTCCTTCTCGTCGAGCATGTGGGCGAGCACGCGCCGCAGCCGCTCCTCGTCGAGGATGGCGAGCAGGAGCCGGTTGTGATGGCCCGGCTTGCGCGGGTCGTGCATGTTCTTGACGAGCTGCGCGCGGTGCTCGATGAACCACCTCGCGCGCGCCGCCACCTCCGGCAAGTGCTCGCGCGCGCGGCCCCAGAGCACGGTGGTCGCCGTGAGCGGCAAGAGGCCCACCATCGACTGCACCTTGAGGCGCGTCGAGCCGCCGTCGGGCGTGCGCAGGACGTCGTAGAAGAACCCCTCGTCCTCGTCCCACATCTGCGTGCCGCCCCCGATGTGCGTCATCGCCGAGGCGATCCAGATGAAGTGCTCGAAGAACTTCAGGCCCATCTCGGCGTACGTGTGGTCGCGCATGGAGAGCTCGATGGCGATCTGGAGCATCATCTGCGAGTAGAAGGCCATCCACGCCGTCCCGTCGGCCTGCTCGAGGTAGCCGCCGGTGGGCAGGGGCGCCGAGCGGTCGAAGACGCCGATGTTGTCGAGGCCGAGAAAGCCGCCCTCGAAGACGTTGCGCCCGTTCGGATCCTTGCGGTTGACCCACCACGTGAAGTTGAGCAGCAGCTTGTGGAAGATCGTCTTGAGAAACGTCACGTCGGGGTTGCCGGTGCGCCTCGCGTCGAGCTGGTAGAGGAAGTAGGCCGCCCAGGCGTGCACGGGCGGGTTCACGTCGCCGAAGTTCCACTCGTACGCGGGCACCTGGCCGTTCGGGTGCAGGTACCGCTCTTGAAGCAACAAGAGCAGCTGCTGCTTCGCGAAGTCCGGATCGGCCATCCCCAGCGGCACCGCGTGGAAGGCCAGGTCCCAGGCCGCGTACCAAGGGTACTCCCACTTGTCGGGCATGGAGATGACGTCGCCGTTGACCATGTGGTGCCAGTCCTTGTTCCGCACGGGGTGGCCGTTGCCGCCCCCGTACGGATCGACGCCGCGCTCGGCGAGCCAGGCCGAGACGTCGTAGTCATAGAACTGCTTGCTCCAGAACATGCCGGCCAGCGCCTCGCGCACGACGTGCTTTTGGTCTGGCGAGAGGTTCTTGGGGATCTCGGCGTCGTAGAACGCGTCGGCGTCGGCGCGCCGCGCGGCCATCACCTGCGAGAAGCCCGCGCCCAGCGGATCGTGGTCGAAGCCGGACGGCGGCACGTCGGTGAGGCGCAGGCGCAAGGTCGCGCTCGACCGCGCGGGGATGGTCAGCTGCTGGTGCACGGCGGCCTTCGTGCCGAAGCGCTCCGGGTTGACGGCCTCCTTGTTGCCGTGGACGACGCACCAGTCGAGCCCGTCCTTGTAGTAGCGCGCGCTCGACCTCGCCCCCGGGAAGCGGAAGGGGTTCGTCTCGTTGTCGCAGAACAGCAGCTCGGCGCCCGGCGCGCCGTAGAGGTAGCGCGTGCCGAGCCCCGGGTTCTCGGCGACGATCACCGACGTCTGGCCGCGCCCGTCCCCGACGGAGAGCCGCGGCGTCGGCCCCTCGGGGGGCCAGAGGTTCCGGAACCAGATGGTGGGCAGCACGTGGATGGGCGCCGCCTCGGACCCGCGGTTGTGGATCGTGATCTCGCAGAAGAGGTCCTCGGGCGAGGCCTTGGCGTACTCGACGAAGACGTCGAAGTAGCGATCGTCGTCGAAGATGCCCGTGTCCAGCAGCTCGTACTCGAGCTCCTGGCGGGAGCGCTGGTTCTTGTCGATGAGCTCCTGGTAGGGGTAGGCCCGCTGCGGGTACTTGTAGAGGTACCGCATGTACGAGTGGGTCGGCGTGCTGTCGAGGTAGAAGTAGTACTCCTTGACGTCCTCGCCGTGGTTGCCCTGGCTGTTCGTCAGGCCGAAGAGCCGCTCCTTGAGGATCGGATCGCGCTCGTTCCAGAGGGCGATCGAGAAGCACAGGAGCTGCTTGTCGTCGGAGACGCCCGCGAGCCCGTCCTCCCCCCAGTGGTAGGCCCGCGAGCGCGCGGCGTCGTGCGAGAGGTAGTTCCAGGCGTCGCCGCCCTGGCTCTCGTCCTCGCGCACCGTGCCCCACTGCCGCTCGCTGAGATACGGCCCCCACTTTCGCCACGGCACGCCGGCCGTGCGCGCCTCGTCGAGCCTCTTCTTCTCTGCAGTCTCAAGCGCCATCGGAACCTCCGTCGGCGACAAACGTGCGTCGCCCGCCGCCCGAGCAAAGTGCGGTCGCGCGCGCCGCGGCGAATACGGCTCGACCGCACCGAGCGGCGCGAGTCGAGGGGTGTCCCGATTGGCGATCGAGGCCCAGATCCCCATGTTCCCACGGTGGCGGACGGTGTGGCGGGGCGCGAGCCCACGGGCGCGAAGGACGGCGCGCGGATCCTCGTCGTCGACGACGACTGCGATCTCATCGAGTCGTACCGGCAGGTGCTCGAGATGGCCGGCTACCGCGTCGCGACGGCGCTCTCGGCCGAGGCCGCGCTGGGGCTCGCGCGCATCGAGCGGCCCGACCTCGTGCTCACCGACGTCAGCATGCCCAACATGGACGGCTTCGAGCTCATCAACCGGCTCAAGGAGATCCTCGGCCGCGAGACGCCGCCCGTCGTCGTCTGCTCGGCGTTCGACACGACCGAGGAGGAGGCCGTCGCGCGCGGCGCCGAGCTGTTCCTGCCCAAGCCCGCGAGCCCGGCCGCGCTCGTGCAGTCGATCGAGGCGCTCTGTCAGGGCGTGCGCCTCGACGACGAGACGATGGCGGCCGAGCGCAGCAACGTCGCGCAGGAGCGCCTGCGCCACGCGAAGGGCTCGGAGCTGCGCCTGCGCGACGTCGACCACGGCGAGGCCGCGCGCGAGGCGCAGCCGTGGCTCGACTGGATGCGCCGCTACTTCGACTGCGGCAGCGCCGGCCTATTCCTCCTCGAGGGCGGCGCCGTGCTGCCCCTCGTCGTCGTCGGCTCTCAGATGATGGGCCGGCCCGAGCCGCGGCTCCTGCACGTCACGCTCGCCGCGGGCGTGCAGACGGGGACGTCGCTCGTCGTGCACGACATGACGACGCACCCGAGCTTCCGCCGCGCCCTCGGCCACCGCACCGACATCGCGTCCTTCGCGGGCGTGCCGCTCGTGACCTCCGACGGCGTGCGCATCGGCGCGCTGTGCCTGGCCGACCCGCGCCCGGGGCGCCTCGACTCGGACTCGCTCGCCGTCATCGAGTACCTCGGGCGGCGCGGCGTCTCGGCGCTCTTCGAGCGCCACACCACGGCGCTGCGCCCCCTGCCCGCCCAGCCGCCGCTGCTGGCGCCGCGCACCTTCGAGACGCTGCTCGCCGCCGAGCTCAAGATCGCGCGCCGCTACGAGGAGGCCGTCGAGGTCGCGCTCGGCACGCTCACGCCCGGCGTCTCGGCCGGCGCGTGCGCCGAGCAGATCTGGCGCGAGGGCCCGCGCCCGCGCCTGGCCATCGGCTCGATGGGCACGGGGCGCATCGGCATGTTCGTGCGCGGCGCCGCCAAGGAGGCGCGCCAGCACGCCGCCCTGCGCCTCGAGCGGGCGCGCGCCGAGGGGCTGCTCGAAGCGGCCGGCATCGCCGCCATCATGGCCTCGGCGGGACTTTCGAAGAGCGCGGTCCTCGAGCTCGCGGAGAGCGCTCTCTCGATCGCCGAGGCGGCGACGATCGGCTCGAAGGTCGAGCGGGTCGTGGTCCGTACGGAGTCTGGCAAACACCTTGCATGACGGGGCGTGTGATGCGGATCTTCATCATCGATGGACAGGTGGTTTTTCGTGAGGGGCTCAAGGCGGTGCTGGCCACGGCGCGGGACTGCGAGCTCGTCGGGGAGGCCGACAAGGTCGACGCTGCGTTCCCGATCGTTCCCGCGACGCGGGCCGATCTTCTCGTCGCCGACCCCCTCGTGTCGGGCGAGGCGCTCAAGGCGGTGATCCGGGGGTTCAAGCAGAGCATGCCGGAGGTCGAGGTCGCGCTCCTGACGTCGAACGCCGTCGCGCAGGATCTCATCGACTCCGTCGCCGCGGGCGCGCGCGGCTACATCCTCAAGTCGGAGACGGGCGAGGCCATCCTGAACGCCTTCCGGCGCATCGCGCGCGGGCAGCACTACGTCGCGCCCAGCCTCGACCACATCTTCACGCGGCTGCGCCAGGCCCGCTTCCCGCCGACGGTGCTCGACGTGCTGTCGCCGCGCGAGCGCCACGTCTTCCGGCTCGTGACCGAGGGCATCGACGCGGCCGGGATCGCCGAGCGCTTCGGCGTGTCGCGCAAGACGATCGAGACGCACAAGTGCCGCATCCTGAAGAAGTTCGGGCTCGACAACACGGCCGCGCTCGTGCGCTTCGCGGCGCTGCAGGGGCTGATGAGCCACCCCGAGCCCGCCCCCGCGCCCCAGTGGACGTGACGGTCTCGACGCGCTAGTCGAGCGTGAAGTCGCCCGGCTTCCAGCTGCCGTCGAACGCCGCCCTCTCCGGGCCGTAGAGGCGGAGGTAGGCGAACCAGCCCTTGCCCGGGAGCGTCTGGATCCACCGCTTCTCGGCGCCGCCCTTGCCGGAGGGCGGGCGGGGGCCGAAGTGCAGATCGAGCGGCTCCGGGCCGGGGACGTCCTTGAGCTCGAAGAGCGAGCGCAGGGCCGCCTTCCCCTGCTTCGTCTGCACCTGGCTGCGCGTCTCGGCGTCGTACACGGTCACCGACCAGAAGAGCTGGGCGGGCACCGGGCGCGGAACGATCAAGGTGTACGACTTCGCGCCGTCGAGGTAGGCGCCGTTCTTGTCGCGCGTGCCGAGCCAGTAGAGCGAGCCCGAGCCCGGCTCGCGACGGAACATCGCCGGCGAGGCGCCGATGGCCTGATAGAACCACTTGTCGCGCGCCTCGAGGTCGAGGCGGCCGTCGACGGTGAAGTCGCCGCTCTCGAAGCGCAGCGCGACCCACTCCCACCGCCGATCCTTCCACACCACGCGATCGGGCCGGCGATCGGCGAACGACTGGGCGCACATCTCGGTCTTGCCCAGCGTCGCGGCCTCCTGCAGCAGCCGCTTGGCGCGCGCGTCGGGCGCGAAGGGCTTGCCCTTGACGATGCCGAGCGCCGCAAGCTCGCCGTAGTACGCCTCGTACTCCTTGAAGGGCGGCTCCGAGTCGATCGCCTCGTGCAGGACCTTCCAGAAGTCGAGGTTGCCCTCGTAGGCGAGGGGCGTCGTGTCGGAGGACCGCGCCGTCGCGTCGATCCACCTCGGCTCGGCCCAGTCGGCGGGGGGCACGAGCGGGCGCACCTTGACGGTCTTGATGCGCTCAAGCGCCGCCTTGACGTCGCCGCCGACGGGGATCGAACGGACGCCGACGAGCACGCGGAACGTCGTCGAGCGCCAGACGTGAAAGCCCGACGGCACCTCGTCGCCCGAGTCGGGGGGCAGGACGAGGTGCCGGCCGCCCATGCCCGCGTCGGGGCCGGGCACGCCCATGTCGCCGACCCAGCGCTGGTTGACGTCGAGCGCGACGATGATGAGCGGGCCCGCGGGCACGTCGATCGTCATCGGACCCGCGCGGAGGTCCAGCGGCGCGAGGCCGTACGGAGTGTCCGAGTTGTACGTGAACCCGACGTGACGCGGCTGCGCGTCGATGACACCGAAGATCTCGTTGGCGACGGCGCCGGCCTTGGCGTTGCCCTTCCAGATCGCCATGCCCGAGACCGTCGGGTAGAAGAAGCGGTACGCCTGCACGGCGCGATCGAGATCGGCCTCGTTGTACGTCCCCTCGAGGGTCTCCGGCTTGGGGAAGCCGCCCTTCGAGATGCGCTGGGTCGACGCGCGCGTCGCGTGTGGTTGCATGCCGAAGACGGTGCGACCGCGACCCGCGCGCACAACGCGCGCCGCGCGATTGCGGCCGCACCCGACAGGCCGTCGGGCGCAGGTTACTGCGCGGCGGCCATCTTCGCGGGACCGGCGGCGGCCCTGAGGATGAAGGCGGCGACCTCGTCGGGGTGCGAGACCATGGCGGCGTGGCTCGCGGCGAGCGACTGCACCGTCGCGCCCATGCGCTTGGCGAAGGCGCGCTGGGCGTCGGGCGGGAGCATGAGGTCCTGCTCGGTCACGAGGTACCACGACGGGTGGCCCCTCCACGCCGGCTTGCCGAAGGCGCGCTCGCTCATGAGCTCGCTCGAGGCGATGGGCTTCTGCACGGCGGCCATGACGCGCGCCTGGTCGTCGTCGACGTCGGCGGCGAAGACCTCCTTGAAGCTGTCGACGTCGAGCCACAGGCCGCCGGCCTTGTCCGGGCGGAAGGCGCGCGCGCCCGGCGGCGCCGGCCCCCTGGTGACGATGGCCTTCATGCTCTCGCCCTGGTCGGGCGCGAAGGCCGACTCGTAGACGAGCCCGACGACGTTGGGGGCGCTGCTGCCCGCCTCGGTGATGATGGCCCCGCCGAACGAGTGGCCCACGAGCAGCGTCGGCCCGGGCTGCGCCGCCAGGACGTTGCGCGTGCGCGCCACGTCCTCCTCGAACGAATCGAGGGCCAGCTGGACGGCCCTGACGCGGTAGCCGGCCTTCTGCAGGCGCGTGATGACGCCCGACCAGCTCGAGGCGTCGGCGAAGGCCCCGTGCACGAGGACGATGTTCTGGACCTTCTGCGCCTTCTGCGGCTCGGCGAAGGCGGCGAGCCCGAGCGCGACCATGGCGATCAGCGAGGCCAGGACGGCGATGCCGGCCAGCGCGCGGCGGTTGATCGGCTCTGCCCTCGACTCCTCGACCATGGGAACCCTCCGGGCGCGCAACATGGGTCGCGGCGGCAGCGCGGCAAGTCGGGAGGCGACCTGATTCGCGGCGCGGCCGAGCGGCCGCCGCGACGCCCGTCCGGCGGGGCCGGATTCCCGCGCGGCGCGCGGCTCGCGCGGCCTGCCGGCCGCATCGTCTCAGGCGTGGACCCCCGGCGGACCTACGAGCGCGCGCGCCACTTCTTCGAGACGCGCATCTGGTCGACGCGGCTCGAGCACGCGGGCCGGGGCCGCGTGCTCCTCTACCGGTTCGGCCGCGCCGCGTACGCCACGGCGCGCGGGTTCTTCGACAAGGAGCTGACCTCGCGGGCCGCCTCGCTGACGTACTACTCGATGCTGTCCGTCGTGCCTTTCCTGGCCTTCGCCTTCTCGATCCTCAAGGGCTTCGGCGTCTACCACGAGCTCATCGCGACCTCGGTGCGGCCGTACCTGCGCGACACGTTCGCCGACGACAAGTCGCTGCTCGCCGCGATCGACCAGGTGTTCGCCTTCGTCGAGCGCACGAGCGTCTCCGGCCTCTCCGTGATCGGCGTGCTGCTGCTCGTCTACACGAGCATCTCGATGCTCTCGACGATCGAGACGGCGCTCAACGAGATCTGGGAGGTGAAGAGCGCGCGATCCCTGCGCCGCAAGCTCACCGACTACACGACCATCCTCGTCATCGGCCCGCTGCTCGTGCTGGCGGCCATCACCATCAGCACCGCCGCGCAGAACTCCTCCTTCGTCGCCTGGCTGCACGGGTCGCTGCTCCTCGGCGGCGTCACCGACCTCCTCTTGCGCCTCACCTCGCTCGTGCTCGGCTCCCTGGGCCTCGTCGCCGTCTACCTCATCATGCCCAACACGCGGGTGCGCCTGGCCTCGGCGATCTTCGGCGGCGTCGTCGCGGGCGTCCTGTGGCACCTGGCCCTGCTCCTCCACGTCAAGTTCCAGGTCGGCGTCGCCAGGTACAACGCGCTCTACTCGGGCTTCGCGGCGCTGCCCATCTTCCTCGTGTGGCTCTACCTGTCGTGGAACATCCTCCTCGTGGGCGCCGCGCTCGCGGCGAGCCACCAGTACGAGCAGCGCATGAGGCAGGCCGTGCGCGCCCGCCACGTCGACCAGGAGCTGCGCGAGGCGCTCGCCGTCGTCGTGGCGGCCGCCGTGAGCCGCTCGTTCATCGACGGGCACGCGGCGCCGACCTCGGTCTCGCTCGCCCAGGCCCTGGAGGTGCCCGCGCCCGCCGTCGAGCAGGTGCTCGACACGCTCGTGCGCGCGGGCCTGCTCGTGCGCGTCTCGCAGGAGGGCGAGGCGCGCTACGACCCGGCGCGCGACGTCGACGCCGTCCACATGATCGACGTCGAGGAGGCCATGCGCCACGACCCGAGCGCCGAGGCGGAGGCCTTCCGGAGCACGCTCGAGCGCACGATCGGCCCCGAGCTGGGGGGCGTCCTGCGCGCGCGGCACGACGAGGGCTGGAACGAGGCGGGCATGGTGACGCTGCGCGAGCTCGCGCGGCGCTGCCCGCCGCGCATCGACGGCGTCACGCAGGCGAGCCGGACGCCGAGCCCGGCCGACGCGCCGGGCCCCCGGGCGCCGCGAAAGCCGGACGCCTGACCGCGGTGAACGCGGCCGCGCCCGCGCTCGGGCCCGGGGGCCGCCTGCTCGTCCCGCGGCGGCTCACAGCGGGAACACCGTCCTCCAGTCGTCCTTCATGCTGGCGACGATCCAGCCCTCGTTGGGCGCCCGCTCGAGCGACTCCTCGGCGCCGGCGTCGTAGGCGAACTCGCGCTCCTCGTCGTCGTGGTGCAGCAGCAGGCCGAAGGACGGACGCGGCGGGTGCGCGCAGAAGTGCAGCATGGGGATGTCGCCGTTCGAGTTGCCGCCCGCGAAGAGCGGCCGCCGGCCCGTGCGCTGCCAGATCTGGTTGGGCTTGGCCGGCCCGTCGTCGAAGATGCCGAGCTCGGGCTTGCGGATGAGGTGCGCGACGGCGCTGCCGTCGAGGTACTCGAGCGAGACGCCCGTGCCGATCACCCGCTCGGGCGGCACGTGGTAGAGGTCGAAGGTCGCGGGCCGCATGAAGTCCTGCCCGCCGGCCGTGACGATGTAGTTCGTGAAGCCGTGGGCCTCGAGCGCCGCCAGCAGCTCGACCATCGGCTGATAGATGCAGCGGCGGTAGGGCCGGTTGAGCCGCGGGTGATCCGCGGTGCCGAGGAAGTAGGCCGCGTGCGTCTCGAAGTCCTCGACGTCCACGCCGGCGTACGCGCGCAAGAGCCCCGCCGCCATGAGGCGCAGGTCGCCGTCGTCGCCCCGGTGGTGCTTGTCGATGACGTTGGCGAGCCAGCGATAGTCCTTCTCGCACACGGCCTTCCAGGGCTGCCGCTCGCGCAGCGCCGGGTCGCGCTCCCCCATCTTGGCGATCTCGCCGAGGAGGAAGTCGGCCTGGATGGGCAGGGGCTTCTCGCACCAGAGCGTGCCGTCGTTGTCGAAGACGGCGACGCGCTCCTCGACGGGCACGAACGACGCCCCCTTGGTCGTGACGCGCTCCAGGAACTCGAGGATCGCGGCCTTCGTCGGACCGTCGTTCCAGGACGGGAGAGAGGGAAGCGGCGTCGGGGGCTGCGGGGCCCGCTGTTCGGTGGCCATGGCTACGATCGATCTGTTGTCGGCCCGCGCGCCCGGCAAGGCCTTGACCGCGCCCGAGGGGCCCCCCGCCCGGGCTCGCTCGGGTGGTCCATCGTCAGCGCGGGGGGTTGACGACCGTGTAGTTCACGGTGGTGCCCGCGTAGGACGGCTGGTACCACGAGCTGCCGCACTGCTGGTAGGCGACGCCGTTGACGACGACGCTCGTGCAGGACGGCGGCAGCGTGCTCACCACCGACCCGACGACGGCCGCGGTCACGGCCGCCGTGCCGACCGCCGCCGCCGTGCGGGCCACCGGGTGGTAGACGGGCGCCGGGCGGCACACGGGCACCGGCCGGTACGCCACGGCCGTGCGCACCACGACGGCCCAGGCCCGCGCGGTCACGAGCGCGAGCGCCACTCCCGCGAGGAAGGCGAGCGCGCGGACCAGCCGGCGGGCTCCCCTCGGCCTCGGCCTGACGAGGATCATGGCGTGCCTCCCTTGATGGAGCGCGTCGCCGCGCCGGCCTTGGTGACGTCGAACTCGATGCGCTGCGAGCCCGGCGGCGGCGTGAACACGAACATCTGATCCTCCAGGTTGGGCGAGAGGTTCCAGCTCAGCACCGACGTGTGCTGGGGCTGGCTCTTCTCGGTGGTCGTCGTGATGACGAGCTTGCGCGGCAGCGGCTGCGCGCCGTCCTGGATCCACAGCTCCCAGTCGACGTCCGCCTGATGGAACGCGTAGTGCGAGCAGGCGCTGCCCTTGACGGTGCTGGTCCCCACGAGCGTGGCGCCCCTGATCTGCGCCAGCTGGCCCTCGTTGGTGCCGAGGCGGAACAGGTCGGCCAGCGGCAGGTCGACGCCGTACTTCTGCTCGAGCACGTCGACGAGCTCGCCGAGAGTCGGCGGCGCGGCGAACGACGCGTAGTAGCCGACCGTCGGCTGGAAGACGGTGAACGTCGTGCCGTCGTAGAAGATGCGCTCGTTCCTGCGATCCGATCTGACGTCGACGGCCAGGCGGTTCGGCCGCCGCGCCTTCAGGTCGACGGTGCCCTGGTACTCGACCTTCTGACCCGAAGGGAGCACGTCGTCCGTCGTCGTCTCGCTCTGCACCTCGAGCGCCTGCAGGCCGCGCAGGAACGTGCCCATCCTCTGCAGCGCCGCGATGGCCGCCGGATCGATGGCGGGCGGCTTCGGCGCGTCGGCCCACGTTGCCGGGGCGCCGAGCCCGGCCAACAGCAACGCGCCCGCGAGCGCTCTTCCCGGACTTCGCATGGGCCACCTCCCCCTGACGCTGAAAAAGCTGCGGCCGCGCGCCCGCCGCCGGGTGTCAGGGCGGCACGGATTCAATCCTTCTGCACGCGCACGCGCACGTCGGTCCCGGCGCCGGCGGCGACCTTCGGCCGCGAGATGAAGAGCCGCCCCGCGCTGCTCGGCGCGGCGCGCGCCAGGGCGCCGCGCACCCGCTCCGCGCGCCGCCGCGCCAGCGCCTCGAGGGCGGCCTCCTCCGTCGCGCCGTCCACGGTCCTGCCGTGCTCGCGCAGGAACCCCCGCACCGCCTCGACGTCCCGCGCCGGATCGGCGGCGCCCTCGATGGCGAACGAGCCCTCGCGCCGCCCGCGCAGCGTCCCGCCGAGGGCGGCCACCTGGCGCGTCGCCGCGGCGTCGAGCTCCGACGCGCCCGGCGCGAAGGCGACGATCGACAGCGTCTCGCCGCCCCCGCCGCGGAGCGCCGCCCCGACGATCGCGAACGGCAACGTGACGACGCGCCGGAGGACGCTCGTGATGGCGCCCTCGATGGCCGGCGCGAGCCGGAAGCTCGGGCTGCCGACCGAGCCGCTCACGGGCACGTCGAGCTCGA
This sequence comes from Polyangia bacterium, assembly GCA_035546175.1. Classification (GTDB taxonomy): domain Bacteria; phylum Myxococcota_A; class Polyangia; order Fen-1088; family Fen-1088; genus DASZFV01. The sequence continues at coordinate 17,512 of DASZWW010000253.1, forward strand.
ACCGTCCGCTGCGATCGCGCAGGGCCGTGACCGCGAGCTCGACCGGGATCTTGAGCGCACGGGGGCTCACGACCTTGGGGCCGAGCTGGAGCTCGTCGATGACGATGCGGCTCTGGGCGTCGAGCTTGCCGCGCTGGACGCGGCTCTCGACGGAGAGGTCGAGCTTGCCCTTGTCGATCAAGTACCCCACGTACCTCGCGGCGTAAGGGTTGGCGAAGGGCACGTCGAGGTTGCGCAGCCGGAGCTTCATGTCGAGCGTGAGCTTGTCGGCGAGCGGGTTGAGGGTGCCCATGACGGCCAGCTCCCCGGCGTGCTCGACGCGCCCCCGCAGCCGCGCCTCGGCGCGCGCCGTCCGCTCGGAGGACAGGCCCTCGATCTCCACGTCGAGGTCGTCGGCCTCGGTGAAGAAGTGCGGGCGGATGGAGCGGTCGAGGAAGCTGAGCCGCCCCGCGCGCATCATGAAGTGTCCGATGGCGATCGAAGGTCGCCGCGCGGGCTGGCCGGGCGCGCGCCGGCGCTCGGGCTGGGCCTCGGCCTTGCGCCTGCGCGCCGGGTCGCCGAACGGCCCGAGGTTCGACCGGCGGCCGGGCCCGAGCTCGAGGCGCGCCGCGGGCTCGACGAGCGCGACGTCGCGAATCGAGAGGCGGACCGGCGGGAGCGCGAGCGCGACGCCGCTGATGCGCAGCGCGCGCCAGCGGATGAGCTCCCTGCCCTCGCGCCCGTCGCGCGCGACGACGTTCGCGAGCTCGGCGTCTCCCGCGACGTCGAGCCTGACCTCGCGGCCCTTGGGCTTCCACGGCGCCGGCGCGAAGGAGAGGTTCAGACGACCGGCCGCCGACACCGTCCCGCCGGCGATGGTCGCGCCCTCGTACCGCACGAAGTAGCCCTGGAACGGCGCGATGGGCGCCGTCGTGACCGTCGCCTGGCAGCCGACGGCGAGCGGCTTGATCGTCGCCCGGCCGCTCACGGCGACGTGCCCGCGCTCGCCGACGTCGAGATCGAGGTCGGCGCGCCCCTGCAGCGCGGGCATGACCTCGAAGTCGCGCGCGCGCAGCGAGACGGACGACGCCGTCACGTCGACGGGCGGGCGGACGCTGCGGTCCTCGTAGCGCGCGTTCCAGGCCGGCAGGTCGATCAGCGTGAACAGGAGCCGCCAGGGCGGCCCGGGACGGCGCGGCGCGGGCGGGGCGCCTCGCCTGGCGAGCAGCCCCGCGAGGCGCAGGTCCCCGTCGGCGCCGCGGAGCACGCTGATCCACCCGCCGCGGCCGTGGATGGGGCCGACGGAGATGGAGCGGCCCGCGAGGTCGACGGTCGTGTCGCGCGCGCTCAGGCTCGGCACGCGGAGCGTGGGCTTCGTGCGCGCCACGCCCCGCGGGCCGAGCACGAGCCCTTGGACGTCGACCGCCACCCCCGAGAAGACGAGGCGCGGTCCGGCCCGCGCCTGCTCGAGGCGGTAGCGCCCCGCGACGCGCACGCGCCCCGAGGCCGCGTCGATCGCGGCCACCTCGTGCAGGTACGGTCCGAAGGCGGCCACCTTCGGCACGTCGATCGTCACGGTCCCCGTCGCGGCCAGCGGCGCGAGCGACAGCGTGCCCTCCTCGCTCACCGTCCCGCCGGGCGTCGCGCGGAGGCGCAGCTCGACCTCGCCGCGCGCGGACGGCGCGTTCGAGAGGCCGCGCGCCGCCAGATCGATCGGCGCGACGACGATCGCCAGCGGCGGCCGCACCGTCTCGTCGCGCAGTCGAACCCTCGCCCCTTCGATGGCCAGCTCGCCGATCTCGATGCGCGGCGCGCGCCCCGCGACGCCGCGCGCCCCGCCGCGCGCGCGAGGGGGCGGCGGCCCCGGCCCCGCCAGCAGGCGCTGCCAGTCGAACGTCCCGTCGCGCAGCCTGCGCGCGCGCGCGTCGAGGCCGGCCACCCGGATCCGCTCGAAGGCGAGGCGCCGGGCCGCGACGTCGATCTCCCTGACGACCACCTCGAGCTCGTCGACGCGGCCGAGCGGCGCGCCCGTCGGGCTGCGCGCCGCGAGCCGATCGACGGCGAGGCGGCCCCTGACGGTCAGCGTCGGCGGCGCCTCGGCCCGCGGCGCGAACGCGACGTCGAGATCCGCGTCGAGCCGGGCCGAGGTCACGACCACGGGGAGCCGCACGGGCAGGAGCGGCAGCCACCGCGTGACCTCGAGGGCCCCGACGTGCACGTGCGCGGTCAGGTCGCGAGCGCCCCCGAACGGCCGGGCGCGCGCCGCGACGACGAAGGGCGTCCCGTCGACCCGGAGGGAGAGGCGCGGGGCGACGAACACGTCGGCGTCGGCCGGCAACGTCGAGACGAACGGCACGCCCAGCGAGAGGTCCGAGACCTCGTGCCGGGTCGACGTGGGCCGATCCTCGTAGGTCACGGCGCCGTCGACGATCTGGATGTTGGAGAGCGAAAAGCGCGGCGGGCGCTCGCGCGGCTGGGGGGCCTCGCCCCCGGGCGCGCCGCGAAGCCGCGCCACGATGTCCGAGACGTTGTAGCCGCCGAGCGGATCGGCGGCGTCCGCCCGCTCGCGAACGACGCGCGCGCGCGGCGACTCGAGCCGCAGCTCGCGCACGACGAGGCCGCGGCGGAGCAGCGACCGCGCCTCGACATCGACGCGGAGCCGCGAGAACCCCGCGAAGGGCGTGCGCTCGTCGCGCTCGTAGACGCGCAGGCCCTCGAGCGTCACGGCGAGGGTGAGCGGATTGACGCGGACCCGGGCGACGGTCACGCGCCGCCCCAGCCAGGCGCCGAGGCGGCCCTCGGTGACGCGCCGGATGACGGGCGGCGCGGCCAGCGCGCCGAGCGCCGCCGCCGCCACGAGCGCCACGGCCGTCCCGGCGAGGAGGCGCCGCGGCCAGCGCCGGCGCGCCGC
>DASZWW010000254.1:0-1649 GCA_035546175.1 Polyangia bacterium
CGCGCCCGCGGCCGCCCAGCTGCCGCCGGCGCCGCCGCCGGCCGAGGCCACGCCTCCCGCGCCGGCGCCGCCCGCCGCCGACGAGGTCGTCGACTCGGACGCCGAGGCCGCGCTCGTCGAGGAGCAGATCCGGCAGAACGAGCAGCTGGCCGCGAGCCGGCGCCAGCGGATCCAGGTGGGCGGCTACGTCGACTTCGGCTGGTTCGCGACCGAGGGGAACGGTTCGGGCGTCGTCGAGGACGTCATGCACTCGTACCCGGGCTTCGGCGGCTACCAGTGGGTCTTCCCCGGCGATCTGCTGGCGCCCGCGATCAACTCGCGAGGCGACGTCGCGGACCTCGGCGACCTGCCGGGCGTCGTCCGCGACGACGCGATCCACTCCCAGGGCGCCCCCGGCTTCATCGTCAACGAGGTGAACCTGCGGCTGCGCGCCACGCCCACGCCGAACGCCATCATCACGACGAGCGTGAACTTCCTGCCCCGCACGGGCAGCAACTTCTCGCTCGGCGACCTGTTCGAGGTCGACCTGGCCCAGCTCGAGTGGCTTCCGGGCGCCTCCCAGCGCACCTCGATCTTCGTCGGAAAGATCGACTCGGTGCTGGGCATCGAGTACCGGCAGCGCAAGGCCGACCAGCGCTTCGGCATCACGCCCTCCCTCATCGCCCGCTACACGACGGGCACGGCGCTGGGCCTCAAGGTGCGCAGCAAGCTCGGCGCCGACGACTGGCTCACGATCGCCGCCGCCGTGACGAACGGGTCGAACACGATCGAGCCTTTCTTCTTCTACAACGAGACCGACACCAACGCGGCCCCCACGGGGAGCGCGCGCCTGTCGGTCCGCCTGCCGTTGCCGGTCTCGCTCGAGCTCGGCGTGTCGGGGAGCTACGGCCCCCAGGACCGCTCGACGAACGTCGGGCAGGCGATGTGGTTCTTCGGGCCCGATCTGATCCTGCGCGCGGGCCCGGTCGACGTGCTCGTGCAGTGGCTCGAGGGCCGCTCGCCGGGCGATCCGACCGAGGACGTCTACGCGCTCGCCCTGCACGGCGGCGGCTACGTCGAGACGCACGTCATGGCCACGGGCACCCTCGGCCTCCTGGGGCGGATCGAGTACCGGAGCGCCGATATCACGCTCCCGCCCGAGCGGGCCTATCCGAGCCGGACCTGGCGCGGTACTCTCGGGGTCCGGGTGGTCATGGATACTTGGGCCGTGCTGAAGGCGGAGTACCTGCACAACGGGGAATACGGCGACCTGCCGACCGTTTCCGACGACGTGCTCACGACGAGCCTCGTGCTGAGCTACTAGGCTGACGTGGAAACCGCGTTGAAATACTGGCGGTCGCCCCGCGCCGTCGTCGTCGCCGCGGCCGCCGCGGTCCTCGTCGCCACGCCCTCCGCCGCGGCGGCGCCCACCGACGGGCCGCCGCCCACGGCCGCCGACGTCGCCCGCCTCGAGGGTGAGATCGCGCGCCTCCAGCAGGAGCTGCGCGAGCAACGGCAGCTCGTGCTGCAGCTCATGCAGATGCAGGAGGCGCTCCTGCGCTACCTCAACACGGGCGGCGCCCCGCCCACGGGCCTGCCGCCCTTGCCGAGCGCCGCCGCGCCCGCGCCCGCCGCGCCCAAGGGGCACGCGGCGAGCGCGCCCGCGGCGA
>DASZWW010000255.1:0-2411 GCA_035546175.1 Polyangia bacterium
CGCCGCGCGCCGCCGGCGAGGCCGCCCCGCCCTCGCCCCTGCTCACGCCCATCGCCGTCGAGGTCTCGCCCGACCTCGCGGCGCGCCTCGGCCACGGGGATCCGAAGGGCGCCTTTGTCGCCGAGGTCGTGCCGCGGGCGCGCGAGCGCCTCTTCGCCGAGCTCGGCCTGGCCCTGCCGGCCGTGCGCCTGCGCGCCGACGAGGGCCTGACCGCGGGCGCCTTCGTCGTGCGCCTCAACGAGGTGCCGCTCGCGCGCGGCGAGCTCGACGCCGACGACCTCGAGGCGGCGGCCGGGCGCGTCCGCGACGAGATCCTCGCCCTCATGCGCCGCTACGGCCACGAGCTGCTGGGCGTCCAGGAGACGCAGGCGCTGCTCGACGGCCTCGAGCGCACGCACCCCGCGCTCGTGCGCGAGGTCGTGCCCAAGCTCGTGTCGCCCGTGCTGCTCGCCGACGTGCTGCGCCGCCTCGTCGAGGAGGGCATCTCGCTGCGCAACCTGCGCGACATCCTCGGCGCGCTCGCCGAGTGGGCGCCCCTCGAGCGCGATCCCGTCGCCCTCGCCGAGCACGTGCGCGCCTCGCTCCGCCGCGCCATCACCTTCCGCCACGTGCGCGCGGGCGGCGTGCTCCCCGCCTACCTCCTCGACGGCCTCATCGAGGACACGATCCGCGACGCCATTCACAAGACCGCCACCGGGAGCTACCTCGCCCTCGAGCCGCAGCTCTCGCGCGACATCCTCGCCGCCGTGACGCGCGCCCTCGGGCCCGACGGCGGCGGGGCGACGCCGGGCGCGCCCGGCTTCGTCTTGCTCACGAACGCCGAGATCCGCCGCTACGTGCGCCGCCTCGTCGAGACCGCGCACCCGGACCTGGCCGTGCTCTCGTACCAGGAGCTGGCGCCCGAGGCGGAGATCCGGCCGCTCGGCCGCATCAGCATCGGCTGACGGGCGGTCACCTCGCCTGGGCGAGCCAGGCGTCGATCTCGGCCACCGCCTTGCCGTCGCCCGCGACGTCGGCGCGCGCCTGGCGCGCGAGCGCGAGGGCGCGCGGCCGCTCGGCGGGGCGGGGCCACAGGGCGCGCGCGAGCGCGAAGCGCGACTCGCCCTGGAGCGGCACCGCCACGTGGCCGGCGACGCGCGCGGTGATGGCCTCCTCGAGCGGCGCGATCGCCTCGGCGGGGCGGCCGAGGCCGAGCAGCGCGAGGCCGATGCCCGTCAGGCCGTAGGACCGGAACACGGGGTCGGCGCCGTCGACGGCCCAGATCTTCATGGCCCGGCGGCAGCGCTCGAGCGCCTCGGCGTGGCGCCCGGCGCGGTTGAGCGCCTCGCACTCGTTGCTGGAGGTGCTCGCGATCATCGGGTGCTCGGCCCCCAGCACGCGCGTGGCCGCCGCCAGCGCGGCCTCGTCGGCGGCGACGGCCTCGTCGTAGCGGCCGACCGTCGACAGCGCGTCGCCGATGTTCGCCAGGCCCGCGAGCACGAGGTAGTGGTCCGGTCCGTAGGCCTCCGACGTCCTCGCCACGGCCTCCCGGGTCGTCGCGATGAAGGGCTCGACGCTGTGATCGATCGCCAGCACCGTGCCCTGGGCGGTGAGCACGCTGCCGACCAGGTACTTGCGCGTCGTCGCGCGGGCCAGCGAAGCCTGGGCGATCGCCAGCCAGTCGCGCGCCTCGTCGGGCCGCCCCAGGCGGTTGGCGAGGTAGATCGTCGCGGACGAGGCCGCGACCGTGGCGGTCTCGTCGTCTCGCCCCGCGACCGCCTCGTAGTAGGCCTGCTTCGAGCGCGTGGTCGACAGCGCCGGGTCGGCGCAGAAGTTGCCGAGGTAGGCGACGACGTTGAGCGTCTGCGCGAGGAGCGGGCGGTACTTCGTGGCGCGCACGTCCTCGATGAGCTTCGTGCCGCGCCGCTCGGCCTCGCGGCAGTTGCCCGCGTCGCGGATGGCCGTGACGCGCGCGAGCTCGTCGCGCAGCTCGTCGACGCGCTTGCGGGTCGCCGGATCCTCGGGCGGCTTGACGACGGCGCGCAGCGCCTCGACGTCGGCGCAGCCGTCGAGCGGCGGCAGCGCGCCCGCGGCGCTCACGGCGTTGACGACGATGTCGCCGTCGGCCTTCGCGAAGACGTCGGTGAGCGCGCGGACGTTCTCCACGCGCGCCCCGAGGCACGACATGCGCAGGTCGAGCACCTCCGCCGACTGCTCGCCGCGGACGTTCGTCGCCTCGCAGGCCTCGCGGTACATCGTCGTCCAGCGGCCCACGTAGTCGTCGAGGAGCCGCGACGTCGCGGCGAAGGTCTGGGCCGCGAAGGACTTGCCCGTGGCGGCGAAGGCGGAGCGGATGGCGTCCTTGCGCGGCGAGGGCCCGGCGCCGGGCTCCCAGACGCCGGCGAAGCGCGCGCCGCCGCCCGCGCACATCG
>DASZWW010000256.1:0-3516 GCA_035546175.1 Polyangia bacterium
GCCGCGCTCGGCGCGACGCTGGTCGGCGTGTCCGCGCGCGCCGAGCTGCCCGTCAAGCCGGACCTGCCCGAGAAGCGCGTCGTCGCCGAGGCGCCCGAGGCGCGCTTCGCCGAGCGGCCTCCTTACGGGCTCGTCGTCGCGGTCGGGGGCTCGCTCAACCGCACGGCCGCCGATCTGGCCGTGGGCGCGCGGCTGCGCCTCACGCCGCGCTGGCTCGTGGGGCTCGACGCCGAGTGGAACCCGTGGATGTCGCTCGAGGGCGAGCACGTCCGCATCGGCGCCTTCAACGCCTTCGCGACGGTCATCCGCCGCTGGTCGATGCTCTCCGACCAGTTCGACGTGCGCACCTCGCTGCACGCCGGGACCTCGACGGTGCTCTTCGATCTGTACGGCGTGCCCGCCGGCACGACGGGGCTCTTCGTCGGGGCGAGCCTCCTCGGCCTCGAGTGGCGCGCCACGCGCGCGATGTCGGTGATCATCGATCCCGCGGACGTCGCCTACCCGATCCCGCAGCTCCGCGGCGCGCCCTTCGGCTATCTGCAGTACCGCTTCACGCTCGGCCTCCAGTGGGGCGCGTGACGGCGCGCGATTCGTAGACTCGGCTCTACGTTCTGCATCCCGCGCGCGCGCCGGCCGCGCGGCGCGCGCCTCCCGCCGCCGGCACGGCCGCTGCAATGACGCTCATGGGAAAGGAGACCGTCCCATGAACACTCAGACCAAGAACACCATGCTCCGCCTCTCCCTCGCGCTCACCCTCGCCGGTACGCTCGCGGCCTGCGAGGACGCGCCGACTCCGCCGGCGAAGCCGCGCTCGTCGGTGACGGAGGCGCCGCCCGCGCCTCCGGCGACGCCCACGCCGACGCCGACGTCGCCGCCCGCGACGCCGGAGGTGAAGCCCGACCCCGTCATCGTCAAGCCCGATGGCAAGGACGTGCAGGACGAGGAGGACGAGAAGCCCGTGGACGCGATCGCGGCGGCGCGCAAGATGCTCGACGCGGGCGAGGTCGACAAGGCCTTCGAGCTCGCGAAGGTCGCGACGCTGAGGTTCCCCAAGCGCTCGGCGGCCTGGAACGTCCGCGGCCGCGCCGAGCTGCGCGCGGGCAAGCGCGCGGACGCCATCGCGTCCTTCGAGAAGGCCGTCGAGCTCAACCCGAAGAGCTCGTACGCGCGCAACAACCTGGGCCTCGCGCTCATCTACGACGAGCAGTACGAGAAGGCCGCCGACTCGCTCGAGGCGGCGGTGGAGCTCGAGCCCGTGACGGCGTACATGTGGAACAACCTCGGCATGGCCTACGAGCAGCTCGATCGGCTCGACGACGCGCGCGAGGCGTACGGGAACGCCGTGACCATGGAGAGCGACCGCGCCCGCGCCAGCCTCGCGCGCCTCAAGGGCGTCGAGTCGATCATCCGCACGGCGAAGGCCGAGCCCGAGCCCAAGGTCCCGCCGGGCGCGACCGAGGGCACGCCGCCGGGCGCCGGGAGCGAGGAGAAGCCCACGGCGACGCCGTGAGATCCTCCCCGTCGGAGCGACGGCCGGCGCGGCGGGACCGCGCCGGCCGTTCGCGCGTTCTGGGCGCCTGCCGCGGGCAAAAGGCGCGGGTACAATCGGCCCACGTGCGGCCCGTGCCCGGTCTCCTCGGCGTCCTCCTCTCGGCGATCGCGACGCTGGCGCCGCGGGCGGCCGGCGCCGGCGCCTTCGCGAGCCCGCTCGCGCCCGAGGTGATCGATCAGGGCGCGACCGTCGAGTGGGTCGACGGTCACGAGGCGTCGCGCGCCGACTTCCTCCCCGCGTCCGCGAAGGTTCACTGGAAGAACCAGGTCACGTGGTTCCTGGCGATGCCGGGCGCGCGCATCGGGTCGGGCGGGATCACCTTCGGCGCCTCGACGCGCGCGGGGCCGCGGCACCTGCGCGTGGGCTTCCTGCGCGCCGTGCCCGTGGGCACGGTCCTCACGCGCGGCGACCTCACGCGCGTCAGCGTGCTGCGCCCCGACGCGGCCTATCCGGGCGACGTGGCCCGCGACGCCGACTGGATCGAGGCGGCGCGCGGCGGGACGGGCGAGCTCGCGCTCTGGGTGCTGCCCCCCGGCACGAAGACGCGCGCGCTGCGCTTCACGGCGGACGAGCCGGAGAGCGCCGAGCCCACGGCCGGGTCGCTGACGGGCGCGAGCGTGCTGGTCGAGCGGCTCGCCAACCTCGCGCCCGACGCCACGGCGCTCGCCAGCAGCCACGAGGCGCTCGCCGGACGGCTCAACGACGGCTCGTACGATCAGTTCAGCCCGTGGGACGACGACGACGGCGGGCGCGCCCAGGCGCTCTCACCCGCGCGGCCAGAGTGGGTGATGCTCGTGTGGCCGGCGCGCGTGCCCCTGCGCGGGCTGGGCGTCTTCTTCCCCTTCGTCGGCAAGGCCGAGGTGCAGGTGTACACGGGACCCGACGGGCTGCACCCGCGCGAGGCGGACGAGCGTCGCTGGCGGACGCTCGCGACGCCGTCCTTCCCGAACACGTACCCCGACGCGCTCGTGCCCGCGTGGATCGACTTCGAGCAGACGATCTCGACGCGCGCCGTGCGCCTGCGCCTCGTCGCCCCCGTCGCCGACGAGGGCCACTACCTCAAGGGACGCAGCCGCGGCGGCAAGCGCGCCTCGCTCGGCGAGGTCATGGCCCTCGAGGCGCTCGGCGAGGCGCCGGCGCCGGCGCCGGCGCCTCGCGCGAGGGGCGAGACGGACCGCCACCCGCCCATCGCCGTGCCCTTCACGATGCCCGAGGCGGGCTACGCCACGCTCGTCATCGAGGACGCCCAGGGGCGCCGCGTGCGCAACCTGGTGGCAGACACCTGGTTCCCGGCCGGGGCGCAGGTCGCCTGGTGGGACGGGCTCGACGAGAGCGGCCGCGTCCCCGGTCCCCACTCGGGCGCGCACGGCGCCTACAAGGTCGTGGGCGCGACCGTCGCGCCGGGGACCTACCGCGTGCGCGGGCTCTTCCATGGGCCGCTGCCCCTGCGCTACGAGCTCAGCGTGTACTCGCCCGGGACGCCGCCTTGGATGACGGGCGCCTGGTCCGGGGTGGGCGCGGGCGGCTGGCTCTCCGATCACGCGAGCCCGACGGCGGCGCTGTTCCTGCCGGGCGCCTCGCCGCGGATGCTGCTCGCCAGCCCGACGGCCGAGGCGGGCCACGGCCTCGTCTGGACCGATCTCGCGGGGCGCAAGCTCGCGGGCCTGCGCTGGGTCGGCGGCGACTGGACGGGCGCCAGCCACCTCGCGCGCGACGACGGGCCGCGCGCGGCGCGCGGCGTGTCCGCGTACGCGGGCGTGAGCTTCGAGGGCAAGCTGCGCCTGACGGCCCTGCGCGACGGGGGCGAGCCGCTGGCCGTCAAGAGCGACGCGCTCGCCGCCGTGCCCGCGCCCGCGCTGGGCGGCCTGGCCGCGCGCGACGGCGTCCTCTATGCGAGCTTGCCGAAGAGCGATCTCCTCGTGCGCGTCGACGCCGCGACCGGCGCCGTGCTCGGACGTTCGCCG
>DASZWW010000257.1:0-18110 GCA_035546175.1 Polyangia bacterium
GCCCGCGCCCCCGCCGCCGGGACCTCCCGCGCCGCCCGCCCCGCCCGTGCCCCCCAGCCCGCTCGCGCCGCCGCTCCCTGCGGCGCCCGCGCCCGCGTTCCCGCCGCCGCCCTTGCCGCCGCCGCACGCTCCGGCGAGCACGAGCGCCAGCGCCCAGGCCCATCTCGTCCTCGAGGCCGACTCGATCATGGGCCCAATGTACACGCTCCCCGGGGCGCTCGCGTGCGCCGTCGTGATAGACAACGAACGGAGGAACCGCGTGCGCATCGAAGCCATCTCCGTCGGAGCCGACCCGCCGAACGAGGTCAACGTCATCGTCGAGGTGCCCGTGGGCGGCGAGCCCATCAAGTACGAGCTGAACAAGGAGGCGGGCACCCTCTTCGTCGACCGCTTCCTCTACACGTCGATGCGCTACCCCGGCAACTACGGCTTCATCCCCCACACGCTCTCCGGGGACGGCGACCCGCTCGACGTGCTCGTCGCCAACCAGCGCGGCATCGTGCCCGGCGCGGTGATGGCGGTGCGCCCCATCGGCGTGTTCCTCATGCAGGACGAGGCGGGCATCGACGAGAAGATCATCGCCGTCCCGACCTCGCGCCTCACGCGCCGGTACGACCAGGTCCGCGAGCACACGGACCTGCCCGACATCACCGTCCAGCAGATCCAGCACTTCTTCGAGCACTACAAGGACCTCGAGCCCAGCAAGTGGGTCAAGCCCCTCGGGTGGGGCGACGCCGCCGCGGCGAAGAAGGTGATCGTCGAGGGGATCGCGCGCGTCAAGAGCGCGCCCTGAGGGTGCGCCCCGGGCTCCGGCCCCGGGGCGAGGCGAGCCCTACGCGCCGCGCGCCACGAAGCGGCGCTGGCGCATCCACTTCGTGACCACCCACTTCTCGCCGCGGAGGACGGGGCGGCCCGAGTGCAGTGACAGCGGATCGAGCTGCCCGCGGCTGTTGCACGACTCGAAGTAGATCGCGTTGCCGCGCGCGGGCTGCACGCGGAGGCCCGCGCGCGGGAAGTCGGTCTCGCCGCCCTCCTCGACGTCGGTGAGGTAGGCGAGCAGCGTGCTGACGCGCTGACCGCTGCGCGCGAGCGAGGCCTGGTTGGCGGCGTTGCTCGGCGCCACGAAGTCGAAGTGCGGCGACGTCGCGCCGCCCGGGCCATAGCAGAGGACCTGCAGGCCCTCGCCGTTCTCGACGGGCAGGTTCATGGCCTCTGAGAAGCGGCGATCGAGCCGCGCGATGAAGTCGGTCTCGCCGGGGCGGAAGAACATCCCCAGGCTGTTGCGGTAGCCGGCGACGACGTCCTGGCCGGTCTGGGGATCGACCACCGTCGACGGCTCGAGGCGCGGCCGGGCCAGCGCGACGAGCTCCTCGCACTCGGCGGCCGACAGCAAGCCGCCGAGCAGCGCGAGGTTGGGGCCGCCGCCGCGCGCCAGCACGCGCACGGGCCCGTCCGAGGTCGGCAAGGTCGCGCCGAACCTCATGACCGGCGCCTCCCGGAAGAAGATCGGCGCCTCGCCGTCCTCGTCGCCGATGACGAGCGAATCCACCGGCACGGCAACGCCCTCCCGGCGCGCGCCCACGAAGGCCTCGACGATGGCGTGCGCGACGGCGGGCTGCATGTGCTCGTCGATCATCGTCCGCACGAGCGCCGTCGGGGCGAGGCCCTCGTCGAGCCCGCGCACGAGCCACTCCCCGAGCTCGCGGCGGAACCTGACCATCGAGCTCACGGCCCGGTCCTCACCGCGCGGCCGTCGCCTCTCCCGGGACCGTGGTCCCGGGCAGGAGCTCGTTGGCGGTCCAGCCCGCCGGCGCGAGCGTGAAGCCCTCGACGAGCTCGGCGGTCCCGGCGCCCGCGACGAGGCGGGCGACGGCGGGGAACACCCGCTGGAAGCCGGGGTCGCGCACCCAGGCGGGCGCGTCGACGGTGTACGTGTAGCTGACGGTGGCGGTCGGCGTGGCGCCGGGCTGGACCTCCCACCTCGTGACCTTGCCGAGCGCGAGGCTGAGGACGCAGAAGTCGGCGCGCGCGCCCGCCGGAGGATCCTCGGGCGCGACCGGCAGGCGCGTCTCGCGATCGATGTAGCGCTTGCGCCCCTCGGCGGTGAGGCGGTAGCGGCGCAGGTTGAACGGCGTGGCGACGCCCGCGCGCCGCTCGGGGAGCACCGTCGACGTGACGACGCCGAGGCGCTCGAGCACGGGGAGCTGGACGACGTCCGGGCCGAGCCGCGCGCCCTCCGGCACGTCGATGGGCCAGGTCGGGCGGCCGACGCACAGATCGCCGCGGCGATCGAGGTACGCCTGCACGGCCCGCGTGAAGGTGTCAGCCGTCGCGGCCGGCGCGGGCGTCCGCTCCGCCGCGCGCCTCGCGCGGCAGCCGCTCGCCGCCGCGGCGAGCGCGGCCAGCAGTGACAGCGTCACGGTCCCTCGCGTCCTCTTGCTCATGCGTCCCTTTCAATCCACGCAGCGGCCCGACGTCGGGGGCGATGCGGGAGGTTCGTAACCATCGGTCAGCGTCTCGAGGAAACAGATGAGGTCCTGGACGTCGCGCTCGCCGAGCGGCGGCGTCGCCCCGCGCGCCCGTCCGTCGAGCGGCATCTGCGGATCGACGTTCGCCGCGTACCGCTCGGGCAGGTCGTCGTACTTGCGCACCTTGCCCCCCACGACCTGCGTCTTGACGAGGCCGTACTTCGGGAACGAGCGATCGTTGCGCGCCTTCGGCCGCCCGCCCACCGTCGGGTACCAGAGCTCGGGCATCGTGTCGCGCGTCGCATAGAAGCGCACGGCCTGCTCGAGCGAGCTCATGACGCCGTTGTGGAAGAAGGACCTCCGCGTGGCGACGTTGCGCAGCGTCGGCGTCTTGAACCTGCCGCAGAGCTCGTCCTTGCCGGCGCCGGGGGGCGCGTGGTCGGCGCGCAGCGGACCGCAGACGCCCAGGTCGAAGGCGGCCGGATCGGCGTTCGCGGCCAGCGCGGCGTTGCGCGGCACGCCGATCGCCTCGTACGAGTAGTCGGTGAAGACCCCGGAGCTGCCGCCCAGGCCCGCCCCGTGGTAGTGGCACGAGGCGCAGTTGCCGCGCTTCGTGTCGACGAAGACCTTGAAGCCGCGCTCCTCGGCGGGCGTGAAGGTGCCGCCGAGCTTGTTGTCGGCGCGGCGGTCGAACTTGCTCGTGTAGGGATGAAAGCTCCGATCCTCGCGCTGGAAGGCCTCGAGGGCCCGCAGCGCCGAGCCGAAGGCGCGGTCGACGTCGGACCAGGAGACGCCCGGGAAGGCGCTCGCGAACAGCGGCGCGTACGCCGCGCGCGCCAGCTTGGCGACGACGTCGGCCGGGCTGGCGTTCGCCATCTCGACGGGCGACAGCAGCGGCAGCCGCGCCTGGTCGGCGAGCGTGTCGGCGCGTCCATCCCACGCGAAGCCGCCGCCCGGCCCGGGCGCGCTCACGCCGTCGGGATTGTCGAGCAGGTCGGCCCACGCCGGCGTGTACTCCTTGTAGCGCAGCGACGGCACGGCCCGCGTCCCCGGCGCGCGCCCGTCCGGGCCGCCGAGCTGCACGGCGCGGTCGTTGGGCGGCCCGTAGGCGTGGTCCGGATCGTGGCAGGTCGCGCACGACATCGCGCCCGACGCGGAGAGCGACTCATCGAAGAAGATCTTCTTCCCGAGCCGCGCCGCCGGGCTGAGCCCGTCGTCCGGCGCGGGTCGCGACGGCGGGACCAGCGACGCGGCGGACGCGGCCGCGCTCGCCTCCGCCGCCCGGTTGCAGGCCGCGGGACACAGCGAGAGGGCCGCCCACAGCAGGCCGCCCCCTCGCCGGATTCTCGAACGGAACCTCTCCAGGCCCAACGTCTCCCTTACTTGATGGACCAGATGCTCTTCTGCGTCGCGTCCGGGCCGACCTGCTGCGGCTGGTTGTCGTCGGCGCTGGCCTTCTCCTGGTAACCCGCCGGGATGACGTAGGCGTGGTTCATGGGGCGGACCGCGTCGTAGTGCGTGTCGGCGCTGCCCGCGAACTCCGGGAGGTTCATGATGTTCTGGGCGATGAACTTCTCGGTGTACTTCGAGCGGTTCATGTACGAGGCGTCGCTCTTCGGATCGGCGAGGCCGAACATGTCCTGCAGCGTGCGGACGAACGAGAAGTGGCTGTACGCGTCGGTGTCGACGATGCCCTTGGGCGCGGCCGGCTGGTTGTTGAGGACGACGAAGATGCTCTTGCCGTGGCCCTTGTTGCCCGAGTTGTACTGGGCGATCGAGGTGTCCTGCACGAAGCCGCCGCCGCTCGGCACGAGCGGCGCGTCCATGGCCGTCTTGCCCGCCATCCAACCGCAGCACGAGTTCAGGTTCGTCGTCGCGTTCCCCTCGTCGAACATGAGGACGATGGCCACCTTCTTCTGCTGGTTCTGCCACAGCGGCGAGGCCTGGATCTTCTTGACCAGGTAGTCGACGTAGTTGTCGCCTCGGGTGATGATGGCGCCGACGGACGAGTTGTTCGCGATGCTGCTGCAGTCGCTGGCCGTGCCGCTCGCCCCGTTGCCGTTGACCTTGCCGGTCACGCTGATGCCGTGCATGTCGTCGCACTGGTCGGGCATGACGAAGTTCAGGTTGCCGACGGCGCCGGAGGCGAGGTCGGTGCCGAGCTGGTCGAGGTCGTAGTTCGCCGGCACCGCGTACTTCGTGCTCGACTTGAGGACGGCGTCCCACTGGCCGCCGCCGAGCGTGCGGTTGCTGTACTTGAACTCGGGCGCGCTGCGCACGTTCTGGTACGCCATGCCCGGGTGGTGCTTCGTCTTGTAGAGGCCCGCGGGGAGCGTCAGCTGCAGGTTCGGCGTCCCGACGGTCATCGCGTTGCCGCCGACCGTGCCGGGCGGGTAGACGTTGTCGAGCGCGAAGACGGCCGGGTCGGCCACGCTGTCCGTGCGGAAGTCCTGGCCGGGGTTCATCGACTCGCTGTACGTGCGCCAGGTCATGCCCGCCGCCGTGATGGCGTTGAACAGGTTGGGCCTGCCCACGATGTTGTGGTTCGCCAGGCCCTTGGTGCAGGTGGCGGTGAAGGGCGACGACGCGAGGCCGGGCTGGCTGTTGTCCGGCGTCGGCAGGTCCTGGACGGCGTTCGGGCCCGTGGCGTCGCAGTTCCACTGATTGTCATCGACGATGCCGAAGTCGTCGCCGCCGCCGAGCGCCGTGTAGTTCGGCTCGCTCGGGTTGCCCGTCGCGAAGTAGTCGTTCGCGAGGTTGCCGGCGTGGATGTAGGCGTTGAGCTTCGGCGCGTAGACCGAGCCGAGGATCGCCGAGGTCGACTTGTTCTCGAGCATGACGATGAAGATGTGGTCGTAGCGCGGGATGCCCTCGACGTTGAAGGCGGCCTGCTCGGCCTGCTTGAACGTGATGGGGCTGCGCGTCTCGGGCGTCGTCGCCGTCGCGGGCGTCACGCCCGCCAGGCCCGTGATCTCCGGATCGCCTCCCGGGACCGCGAGGCGGTCGGGGTAGAGGTCGCCGCGGTCGAGCTTCGTGATGGCGTAGCTGAAGCGGCCCGAGAGCACCACCTCCTCACGCAGGACGGCCGTCTTGTCGGGGCCGACGATGCCGTTCGGGTCGGCGAGCACGTTGCCGGGGGCCACGCCCAGGCGCGTCGCGAGGTTCGCCTTCTCCGCCGCGTAGCTCGAGCCGTTGGCCTCCATCTGGCGCACGACCTCGGTCGAGGCCGAGCTGATGACGACGTTCGCGCCCTGATCGGCGAGCTGGTCGCCCGTGGCGCGGTACACGTTGCGCGAGGCGTTCGTCGAGCCGTTCGCCGTGTTGATCGCCGACGTGCCGATGTCGGCGATGATGGCGGAGCTGCCCGTCTGGAACGAGAAGTGGCCGGAGGCGTCCGTCGTCGCCGAGGGCTCGGCGGCGTCACACTTGCCGTTGCCGTTGAGGTCGGAGCAGACCTTGGCGCCCTGCCAGTAGCCGCCCTGGACCGTCGGGTCGGTCGCGCTGCCCGGGACGAAGAGCGAGCTCGCCACGACGCCGCTCACCGTGCCCGTGCAGGCGACCTGCGCCGTCATGGTGTCCGCGCAGCTCGCCTGCGGGTCGCCGTCCGAGACCGTGAGCGAGATCGAGGCCGCGCCGGGCGTCACGCAGGTGAAGCTCGGGTTCTGCGCCGACGCGTTGTCGAGCGTGCCGCCCGTCGCCTGCCAGGCGTACGTGAGCGGGCTCGGGCCCGAGTCGGTGTCGTGCGCGCTGCCGGTGAGGGCGATCGTGCTGCCCACGAGGGCCTCGCCCGGGTTCGCGCCGATACCGTCGATCGTCGGGCAGACGTTCGTCGTGCCGTTGACCTGCACCGACCCCGCCGTGGGCGCCTGGTGGCAGTCGAGCGACACGGTGGCCACCGAGGTCATGCGCGCCATGACCGTGAAGTCCGCCGACCCGAGACAGGTCGTCGTCCCGTCGGTCGCGGTCGCGTTGAGCACGATGTGGTAGCCCGAGCCCGCGGGCAGGCCGCCCACGGTCAAGGTGAGCGTCGTGGAGTGCGACACGTCGACCGAGCCCGACTTCGAGAAGCCGTTCGGGCCGGTGATCATGTAGCTCGCGCTGCCGACGGTCACGTTCGGCGCGAGCTGCAGCGCGAACGACGCGCGGCCGCTCGAATCGTTGGTGACGACGGCCGAGCCGTCCACGCCGCGCGACATGCAACCCGTCATGGAGAGCGCGCCGGCTCCGGCAAGGCCGAGCGCGAGCATGGTCATCTTCCCGATCGATCTCGTCATCGTGTCCTCCGTTAGGCGCGCCGTTCACTAGCAATGACCGTTCCGACTCTCGCGGAGGACCTGCCGCGGCGGATCCCGCGGGCATCTCGCCAGTCGCGCGAAGACCCTCCGAAGCGGCGCGCCTTGCCGCCTCCGAGAACCGGACCGGCGCATCCGGTTTTCGGAGGCGGCGCCGAGCGTCGCCGGCGAGCGAGGCGCGCGCGCGACACGTCCGCGCGCCGGTCGCCCTCGACGCGCGTTTGCGGTACCGTCACGTCGTGTTCGCAGACTGCTCACGCAAAACGGTTCGGGCGGCGGGGTTGATCGGCCGCGGAGGCATGGTGATGAGACTCTCCGGCGCGTTGGCGATTCGTATCGGGCTCGGGCTCGGGCTCATCACGCTGGGCCTCGGCGTGGTCGGCTGCGGCAGCAGCAGCACGAACACGCCCCGCGACGCGACCGGATCCTCCGGAAAGGACGGAGGCGGCGCGGCGGGAGCTGACGCCAGCGCGGCCGGGAAGGACGGCGGCGTGGACGCGACCGCGGGCGCCGGCGGATCGGGCGGTGGCGGCGCCGGCGGCAAGGACGCCGCCGCCGGCACCGATGGAGGGGCGGCCGGCACGGACGCGGCGGCGGGCGGCGACGGCGCGGCGGACGCCACCGACGGGGGCACCGACGCGGTGGCCACGGGCCCGCGCAAGAAGGTCATCATCTTCGTGTGGGACGGCCTGCGCCCCGACTCGGTCACGGCGCAGATCACGCCGAACCTCGCGCGCCTGCGCGACACCCTCGGCACGAACTTCACGGACAACCACGCCGTGTTCCCGACGCTCACGATGACGAACGCCCCGGCCTTCGCGACGGGCTCGTACCCGGCGACGCACGGCTTCTACGGCGACACCGAGTACCAGCCCGGCCCGGCCGGCAAGGACGCCACGGGCGCGGCCAACGACTTCGCGCAGCCGATCTTCACCGAGGACTACGGCGTCCTGCAGGCGCTCGACGCGTACGACGTCGCGCAGAACCAGGGCGCGCTGCTCCTCGTGAGCACCCTCTTCCAGCAGGCGCACGCCGCGGGCCTCAAGACGGCGGCCGTCGGCATGAGCGGCGCCGCCTTCATCCAGGACTACCGCGAGGACGGCACGGGCGGCGTGATCTTCGACGAGGACATCGCCTTCCCCGAGACCTTCGCCCGCAACCTTCAGGGCGCGGGCTTCCCGCTCCCCGCCAACGCGAAGCTCTACCCGTTCGCCGACGGACCGCTGGCGCTCGACAGCGGCAACGGCGACCCGACGGCGACGAACGTCGCCGCGGTCATCAAGCTCGCCGACGCGACGACCCCGGATCCGCGCGCGCTCGCCGGCTCGCCGCACAACGCGAAGAACGAGTACATGATGGGCGTCTACCTCAGCTACATCCTCCCCCGGATCGATCCCGACCTCACGCTCATCTGGCTCCGCAACCCCGACAGCACCGAGCACACGTTCGGCCCTGGCTCGGCGCCGGCCCTCGACTCGCTCCGCGATCAGGACCTGCTCCTCGGACGGCTGCAGACGAGCCTCGCGACGCTGGGCCTCGCGGCGACGACGGACCTCATCGTCGTCTCCGACCACGGCCACGCCACCGTGGCGGGCGATCCCGCGTTCTTCCCGCTGCGCGGCCTCACGGGCGCGCCCGACGGCAGCGGCGCCGTCGGCCCCGCCGACCCCCACGGCTACTCGGTCTCGGGCGACATCCGCTCGGCCGATCTCCTGACGAAGGCCGGCGTCCCCCACGTCTACGACGGCGTCGGCTGCACCTACGACCCCGTGATGTCCGGCATCAAGGCCGACGGCACGCAGCTCTACCCGACGCAGATCGACGTCGACGGGACGATCTGCGGCGG
The DNA here is from genome assembly GCA_035546175.1 of Polyangia bacterium. Taxonomy (GTDB): domain Bacteria; phylum Myxococcota_A; class Polyangia; order Fen-1088; family Fen-1088; genus DASZFV01. The sequence continues at coordinate 8,607 of DASZWW010000257.1, forward strand.
CGCCGCGAACGCGAAGTACACGACCGTCTCGTTCAAGGTGCCGGCGACGGTGCCGACCGACGCGGTCATCATCGCCGCGAACGGCGGCTCGGACTACCTCTACGTCCCGAGCCACGACGTGAACATCGTCAAGCAGGTCGTGACGGCGCTCCAGACGCGAAAGGGCTACGGCGCGATCTTCGTGCGCAGCACCTACGGCGCCCTCGCCGGCACGATGTCCCTCAAGGACATCGACGTCGAGGGCGCGACGCGCGGGTCGCCCCCCACCCCCGACATCATCGTGAGCTTCGACTGGAACGAAACGGCGACCACGGCCGGCGGCGGCGCGCTGCCGGGCACGGAGTACGAGAGCGCCCAGGGCAACCGCGGGACGCACGGCACGTTCGGACCGGTCGACGTGCACAACACGCTCATCGCCGCCGGCCCCGACTTCCGGCCGGCCTTCAAGGACACCTACCCGACGGGCAACGTCGACGTCGCGCCCACGGCGGCGAAGATCCTCGGCGTCAGCCTGCCGCAGGCGACCGGCCGCGTGCTCAAGGAGGCCATGCCGGGCAACAACGTCACGTACACGGTCACGCCGGGCACGGCGATGCCGGCGGCGCCGGCGACGATCGCGGGCTCGTGCAACCCCGACGACCCGACCTGCGCCGCGCCCACGACGGACACGAGCTACAACTTCGTGCTCTCGACGAAGACGCTGACGCTCGACGACAACACGACGAAATACGTCTACTTCGACAAGGCGAAGGCGACGCGGCAGTGAGCGCGCGCCCCGTCGGGCGCCTCGTCGTGGCGCTGGCCGTGGCGGCGGCGCTCGCCGTCGCCGCGGGCGGCGTCGTCGCGCGCGAGGCGGTCGCGTCGAGCGCGGGTGGAGCGGCGCCGTCCCTCAGCTGGGAGCGCGCATTCCCCGTCGAGCGCGCCGAGCCCGACGTCCACCTCGAGGCGAGGTTCCACGGCAGCGACGGCAAGCCGCACCGCCTCGAGCTGTGGCGGCACCGCCGCGCGTTCCTTCACCGGAAGACCGACGACGCGCTCGACCTCTACGTCGTCGCGACGAGCGCGCGCGACTACGCGTACCGCTTCGTCGACCACCGCCGCCACGTCGTGACGGGCGTGCGCCGCGACAACCTCTACCGCATCGGCGTCTTCTCCGACTGGTTCGGCCTGGCCCACGTCGTCGATCGCCCCAAGGCGGCGTTCGAGCTGCGCGCCTCCCCGGACCCGCACCCGTCGGCGGCGCGCCGCGACTGCGCCTGGCGCGAGCTCGTCACGCTCGGCAAGGGCGCCCCCACCACGGCGCGTATCTGCTGGTCGTCCCGCTGGGCCGCCCCGCTCGTGATCGAGCAGCGCGGCGCGAGCGGCGCGTGGACCGAGAGCTTCTCGGTGCAGCGCGCCGAGCCCACCCGTTTTCGCCGCGACGAGACCACCCTCCCCGCGACGCCGGCCGCTTACACCTACGTGGACGCCGACCACGAGATCGCCCCGCAATCAGGCGATTAGCCTAGGGTTGGGCCGCCGTTCCGGAATTGGGACCACCGCAGATACGCTGTGGATACGCGGAGATACGCGGCGCGGCGTTTTGCCAGGCGCTTTTTTTTTGACGAACCCTAGGGCCCGACACGCACCCACCCGCCAACACACTTCCTCGCGGAGGGGCCAGATGAAGACGAAGCATTGGATCGTGATGGGCACCATGGGCGCGCTGCTCGTGGTTTACGGAGTCGGTTGCGGCGGAGGCGGTGGCGCCGGCGGCGGCGCCGGCTCGACCGGCTCGGGCACGGCGGGCGCGACCGCCAGCGGCTCGGGCGGAGACTTCGGTCAGGGCCAGGCCGGTGACAACGGCGCAGGTCAGGGCCAGGCCGGCGACAACGGCGCAGGTCAGGGCCAGGCCGGCGACAACGGCGCGGCCGGCAGGGCGGGCGGCGGCGCCGGGCGCACCGGCAACCGCGACGGCGGCATCGCCTTCGACGGTGGCTTCGCCGGACGCGGCGGCAACCGCGACGGGGGCGCCGGCGGTCGGACGGGAGGCCGCGACGCCGGCGCGACGGGCGGTCGCAACGGCGGCCGCGACGCGGGTGCGACCGGCGGTCGCACCGGGCGCGACGGGGGCTTCACGTTCGACGTGGCGCCGCCCGCGGCCTGCGCGGCCGGCGTCATGAACGGCAGCACGTGCACGACGAACCTCGAGACGTGCACGACGGGCAACATGACTTGCCTCTGCTTCGGCACGGCCGCCAACAACCGCACCTGGCGCTGCCGCTAGCAGGACGCACCTCGGCAAAAGAAAGGGACGCGCCGCCCACTCGGACGGCGCGTCCCCGACGTCTCGCGCGGGACCAGCACACGAGCGCCTCCCGTTGGTCGAACGGCCCGTCGAGAAATGACGGACCGACGATCAGGGCGTCGCGGTGCCGGTCACCGAGCGGGAGACGGTCGGGGTGCCGCCCTGACCGTCGTGGTAGCTGAGGCCCCACGAGCCGAGGTTGGTCCCGGGCGTGGTGGGCGCGAAGTCGATGACGACCTGGCAGCCCTGGCCGCTCGCGAGCGACGGCCCACAGTCGCCGCCCTGTCCGGGGAAGCCGCCCGAGCCCTTGTACTTGAAGGGGAGCGCGAGCGTGCCGGTGTCGGACACGAGGGTGGCCGTGCTGCCGCCGTTGTTGTTGACGAAGAAGACGCCCTCGCTCGTGCCGCCCACGGCCACCGTTCCGAACTGCGCCGGGCCGCAGCTCTCGCCGCAGCCGTTGTTGCCGAAGCCGTCGTTGATCTGGAGCAGCGCCGCCAGCGTCGCCGTGCCCGTGAGGCTGCGCGAGACGGGCGGCTGCGGCGCGCTGCCGTCGGTGTAGTTGAGCGAGACGATGCCCGAGAGCGGGCCCGAGCCCGTCGGCGTGAAGCGCACGTTGATCGTGCACTGTGAGCCCGCGGCGAGCTTGACGTCGCAGGTCGCGCCCAGGCCCGGGTAGCCCGTCTGCTCGTAAGAGAAGGCGCCCATGAGCGCGCCGGCGTCGGCCATGCCGAAGGCCGCCGCGCTGCCGTCGTTGCGGATGGTGAACGTGTGGTAGACGTGCGTGCCCCAGGTGCCGTAGTCGTAGGGCTGCTGGTTGTCCGACGGAGCGCCCAGGTTCGGCCCGCTGAAGTCGTAGATGCGGAGGAGCGGACCGGAGAGCGCCGTGCCCGTGAGGGTCTGGGTCGACTGGGCGTTCGGGTTGGAGCCGTCGTTGTAGTCGAGCGTGATCGTGCCGGCCTCGGGGCCGCTGCCGGAGGGCTTGAACGTGACCACGATGGAGCACTGCGCGCCGGCCGCGAGGGACGCGCCGCAGTCGCCGCCCGTGCCCGGGTAGCTGCCGTCCTTGAAGGCGAAGCTCGCGCCGAGCGTCATGCCGTCGACGATGTTCGTGGCCGCCTGGGGGCCCGTGTTGGCGACCGTGAAGGTGTGGTCCGTCGCCGTCCCGAAGGCGCCGTAGTCGTACGGCCCCTGCGAGCCGCCCGGGCCCCACGGCTCGATCGCGAGCAGCGCGGTCGTGATGCCGGTGCCCTTCAGGGAGCGCGTCGCCGTGAACGACGCGGGCCCGCCGTTCGAGCCGTAGTTGAGGGCGAGCTTCGCGCCGAACGACCCCGCGCCCGGGGGCGTGAAGGTCACGACGACGTTGCAGCCGGTCCCGACGGCGAGGGAGCTCGTGCAGGTCCCGCCCGTGCCCGGGAAGGTGTTGCCCTTGAACGCGAAGCCGTTGCCGAGGCCGACCCCCGGGGCGATCCCCGTCGCGGGCGCCGCGCCGGCGTTCCAGACGCTGAAGGTGTGCTCGATCGCGACGCCCGCGCTGCCGTAGTCGTAGGGCGGGCCGAGGTCGCTGTCGTCGCGCCCGGACCAATCGTTGACGACGAGCAGCGCCGTCGTGATGCCCGTGCCGGTGAGATCGCGGCGCGCGGTCTGCGGGCCCGCGCCGTCGTTGTAGCCGAGCGTGAGCGTGCTCGCGTGCGGGCCCGGCGAGGGCGGCTGGAACACCACCGAGACGTAGCAGCCCGCGCCCGGGGCGATCGTCGAGCCGCAGCTGCCGTTCTGGCCGGGGTAGCTCGAGCCCGAGCCGTAGCTGAACCCGTCGCCCATCGTGCCGGCGTCACCCACAGACGTCGCCGGCACCGAGCCCACGTTGCGCACGCGGAAGGTGCGCGTCGAGCTCGTGCCCGTCGTGCCGAAGTCCTCCGGCTGGGAGCTCACGCTGCAGTCGTCGCAGTCGAGGATCTGCAGCACCGCCGTCGTGACGGCCGTGCCCGTGACGTTGCGCGCGACCTGCGCGGTGCCGCCGCTGCCGTCCTGATAGCTCGCGGTCCAGGTCGCCGACGCCGTCGCGGCGCCGGAGTACGTCACGACGACCGTGCACGAGCTGCCCGCGGCGAGCGTCGACTGGCACGAGCCGCCCTGCCCCGGGAACATCCCGCCCTTGAACGAGAACGGCGCCGCCGGGTTGACGCCGGCGAGGACGGTCGCCGCCTGGGCGCCGATGTTCTCCAGCGCGAAGGTGTGATCGACGGGGACGCCCGAGGTCCCGAAGTCGAACGGATCGTCGATCTGACCGCCGCCGCCGCCCGTCGGCCAGTTGTCGATCGTGAGGAACGCGTACTGCGTCGAGGTGCCCGAGACGTCGCGCTTGGCCGCCTGCTGCGCCTGCCCGTCGAAGTAGCCGACGGAGATCGTCCCCGTGACCGACCCGCCCGCGCTCGGCGCGTAGGCGACGACGAGCGTGCAGGTGGTCGCCGAGGCGAGCGTCGTCTTGCACGTGCCGCCCGAGCCCGGATAGCCACCACCCACGTAGACGAACGGCGCCGGCAGCGCGACCGGCGCGATGCCGGTCGCCGTCGCCGCGCCCGCGTTGACGAGGGTGAAGGTGTGCGGCGTCGACGAGCCCGTCGCGTGGAAGCCGTAATCGTAGACGAGCGTATCGAACGGCTGGCCGTTGGCCCAGATCTCGAGCGACGCGAGGTTCGTCCCCTCGCCCGCGAGGCCGCGCGACGCCTGGAACGAGCCCGTGACGGGCGTGTCGGTGTAGTCGAGGAGGATCTGGCCCGAGGCCGCGCCCGCCGCGACGGCGCTGAAGGCGACGTCGACGAGGCACGAGGCGCCGGCCGCGAGCGTCGCGCCGCAGGTGCCGTTCGTGCCCGGGTACTTCCCTCCCTTGTAGAGGAAGCCGACGCCCATCGCCTCGGGAGTGATGTTGATGGCCGTGCCGCCGCCGCTGTTGGTCACGTAGAAGGAGTGGTCGTCGGTGACGCCGATGCCGCGCACGCCGAAGTTCCACTCGGGGCCGATGTCGATGCCCTGGGTGCCGCTCGTCTGGAAGTCCCAAATCGTGAGGACGGGGCCGTTCGTGCCCGTGCCGTGGATGGCGCGCGACGCGCTCTGCGCGCCCGTCCCGTCGTTGTAACCGACGGAGAAGCTCGACGTCGGAGCGGCGGCCACCGTCGGATGGAAGGAGACGACGACGGTGCAGGTCGCGCCCGCCGCGAGCGTCGCGCCGCAGGTGCCGCCGCCCGCGCCCGGGAAGGCGTTGCCCGCCCATGCGAACGGCGCGCCGAGCGCGCCGCCCGCGAGCGACGTCGCCGTCGCCGCGCCCGAGTTGGTCACGAAGAACTGGTGCGTCGCCGTCGTGCCGAGGCCCGCGCCGCCGAAGTCGTAGGTCGGCGGATCGGTCTGCAGGCCGTACGCCGCGTAGTACGGGGGCGGGAAGTCGGTGATCGACAGGAAGGCGGCGGTCGTGCCCTTGCCCGTGACGGCGCGCGAGGCGGACTGCGGGCCGGTGCCGTCGTCGTAGCCGAGCGAGAGCGTCCCGGGGAACGTGCCGGCCGACTGGGGCGCGAAGCTCACGACGAGCGTGCACGCCGCGCCCGCCGCGAGCGCGGTGCCGCAGCTGCCGCCGAGGCCGGGGTAGCCGCCCGGGTAGGAGTACGACGCGGGCAGCGCGGCGGGGGCGAGCGAGGCGGCCGCGAGGCCGCCGTCGTTCTCGACGTGGAACACGTGCGTCTTGCTGCCCGTCGTGGAGAGCGTGCCGAAGTCGTAGGTCGCGGCGTCGGAGATGAAGAGCAGCGCGGGCGGCGCGCCCGAGCCCGAGAGGCTCACCGACGCGGAGCGGCCCGCGGCGGCGCCGTCGTCGTAGGTGAGGGCGAGCGTCGCGGCGGCGAGGCCGCTCACCGTCGGCGCGAACGAGACGACGACCGTGCACGTCGCGCCCGCGGCGAGCGACGCGCCGCAGGTGCCGTTCGTCCCGGGGTAGATGAGGCCCGCGTAGGAGAAGGGCGCGCCGATGAAGCTGCCCGCCAGGCTGGTCGCGTCCACGCCGCCGCCGTTCGTGACCGTGAAGGTGTGGCCGTGCGTCGAGCCGTTCGCGTCGATGCCGAAGTCGAACGTCGGCCCGTCCGCGATCGCGAGCAGCGCCGGGGCGGCGCCCGTGCCTTGGAGGGCGCGCGACGCGGCCTGCGGCGCGGCGCCGTCGTCGTACGAGAGCGACAGCGTCGCGGGGCTGAGGCCGCCCGTCGTGGGCGCGAAGGCGACGACGATCGTGCACGTCGCGCCCGCCGCGAGCGAGCCCGAGCAGCTGCCGCCCGTGCCCGGGTAGCCGGCGTTGCCCGCGAACGCGAACGGCCCGGCGAGGGCGGCCGGCGCGAGCGAGGCCGCGTCGACGCCGCCCGTGTTCGTCACCGTGAACGTGTGCGTGGTCGTCGAGCCCGTGGCGTGCTTCTGGTAGTCGTAGGTCGGGCCGTCGGAGATCGTGAGCACGGCCGGGCCGGCGCCCACGCCCGCGAGGCCGATCGAGGCGCTCTGCCCCGTGGCGCCGTCGTCGTAGCCGAGCTGGATGCCCGACGCGCTCATGCCCGTCGAGGCCGGCGCGAAGGTGACGGTGAACGTGCACGAGGCGCCCGGCGCGAGCGAGACGCCGCAGCTGCCGTTCGAGCCGGGGAACGGGACGGCGCCCTTGTACCCGAAGGGCGCGGCCGGGCCCGTGGGCGTGATGGCCGTCGCCGCGACCCCGCCCGCGTTCGTCACGGTGAACACGTGACCGATGGACGAGCCCGTCGCGCGCGTCTGGAAGTCGAACGTCGGCCCGTCGGAGATCGACAGCAGCGCGGGCGCCGCGCCCGTGCCGCTCAGGCCGACGCTCGCCGTGCCGCTCGCGAGGCCGTCGTCGTAGGCGAGGCGGAGCGTCGCGCTCGGCGCGCCCACGCTCGTGGGCGTGAAGGACACGACGACCGCGCAGCTCGCGCCGGGCGCCAGCGTCGTGCCGCAGGTGCCGAGCGTGCCCGGGTAGCCGGTGCCCGGGAACGCGAACGGCGCGGCGAGCGCGGCGGGGGTGATGCCCGCGGCCTCGATGCCGCCCGTGTTGGTGACGGTGAAGCCGTGCGTCGTCGTCGAGCCCGTGGCCTGCGTCTGGAAGTCGAACGTGGGCCCGTCGGAGATCGAGAGCAGCGCGGGCGCCGCGCCGGCGCCGGCGAGCGGGCGCGACGCGGCCTGGCTCGTGACGCCGTCCTGGTAGCCGACGCTGAGGGCCCCCGAGAAGGGGCCCGCGCTCTTCGGCGAGAAGGTCACGACGACGGTGCAGCTCGCCGCCGCCAAGGTCAGCGCGCCCGCGCAGGTGCCGCCCGTCCCCGGATAGGCGTCGCCCTTGAAGGCGAAGCCCGTGGCCAGCCCGCCGGGGGTCAGGCCCGTCGCGTCGACGCCGCCCGAGAGCGTGACCGTGAAGGTGTGCTCGGTGGTGGAGCCCACGGCGCGCGTCTGGAAGTCGAACGTCGGCCCGTCGGAGATCGACAGCACGGCCGGCGGCGCGCCCGTGCCCGTCACGCCGACGCTCGCCGTCTGCGAGGCGGCGCCGTCGTCGTAGCCAAGCTGGACCTTGTCGGTGGCGGCGCCGGCCGTCGTGGGCGCGAACGTGACGGCGAAGGTGCAGCTCGTGCCCGGCGCGAGCGTGGCGCCGCAGGTGCCCCCGCCCGGGAAGGGCGTCACGACGGCGAAGGGGGCGCCGGGGGCGAGCGGGGCGAGCGCCGACGCCGCGAGCCCGCCGACGTTGATGACGGTGAACGTGTGCGGCGTCTTCGAGCCGTTCGCGTGGAGGCCGAAGTCGTAGGTGGGCCCGTCGGACAGCGCGAGCAGCGCGGGCAGCGCGCCGTCGCCGGCGAGGGAGACCGACGCCGACGCCGCCGCGAGCGAATCGTCGTAGGCGAGCGACAGCGAGCCCGACGACGGGCCGGGCGCCGACGGATGGAAGGTGACGACGACGGTGCACGACGCCCCCGCCGCGAGCGTCGCGCCGCACGTCCCGCCGCCCGGGTAGGCGCCGCCCTTGTAGGCGAAGGGGGCCGCGAGCGCGCCGGCGGCGAGCGACGCGGCGTCGGCGAGGCCCGTGTTCGTCACCGTGAAGGTGTGCTCCCCCGTCGCGCCGTCGGCGAGCGTGGGGAAGGTGTACGTGGGCCCGTCGGAGATCGCGAGGAACGCCAGGCTCGTGCCCGCGCCCTTGAGGGCGCGCGTCGCCGCGCCCGCCGCGCCGAAGCCGTCGTCGTAGTCGAGGTGGAGCGTCCCCGCCGCGGCGCCGGCGCTCGTCGGCGCGAACGCGAGGTTGACCGTGCACGAGGCGCCGGCGGCCAGCGTCGTCGCGCAGGTCCCCGCCGTGCCGGGATACGCGCCGCCCGCGAAGGCGAACGGCGCCGCGAGCGGCGCGGCCGCGAGCGCGCCCGCCGTCGCCGCGCCCGTGTTCGTGACCGTGAAGGCGTGCGTCGACGTGGCGCCGAGCGCGCGCGTCCCGAAGTCGTACGTCGCGCCGTCGGAGATCGTCAGGAAGGCGTGGCTCGTGCCCGTACCGGTCAACCCGCGCGTCGCCATCTGCGCGGCGAGGCCGTCGTCGTAGGCGATCGAGAGCGTGTCGGCGGACAGCGTCGCCGCCGTGGGCGTGAAGACGACGGCGACCGTGCAAGAGGTGAACGCCGGCAGCGTCGTCGCGCAGGTGCCCGCGGTCGCGAGCGCCCCGCCCTGCAGCGCGAACGGCGCCGCGAGGGCCGAGCCGAGCGCCAGCCCCTGCGCGGCGTTGCCGCCCGTGTTCGACACCGTGAAGACGTGCGTCGTGGCGACGCCCAGGCCGTCGGTCCCGAAGTCGTAGGTCGGTCCGTCGGAGATCGAGAGCAGCGCGGGCGCGACGCCCACCGCCGCCAGGGGGCGCGTCACCGACCGCGACGTCACGCCGTCCTCGTAGGCGACGGTCAGCGTGGCGTCAGCCTCGCCCGCCGCCGTCGGGGCGAACGTCACGACCAGCGTGCATGACTGGCCCGCGCCGAGCGTCGCCGCGCAGGTGCCGCCCGCCCCGGGCGCCGTCCCGCCCTTCCACCCGTAGGGCGCGGCGAGGGCGCCCGGCGCGATCGCCGTCGCGACGACGCCGCCCGTGTTCATGAGCGTGAAGGTGTGGTCCGTCGCCGTCGTGAGGACGTGGGCGCCGTAGGCGTAGCTCGGATCGTCGGAGAGGACGAGCA
>DASZWW010000258.1:0-12874 GCA_035546175.1 Polyangia bacterium
GGCTGCGCCCTCGCCGGGACGACCGCCGCCGCCGACGGCCCCGTCCTCGCGCTGGCGCTCGCCGCGCTCGCGCTCGCCCGCCACCGCCGGCGCGACGGTCACTCGGCGAACCGCACGCTGCGCTCGGGCGCCCACCGCCGCGCGATGAGGCGCGTCGCCCGCTCGAGGTCGAGCTCGGCGGCCACGACGCCCACCTGCCCGTAGGGGACGCTCGCCACGAGCGCGCCGTCGGGGCCGATGATGCCCGTCACCGAGCCCTGCTCGGGCCCCGCGGAGTTGGCCGCCGCGACGAACACCGTGTTCTCCATGGCGCGGCACATGAGCGCCTTCTCGTTGTAGGGGCTCGCCGGGTCGAGCCAGCGCGCCGGCAGCGACCCGTCGCGCGTCGTCACGTAGTGCGGCGCGAAGACGATCTGCGCGCCCGCGAGCACGAGCGCGCGCGTGATCTCCGGGTAGCGGAACGACTCGTGGCAGATCACGATGCCGAACGTCACGCCGGCCACCGTGAACACGCGGCGCCCCGCGCGGCTCGCGACGTACTGGACCTCCTCGGAGGGATCCATCTGCGTCTTCGTCTGCGCGCCGAGCGTCGCGCCGTCCGCGTCGATCACCACCTGCACGATCTCGCGCCCCGCGGGCGTGGGCCGCTCCGTGCCGACGATCGTCACGACGCGCGCGCGCCGCGCCGCCGCGGCGACCGCGGCGACCGCCTCGTCGAGCGCCGCCGGCGTGGCGTCCTCGACGGGGCGCCTCTGCATGCGGTGCCCCGGCAGGCCCGTCTCGGGCAAGCACACGATGGCGGCGCCGAGGCGCCCCGCCTCCTCGACGGCGGCAACGGCCGCCGGGACGGCCTCCGCGAGCGTGGCCGTGAGCGGCGTCGAGGCGACGGCGATGCGGATCTTCGACATGGCGGGAGCATACGTCAGGGGACCACGAACGGCGCCAGTTCGGAGACGGTGCTCTGACTCACCCGATCCATGGACGCTCCGGCCGGCACGACGGTCGGGCCGCATCCGCGCGAAGCCCGAGCGCTCCATGGTAGCCTAGCGGCGATGGATCTCCCGGGCGCATACACCGCTGAGCGCGCGGCGGCTCTCTCGGGCGTGCCGAGGAGCACCATCCACTGGTGGGCGCGACAGGAGATTCTCGTACCGAAGGTCTCGGCCACGAAGGTCAAGCTGTGGTCGTACCCGGACCTCATGAGCCTGCGGGTGATCTACTGGCTGCGGCGCAAGAAGACGACGGAGCGCGGGACCGAGATCCCGCGGACGAGCATGCCTGCCGTGCGTCGTGCTCTCAAGGCGCTGGCCGCTTTCGAGACGCCCGTGTGGGACGCGACGCGACCCTCGTTGTTCGTCGACGAATCGGGCAGAATCCATGTGAACCCTCCCGCGGGCGTGCAGGATCTCGACGGGCAGCTGGAGAGCGCCGAGTTCTTGAACCTGGTCGCGCCGTTCTCGACGGCGGAAGGGACGCGTGGGCCCGATCTCGTGCGGCCGAGGCCGGAGCTGCGAATCGTGCCGGGGCGGATCAGCGGGTCGCCGCACATCGTGGGGACGCGGCTCGAGACGCGGGCCCTCGCGGCGTTGAAGGACGATGGGTTCGACGAGGGAGCGATTCACGAGCTTTACCCCTACGTCACGTCGGAGCAGATCGCCGAGGCGCTGGATCTCGAGGCGCAGCTCGCCGAGAACCTACGGGCTGCCTAGACCGTCGCCGTGGAAAAGCGGCTCTTCGCCCTCGATCACAACTTCCCCGAGCCGGTGCTCAAGGCCTTTGCGTCCGTGATGCCCATGGTCGAGGTGGTGCCCGTGCGCCTCATCGACGCGGCCTGGGCGGAGGTCGACGACTGGGAGCTGATCGCGGGGCTCTGCCGTCATCCGCGGCCGTGGGATGGGCTGATCACCAACGACGACGCCATGCTGTCGTTGCCCAAGGAGATGACCGTGCTCTCGCAGACCGGGCTCACCCTCGTCGTCGCCAAGGGGGAGGGGCACAACCCCATCCGAGCGGTGGGGGCGCTGCTCTGTCACCTGCCGCACGTCTGTCACCACACCAAGGTCGGACTTCCGCAGATCTGGAACCTTCGCGTGACCCAGAAGAATCACGATGAGGTTGGCGACTACCTCACGAAGATCGCCGAGAAGCACGAGACGTCGGTCGCCAGCCTCATGGCGGCCAACAGAGTCCCGATCTCCGACCTGAAGAAGAGCGCTCCCCCGTGAGGGACGACGCCCGCATCGTGGCCTTGGAGCAGATCGAAGACGCGAGCGCGGAGCTTCAGGCGAGGGCGACCGAGAGAGCCTGACCTCGGCTGCGGCGGGCGCTCACCTGGGCCAGTCAAGCCGTGCGCAGCACGCGCCGCCGCGCGGGCGCGCCGTCGGCGGCCGCGAGGAAGGCGCGCATGCGCGGGTAGACGATCTCGCGCCAGCGGCGGCCGCTGAAGATGCCGTAGTGACCCGCGCCCATCACCGTGAGGTGCTCCTTGCGGTGCGCGGGGATGCCCGTCGCGAGCCCGTGCGCGGCGCGCGTCTGCCCGAGGCCGGAGATGTCGTCCTTCTCGCCCTCGACGGTCATGAGGGCGGCGCACGTGATGGCCTCGGGCGCGACGCGCTCGCCGCCCACCCGCCACAGGCCCCGCGGCAGGAGGTGCTGCTGGAAGACGACGCGCACGCAGTCGATGTAGTACTCGGCGGGCATGTCGAGGACGGCGTTGTACTCGTCGTAGAAGCGGCGGTGCTCCTCGGCGTCGCCGTGCTCGCCGCGCGCGACGTCGGCATAGAAGTCCAGGTGGGCGCTCGCGTGCCGCACGGGGTTCATGGCGATGAAGCCGGCGTGCTGCAGGAAGCCGGGGTAGACGCGCCGCCCGCGGCCCGGGTAGCCGGCCGGCGTCTCGTGGAGCAGGTTCGTCTCGAACCAGGAGAGCGGGCGCGTCGTCGCGAAGCGATTGACGTCGGTGGGGTTCTGGCGCGTGTCGATGGGGCCGCCCATGAGCACGAGGCTGCGCGGCTCCGGCTCGCCGGCGGCCGCCGTGAGCGCCGCCGCGGCGAGCACGGGCACGGCGGGCTGGCACACGGCGAGCACGTGGAGGCGCTCGGTCCCGATGTGGCGCATGAACTCGCGGACGTAGGCAACGTAGTCGTCGAGCGTGAAGGAGCCCTCGGCGAGCGGCACGAGGCGCGCGTCGATCCAGTCGGTGACGTAGACCGTGTGGTCGGCGAGCAGCGTCCGCGCCGCCTCGCGCAGGAGCGTCGCGTGGTGGCCCGAGAGCGGCGCCACGACCAGGACGGGCGCGTCCTCGGCGAGCCGCGCGACGAGCTCGGGGCGGTCGGCGTAGCGCGCGAACCGCAAGAGGCGGCAGAAGGGCTTGGCGAGCACCGTCTCCTCGAGCACGGCCACGCGCGCGCCGTGCGCCTCGACGGCGTCGATGCCGAAGCTCGGCTTGTCGTAGCGCTTGGCGAGCCGGTGGAAGAGCTCGTACCCCGCGGCCACGCGCGAGGCGCCGGGCAGCTGCGCGAACCAGCTCTGGGGCGACGAGAACGCCTTCGCCGCGGCCTGCGCCATGACGCTCGCGGGCGCCAGGAGGGATCTCTGGTACTCGTGCAGGTGGTAAAGCAAGGGGGCGACTGCTGGTGCTCGTCGCGCGGGGACGACGCGACGGGGTGCGCAGCAGTATAGAGGTTTCCACCCGACGGGTCACGTACGGACTCATCAGGAGGAACCCCTACTGCGCCGTCCAGCCGCCGTCGACCACGATGGCCTGGCCCGTGACGTTCCGGGCGGCCGTCGAGAGCAGGAAGGCCGTGATGCCCGCCAGCTCGTCGACCCCGATGAACACGCCCTTCGGCATGGGCTTGAGCATGATCTCGGTGACCACCTCCGACTCGGGGATGCCGCGCGTTCGCGCCTGGTCGGCGATCTGCTTGTCGACGAGCGGCGTCCTCACGTAGCTCGGGCAGATCGTGTTGATCGTGATGTCGACGCCGGCCGTCTCGAGCGCGACAGTGCGCGTGAGCCCGAGCAGGCCGTGCTTGGCGGCGACGTAGGCGCTCTTGTACGGGCTCGCCACCAGCGAGTGGATGCTGCCGATGTTGACGATGCGGCCGAAGCCGCGGGCGCGCATGTCGGGCAGCACGGCCCGGGTCATGCGCGCGGTCCCCACGAGGATGACCTGCAGCAGGTAGTCCCACTTGGTCATGGGGAAGTCCTCGAGCGGCGAGACGTGCTGGAGGCCGGCGTTGTTGACGAGCACCTCGACGGGCCGCGTGAGCGCGGACATGGCCGAGGCGACGCTCGCCTCCGAGGTCACGTCGAGGGCGATGGCGTCCGCCGAGCCGCCCGCGGCCCGGATGCGCTCGGCCACCGCCTGGCCGCCGGCGAGCTTGAGATCGCTCACGATGACGTGGTGGCCGAGCCGCGACAGCTCGGAGGCCAGCCCCGCGCCGATGCCGCTCGCCGCGCCCGTGATCAGGACGCTCGACACCAGGTCACCAGTCGACGAGCGCCGCGCCCCACGACAGACCGCCGCCGAACCCGCACATCATGACCCTGGCCCCGTCGGGGAGCCGCCCCTCGTCTCGCGCCTTCTCGAGCGTCAGCGGGATGCTCGCCGCCGCCGTGTTGCCGTAGGTCTCGACGGTCGTGACCGTCTTGTCCATGGGCAGCTCGAGCGACTTCATGATGGCCTCGATCATGCGGAGGTTGCTCTGGTGGAGCACGAGCAGGTCGAGGTCGGCGGGTCGCAGCCCCCGCTCGCCCAGCAGCGCGCGGATCGTCTCGGGCACCGTCGTCACGGCGAAGTCCCAGACCTTGGGCCCGTTCATCGTGAACGTGTTGAGCTGGCGGTCGATCGCGTCGTGCGTCGCGGGCAGGCGCGTGCCGCCCGCGGGCACCTCGATGTGGTTGTGACCGCGGCCGTCGCTGCCGAGGCTGAAGTGGAAGCGGTCGTCCGCGCCCGCGCGCCGCGTGAGCAGCACGGCGCCCGCGCCGTCGCCGAAGAAGACGCAGGTGCGGCGGTCGCGCCAGTTCATGATCTTCGAGAACGCGTCGGCGCCCACCACGAGGACGTGGCGGTACCGCTCCGGCGCGGTCAGCATCATGCTCTGCGCGACGTTGAGCGCGAACACGAAGCCCGAGCACACCGAGTTGACGTCGAAGGCGGGGCAGCGGCGCTGCCCGATGCCGAGCTTCTCCTGCAAGAGGCAGGCGACGGCGGGCTGCGGCTGGTCGGGGGTCGCGCAGGCGACGACGATGAGGTCGACGTCGTTGCGGTCGACGCCGGCGCGCTCGAGGCAGCGCGCGGCGGCGTGGCAGGCCATGTCGCTCGGCGCCTCGTCCGAGGCCGACACGCGCCGCTCGAGGATGCCCGTCTTCTTGGCGATCCACTCGTGCGACGTGTCGACCTTGCGCGCCAACTCGTCGTTGGTCACGGCCCGCGCCGGAACGTACCCCCCGATGCCCGAAACTCGAATGCCCATCTTTCTCCTCGGACGCTTTAGGCCTGCGGCATCTCCTGCACGAGACCGGCGCTCTTGTTGACCCACTCCTGGAAGTCGCGGAACTGGTTCTCCGCCTGGACCTTCTGCAGGTCGAAGAGCTTCCGCCACAGGTCCTCGACGACCTTGCGCGAGTCCTCGACCGAGCGCGCGTCGC
Organism: Polyangia bacterium; assembly: GCA_035546175.1. Lineage (GTDB taxonomy): Bacteria > Myxococcota_A > Polyangia > Fen-1088 > Fen-1088 > DASZFV01. Next base: position 5,653 of record DASZWW010000258.1, read on the forward strand.
CGAGCCTGAGGCTCTGCTCGATGATCTGGATCCCGGCCCGGTACGTCGAGTCGAGCGCCTCGCGGTGCTTGTGCAGCATCTCGAGCCCGAGCTCGAGCCAGCGCCGCTGCGCCCCGCGCCCGAGGTCGCCTGCCGCGCCCAAGCCCGCGCCCCCCGGCGCGGACTGGAGCCACATCCGCGTCCAGTTGCGGAACACCTCTTGCTGCAACTGCCACGATGACTCGGACGCCTTCCGCATCCCTTCGACGAGCTGGTCGAACATGGCCTGCCTCCCGACTTGTTGGCGCAAGGCATATGGGGCCCCGGGGGCGCGCAAACAAGTGCCCGCGGGCGATTTTTCGGAGTCTTCGCGATCGGAAACGAAGCGCCGCGAGCCTCAGAAACGCAGCAGAAACTGGACGGGCACGAGCAGCCCCGTCTGTCCCGCGGAGTAGATGTAGAGGACACTCCCGAACGGGCTGTCACGGATGCCGATGGCCTCGGCGCTGAGCCACACGTCGCGCGTGGTCTTCACGGGGTAGAAGTGCAGGCCCACGGCGCCCTCGACCGGCGTCGCGAAGGGGCCGTGGACGAGCGAGCTGCGCGCGTACAGCTCGAGCCGGCTCCGCAGCACGAAGTACCCCAGCGAGGCCTCGAAGCCCCAGTCGTGCATGCTCGTGAGCGGCAGCGGCCCGTCCGCGTCGAAGTGGTCGAGCCAGCGCGAGGCCCACTCGGTGTTGAAGGCCAGGCCCCGCCACTTGACGCCGAAGTCGGCGGCGGCGAGGTAGAAGTTCGCGAGCGCGACGGTGACGTTGGGCGCGAGCGACCCCGTCGCGAAGAGCAGCGTGCCGTCGGAGATGAACGTCGCGTTGTTCTCGGGGCTGGCCGTCGAGAGATCGGACAGGCGGTCCTCGCGCGCGTACGTGAAGGCCGCGCCCAGGCGCAGCGCGGGCGCCGCGTGGTTCTCCCAGTCGTTCCAGGCCTTGCCGAAGTCGTTGTGGTCCCACCACAGCGTGGCCGCGTAGGCGAACTGGAAGTCGATCTTGGTCGCCGCGATGTCGAGGGTGTTGAGCGAGTTTCCGATCATGGCGATGTACTTCAGCCCCGGGGCGAGCTCGCCGTCGGCCCACACGCCCTGCGTGAACCCCGGCCGCATGTAGTTCACCTCCATGCTCCGGTCCGTGCCCGGGAAGTAGGGGTAGGTCCCCGTCATGGAGCGCAGGCTCGGCAGGGAGAAGAAGCCGGCGCGGAGGGCGAAGGCCCGCCCGAAGATCCACCCCACGTACCCGGCCGCCGTCGCCGACAGCGTCGCGCTCGAGGTGTAGACGAGGATGTTGAAGTCGAGGCGGCGGTCGAAGACCCACCCGGAGAAGTAGAAGACGTCGCGCGTGAGCTGGATGTCGTTGCGGCGCTGCACGTCTCTCTCGACGCCGAGGTGGGTCGTATACGTCTTGTTGACCGCCATCGTGTTCGAGTACTTGAACTGCGAGACGTGGTTGAGCTTGAGGTAGAACGGCGTCGCCGCCTCGTCGGGCGACTGCACGAGCACGAAGCCCTTGTCGTAGTGGGGCGGGGCCCAGGGCGGCTCGGGCTTGGGCGGCTCGGGCGGCGGCTCGGCCGGCAGGGGCGCCACGAGCGTCGGCGGCGCTGCGGGCGCGGTGGGCGCCGGCGCGTCCTCGGCCGCCGCTCGAGGCGACACGAGGAGCAACGCCACGGCGGCGCAGGGGATCCCGCGCCCGCTCATCGGGCGTCGTGCCCCGCCAGGCCCGGACCCACGCTCTCGACGACGGGGACGGCGGGCGGCGGCTCGGGCGACCCGCCCAGATCGCCGATGCGCGCGAGGAACTCGCGGGCCTGCACCTCGCCGTCGGCGACGAGGCGCTCGATGTGGGCAGGCTGGCGCGAGAGCTTGCTCGGATAGTCGAGGTGCTCGAGCAGCTCGGGCGACATGCGGATGAAGCGCACGGCGATCGGCTCCACCATGTCGAGCCCGAAGCGGGCGCGGAACTCGGCCGTGAGGGCGCCCTGCTCGAGGAGCAGGTTCACCATCTCGATGATCTGCAGCTCGTGCTGCAGGCTGATGTTGCCGGCCAGCTGGTTGCGCCGATCGGAGATGTCGCTCGGCACCTCGGGCACCACCTCGCTGTGCGTGGGGTTGACCTGGACGACCCAGATCTCCTCGGGGAGGCTCTTGCCGCCCATGTACACGTGGCGCAGCAGCGGGAAGACGGGCGGGTTCGACGCGAAGATGCCGTCCCAGTAGGCGTGCCCGTCGACCCAGACGGCGGGGAACAGGTTGGGGATGGCCGCCGACGCGAGGAGCGCCTCGACCTTGATCTCGCCCAGCGCCGAGCTGAAGATCTTGAACGTCCCGTCGAGCACGTCACCCGCGCCCACGAGGAGCACGGGGCTGTCGGGCCGCACGAGCGCGGGCAGCTCCGCGAAGTCGATGTGCTTGACGAGCAGGGCGTGCAGGTCGGTGAACTCGGGCCGCCCGACCATGAGGGCCGTGAGGCGCGACCACGCCTGGAAGCTGCGCGAGGACGGGCTCACGGCCCAGGTCGGGAAGAGGCCGCGCTCTCCGGCGCGCACGACCTCCACGCTCAGCCGATCGAACATGATCTCCTGCGGCGTCTGCGCCGACAGGTCCCTCCAGCACGCGAGGATGCGCGCGCCGATGGCCGTCCCGTCGCCCTGCGCGCGCTTGAGCAGCCCGAGCCACGCGAGCGACGCCGTGATGGCGCCGCCGGAGGTGCCGGAGAGGCCCACGATGTCGTAGCGGTCCTGCACCCCGCGCTCGAACAGCGCGTCGAGCGCGCCGGCGACGAACGCGCACTGGCTGCCGCCGCCCTGGCAGGCGATCGCGATCCTCCTCTTGCGAGCCATCCTCGTTCGCCTCCCCGCGCCGCACCGGCGTGGAGAGGTCGGGCCTGCGCGCTCGGTATGTGCGTCCGCCCGGCCGGGCTGTCATGTCGGGCGCCGCCGCAATCCCGGCCGAGCTCGAACGCCCCGACGGCGGTGGCCACCGTGGAGGGCCGCCCGACCGCCGTCTCCCGGGCGTTTTTCGGAATGACTACGCTTCCCGCATGGCCGCCTCAGCCGCGCCGCCCGTCTTCAGCGACAGCCACGTCCACCTGACGAACTACCTTCAGGAAGGCCCCGACGCGCGCCGCTTCCTCGAGGTCATGGGGACGCGCGTCGAGCGCGCCGCGCTCTTCGGCATCCCGCTCCAGCAGAAGTGGTCGCACCGCACCTCGGGCGACAGACCCCCGCCGTGCTCGCTGCTGTCGAACGCGCGCCTCTACTACTACTCCTTCACCGACGCGCAGATCGCCATGGAGTACCTGTCGCTGCCGCCGGAGGCGCGCGCCCGCTTCGATCCGATGATCACGGGGTTCAACCCGACGGACATGTACGGGGCCGATCACGTCCGCCGCGTGCTGCAGACCTTCCCGGGCGTGTTCACGGGCATCGGCGAGTTCACGATCCACGCGCAGTTCGTGACCTCGAAGATCAGCGACGAGGTGGCGAGCCTGCGCGATCCCGCGCTCGACCGGCTGCTCGAGTTCGCGGGGGAGGTCGGCCTCGTCGTGCTCGTCCACAACGACATGGACGCGCCCTTCCCCGAGGAGGGCGCCGCGCCCGCGTACCTCGCGCAGATGAAGGAGCTGCTGCGGCGGCACCCGCGCACGCGGATCATCTGGGCCCACGTCGGCGTGGGGCGCATCGCGCGCCCCGTCGAGAGCCACGCCGCCATCATCGCCTCGATCCTCGACGATCCGGCCTTCGATCACGTCTGCTTCGACATCTCCTGGGACGAGGTCGCGAAGTACCTCGACATCACGCCCGAGTCGGCGAGGAACGTGGCGGAGCTCGTCAACCGACGCGCCGATCGCTTCCTCTTCGGCACCGACCTCGTGGGACCGACCGACGAGGCGACGTACTTCGCCGTCTACGATCTCTACGGCAGGCTCTGGGAGCGGCTCACCGAGGAGGCGAGCGAGCTCGTGCGCCGCGGGAACTACCGCCGCCTCTTCGACGAGGCGCGCCGGAAGGTGCGCGCCTGGGAGGCCGCGCACCCGCACGCGGGCTAGAAGGGCAGGTGGAGCTCGAGCGTCGCGAGCTCGATCCGCGGCGGCGCCGCGCGCGCGGGCGCCTCGGGCAGCCTCACGACCAGGCCGGGCTCGTGCGCGACGAAGTAGGCCACCTGCTCGCCGAGGGAGTAGAAGCCGTCGTCGGCGAGGCCCGCGCGCGCGTCCGTGAGCCACCGGCTGCGCAGCCGCAGGTCGACGCCGCTCGGTCCCGGCTTGAGCGCCTCGGAGAGCGCGAGGCTCCTGGCGGCGGACGGCGGGCGGCCCGCCGCCGCGAGGCGCGGAGGCTCGAGGCGGTACGCGGGCCCGAACGCCGCGCTCTCGGGCGGGGCCTCGCCCGCCCAGGCCGCCGTCGCCGACACCGTCGCGATCGCGATCGCCCACCCGAGCCTTCGTCGCTTCGACTCGCCCAAAGCCCACCTCCGCGTTGCTGGCGGGGGAATCTCTGGGGCGGCCGCGCGGCGCCGCAACGGGGCGCGCGTCGAATACCGGGATCCCCGACAGGCCGCGAGGCAACCCGCCGGGGGACCCTAGGGTCACGGCCCACCGCGTCCCTTCATCTATATGTGTCGGCGCGCGGCGGGCCATGGCTCGCCCCCGCCCGAGCTAGGGGCAGGTCGTCTGCCGGCTGCCGTACACGTCGAGCTCCCAGATCGAGTAGCCGTACTGGGTCGCGCGCTGGATCCCCAGCATCCGCAGGTAGCGCGCGCTCGCGCCGACGTCGGTCAGCGTCGTGCCGAACTGCCCGTCGTCGACCTCGACCGCCGTCGTCCACGGTCCGCTGAACGAGGGGCCGGTCTGCAGCGCGAAGCGCTTGGCGAAGGCGTGCTCCCACGTGATGCGGACCTCGTCGATGCGCGCGACGCCGCCCAGATCGACGGCCAGCCACTCGTCGTCGGTGAAGTTGCTCGACCAGCGCGTGCTGTACACGCCGTCGACGGCCGCGCCGGGCGGCGTGTAGCCGAGCTGCGTGGACGAGGCTTGCGCGCGCGCCGCCTGCAGCAGCACGGGACCGGCGCAGCTGACCGGGACGCCCAGGCACGCGACGCTCGGGTCACCGAAGACGCGCACCTCGAAGATCGAGACGTTGCCGAACGTCGACGGCCGCTGCGAGAGGATGCGCAGGTAGCGCGCCGTCGCGTCGAGCGCCGGGATGTCCTGCTCGCCGGCCTGCGTGGCGCCGGTGATCTCGAGCGTCGCCCAGCTGACGGCGTCGTCCGACGCCTGCACCCAGAAGGACGGGCTGAAGGCGCGCTCCCAGTCGATCGAGAGGCTGCGGATCATCTCGCGCCGGCCGAGATCGAGGACGAGCCACGCCGTGCTCGCGCGGCCGCTCGACCAGCGCGTGCCTTCGTCGCCGTCGATGGCGAAGCTCGCGTGAAAGTGGTCGTTCTCCTCGGCCGACGCGCGCGCGCCCGCCACCGGGAGCGGCACCTCCTCGCAGTCGCCCGGCAGCTGCCGGAACAGCGGGCTCCGCGCGCCCTCGCCGGTCGACGAGCCAGGCCCGCAACCGACGAGGGCGCCCACCACGATCGCTCCCCCCAATACCCAACCTGTCTTCCTCACGATCCCACCCTGCCTTTCCCATCCCCCGCGGAACGCCTCCTTGAACTTGGGGAGGCGCGTCGACGCCACAAGCGCGGTGCGGCACTTGGCAGAATCTCCTCACAGCGGGGCGGCCGCGCGCGCCAGCCACTGTCCGGCTCTGCGCGCGCGCGTCCGCTCGACCGTTCCGGCGCCGCTTGGCGAGGTCGGAGGCCGCTGCTATCGTTCTGCGAGCTTCATGACGGCAGTCGAAACCGAGTCGGGCTCGCCCGCGCTGGTGCCCGCGCCCACGGGCCCCCTCGTCGTGGACGCGCTCCCGCTCGATGGCGAGACGGGCGTGCGCCTCTCGCTCGTCATCCCGACGTTCAACGAGAGCAAGAACATCGGCGAGCTCGTGGCGCGCTTGACGGACGTCCTCGAGGGGCCGCTCGCCGGCGCGTACGAGCTCATCGTCGTCGACGACGACAGCAAGGACCGCACCTGGGAGGTGGCGCTCGAGCTCTCGCGGCGGCATCCGAAGCTGCGGGTCATGCGCCGCCAGAGCGAGCGCGGGCTGTCGACCGCCGTCATCCGGGGCTGGCAGGTGGCGCGCGGCAGCGTCCTCGCCGTCATCGACGCCGACCTCCAGCACCCGCCCGAGGTCACGGCCAAGCTCTTCGAGCAGATGGTGCGCGGCGCCGACCTCGCCGTCGCGAGCCGCAACGTCGAGGGCGGCGGCGTCTCGAACTGGGCGCTGCACCGCCGGGCGCTCTCGCGCGGCGCTCAGCTGCTGGGGCTCGTCATCCTGCCGAACGTCGTCGGGCGCATCTCCGATCCGATGAGCGGGTACTTCATGTTCCGGCGGTCGTCGATCGCCGGGATCGCGCTCAACCCGCTCGGCTACAAGATCCTCATCGAGGTCCTGGGCCGCGGCGGCGTCAACATCGGCCGCGTCGCCGAGGTCGGCTACGTGTTCCGCGAGCGCACGGCGGGCGAGAGCAAGGTGACGAGCCGGGTCTACGTCGAGTACCTGCGCCACCTGCTGCGCCTGCGCCTCGACTCGCTGCCCATCTCCCGCTTCGCGCGCTTCGCGCTCGTGGGGCTGACGGGCGTCTTCGTCGACATGGGCGTGCTCTATCTCCTGAGCGATCCGACGACGCTCGGGTGGGGGCTGACGCGCAGCAAGGTCATCGCCTCGAGCACGGCCATCGTGAACAACTTCCTGTGGAACGACCTCTGGACCTTCCGCGACATCGCCGCGCGGCAGTCGGGCCTGCGGCACCGCCTGCGGCGCCTGCTCAAGTTCGCCGCCGTGTGCGGCCTCGGCCTCGTCCTCAACGTCGTGCTGCTCAACTTGATGTTCAACCTGCTGCACATGAACCGCTACCTGGCGAACCTCATCGCCATCGCGATCGTGACGGGCTGGAACTTCGGGTTGAACGTCAAGCTGAGCTGGCGCGACAGCGGCGCGCAGTAGGCTGTCGTCGCGCTCGAGCTCGGGCTCGGGCCGGAGGCTACGGGGCGCGGCGTCGCCGGCGCGCGCGTCCGGCGAGCGTGGCGCCCAGCACGAGGCAGGCGAGCCCGCCGGCGCCGGTCCCGTCGGTGTCGGACAAGGAGCAGCCCGAGCC
>DASZWW010000259.1:0-5615 GCA_035546175.1 Polyangia bacterium
GCTCCGGCCCGCGGCCTGGCGCCTCGCCCGCACGGCGGCCCGCCTCGCGCACCGCGCCGGCGACCGCCAGACCGCGCGCGCCGCCCACCTCTACGCCCGAGCCACCTTCCAGGAGATCCGCATGGCAAGCCCCGAGCACCACCGCCCCGGCCTCGACTCCGATCCCGACGCGCCCTGGCTGGGCGCGCTCGGCGCCGCCGGGCCCGCGAGCGGCGACGCCGCGCTCGCCGCTCGCGCCGCCGCGACGGAGTCACGGCTGCGCCGCCTGCTGCGCATCAACAAGCGCCTCAACAGCGAGCTGCGCCTGCCGCGCCTGCTCGAGACCATCGTCGACACGGTCATCGAGCTCTGCGACGCCGAGCGTGGCTTCCTGCTGCTCGAGGACGACGCGGGCGAGCTCGTCGTCAAGGTCGCGCGCAACATCGACCAGAAGACGCTCGAGACGGCCGAGTTCGAGCTCTCGCGCTCCATCGCGCGCCAGGCCGCCGCGGGCGGCGAGCCCATCGTCACGATCGACGCCGCCGGCGACACCCGCTTCCGCGAGGCGCTCTCCGTGTCCGACCTCCACCTGCGCTCCGTGCTCGCCGTGCCCCTCGTCGTCAAGGGCCGCGCCGTGGGGACGATCTACGCCGACCACCGCCTGCGCAAGGGCGCCTTCGACGACGAGGACGTCAAGGTCGTGCTCGACTTCGCCGAACAGGCCGCCATCGCCATCGAGAACGCGCGCCTGCTCTCCGAGCTGCGCCGCCGCGAGCGCCAGGTCGAGGCCTTGAACCGCCGCCTCGAGGTCGAGCTCGCGGCGCGCGGCGAGGAGCTCTCGGGCATAAAGCAGGAGCTGCGCGAGAACCGCGAGGCGCTCGCCGTGCGCTACGACTACCGCAACATCGTGGGCCGCACGCCGCGCATGCTCGAGCTCTTCCGCCTGCTCGATCGGCTCACCGACACGGCGCTGCCCGTCGTCATCCAGGGCGAGAGCGGCACGGGAAAGGAGCTGGTCGCCCGCGCCATTCACTTCAACGGCCCGCGCAAGGATCGCCCGTTCGTCTCCGAGAACTGCGCCGCCATCCCGGAGACGCTGCTCGAGTCGACGCTGTTCGGGTACACCCGCGGCGCCTTCACGGGCGCGGAGCGCGACACGCGCGGCCTCTTCGAGGTCGCCGACGGCGGCACGCTCTTCCTCGACGAGGTGGGCGAGATGTCCCCGGCCATGCAGGGCAAGCTGCTGCGCGTCCTGCAGGAGGGCGAGCTCCGGCGCGTCGGCGCCGAGCGCACGCGCAAGATCGACGTGCGGGTCGTCGTGGCGACGAACCGGGACCTCGGACGCCTCGTCGAGGAGGGGAAGTTCCGGCAGGACCTCTTCTTCCGCCTGGCCGTGGCGCGCATCGTGCTGCCGCCGCTGCGCGAGCGCCGCGAGGACATCCCGCTCATCGTCGAGCACCTGCTCGCCAAGCACGCGCGCGACGGCGCGGGCGCCGCGCCGTCGTCCCCGAAGCCGCTCGATCCGGCGGCGCTCGCGCGCCTCGTCACGTATCGCTGGCCCGGCAACGTCCGCGAGCTCGAGAACGAGCTCCAGCGCGCCAGCGCCCTCTCCGGCGACCGCATCACGCTCGCGGACCTCTCGCCGGCGATCGCCGCCTCGGGCGACGCGGAGGCCGTCGCCCCGACGGACTTCGACAGCCTGCTCCTCAAGCCGCGCGTCGAGCGCCTCGAGCGCTCGCTGCTGCGCGAGGCCCTCGGTCGCTCGGGGAACAACCAGACGAAGGCCGCCGAGCTGCTCGGCCTGTCGCGCTTCGGCCTCCAGAAGAAGCTCAAGCGCTACCGCTTCGCGTGAGGCCCGACCCGGTCATGCCGTCCAACCCCGTTGTGAAGCTCGCCAACCAGGTTGACGGCCGGCGCGTCGCGGCCTTGATTTTCCGGGGCTTCGCGCTGGACCACCGCTTGCTTTGCCAGGGAAGGGGTCTCCCGCCTCGATGACGAACCTCGGCCTTCGTCTCGCCCGCCTCGCGCTCGCCCTCGTCGGCGTCGCCGCGGTGTGCTGGGCCTGCAACGCGCCGTTCATCCCCATCCCGCCGCCGGGTCAGACCGCGACGTTCACCTCGGCGCTCGTCGCGGACGGAGACGGCGGCACGAAGACGGTCTGGATCGCCCACGGGCCCCCCAACCCGAACGCCGCCTTCGCGCACTTCGACGTCTTCGACGCCGACCGCATGGCGGGCGTGATCGCCGAGGCGCGGGACGACGGCAGCTTCGATTCGCCCCCCATGGACGGCACGGAGGGCGACCGCGTGCTGATCCACTTCGAGCCGAAGAAGGGGCCGAGCAGCATGGACGTCTGCTTCACGCTCACGACCGGCACGGAGGTCCGCGAGCACGAGACGCAGCCGTCGGCGCCGCTCTGCCCGCAGCCCTGAGGCAGGGCGACCGGCCGCGCTAGTTGCGCGCCTTGAGGCGGGTCGGCCCGCCGCCGGCCGCGGAGGCCGCGGGCAGCCCGGCGACGCTCGGCAGCTTGCGCACCTCGTCGCGCGACATCCGCCAGGCGGCCTGGATGATCCACGAGATGGAGCGGTCCTGGCGGATCGCCTCCCGCTGCGTCTCCTCCAGCATGGCGGCGCTGAAGTAGAGCGTCACCTTTTTCTTGGGCGACGGCACGCGACTGCTCCCTTCCGTACGCCCCGCCGGCGCTACTGCGAGATCGCAGGCAGCGTCGGCAGGAAGAACATCACATTGGCGGTCACGAGAAACGTCGAGGTCCACGTGTTGTCGCTCGCGTTCGCGACGCCGTCCCCGTTGACGTCACGCCCCGACGGGTTGAGGCGAGCGACGAAGTCGCGAAGCTCGACGTTGAGGGCGAGCCAGTTGTTGAAGAACGTGTGCAGGCCCAGGCCCGCCTGCCCGCCCGGCTTGAACCCCGTGTCGCCGCAGTACGACGTCGCCGCCGCGCACGCCGAGGCGTTGTTGGGCTGGACGTCCATCAGGCCGCCGCCACCGAAGACGTAGAAGTCGTAGTGCGCGAAGATCTTCCCGAACAGGGAGTACTTGCCCGTGAACGGCGCGAACTCGAGCTGCGCGCCGAGGAGGGCCTTGATCTTCTGCATCGAGGCCTGCGCCTGCTGCACGGTCGGCTCGCGCGGCACCGACGGGTTCATGTCGGGGAGCGTCTCGACGAGCCGCTGCTGGAAGCCCGTCTCCGTGTTCGCGACGGCGAAGCTGCCGAAGCCCGCGAGCGACAGCCAGTCATTGAAGTGGAACGCGAGGCGGACCCCGCCGAGGAACGTGTGATAGAAGTCCTGCGTAATCGTCGACGAGAAGCCGGGCCCGATCTCGAAGCGGGTCTCACGGAGCTCGACGCGCTTGCGGATCGCCGGCGCGTCCTCGAGCGGGCTCTTGCGCTGGGCCTGCGCCGCGAGCGGCATCGCCGTCACGAGCAGGGCGGCGATGGGGGAGGCGACGAGCGCGAGGCGGCGGTGCGTGGTGTTCGTCATCGTCATGTCTCCCTAGCGAGGCGTCTTGTAGCTGAACTTCGCCGGCAGGTAGAGGCCGATGCCGGCGTAGAACATGAAGTTGTTGACGAGCGCCGTGTCCGCCGCCGCCTTCGCCGCCGCCGGGTCCATGAGGTTCGTGGTCGAGCGCGCCGCCGGCTCGTAGAGGTCCGTGAACAGGTAGTCGCGCAGCATGAAGTTCACGGTGAGCCAGTTGAAGAGGAAGAAGCGGCTGCCGAGGCCGAGGGGCACCATGATGCGCTGGTTGTCCCAGCTCTGCAGGCCCGGGTTGCGCGGGATAATCTCCGTCACGATGCCGCCGACGCCGGCGTTCGCGAAGATCTCCCAGTGCATGATCTGCTTGTTGAAGAGCGCGAACTTGCCGTAGACGGGCGCGTACCCGAACATGAGCGCGCCGCTGTACTTGTAGCGGTTGAGCGTCGGGATCCGGTTGTACTGGAGGCCGACGTTCTCCTCGGTCGCCGAGAGCGCCTTGACGTAGTACTGGCCCTCGAGGCCGACGGAGAACGCGTCCGAGAGGAAGAAGTTGATCGCGCCGCCGAAGGCGTAGTGACGGATCAGGTTGTCGTTCACCGAGATGCCCGAGAAGGGCGCGAACTCGAAGCGGCCGCCCTTGAGGAAGGCCTTGCGCGGGACGACGACGATGTCCTGCCACGACAGGGTCGTGGGGGCCTTCGCCTTGTTCGCCTCCGGCTCGAGCGGGACCTGTCCCTCGCCGCCCTCGGGCGTGACGGTCTCCTGTCCGGGCTCGGGCGGCGTCTCGGCGGGCGCCGCGTTTTGATCGGCGGGCGCCGCGCTTTGATCGGCGGGCGCCGCGTTCGGGTCGGCGGCGTTGGCGTCGCCGGGCGCCGCCGACGTGTCGGCGGATCCACCGCCAGCCTTGCCCTTCGCGTTCCCCGTACCCGCCACCCCCAGCGTCAGAACCGTAGAAAGACACAAACAGAAGCCGATGGCCGGTCGCTTCATGATCCCTCGCTGTCTGGGAAGTGGAGTGAGCCCACGCGTGAGAAGGGGCTAAAAGCTAAGAAATTCCAATGAGTTACGGCCTAAACTCAGATTTTGCGCACTATAGCATGACGAATTTTTTCGGGGCAACTAAAAACCCTTGGTGTCCGTTACCGGGTTTTTCCGCGCGCCGGGTCACTGGAGCAGCGACGGCGGCTCGAACAGCGCCTCGACGAACTCCTCTGCGTCGAACTCGCGCAGGTCCTCGACGCGCTCGCCGATGCCGACGTAGCGCACGGGCAGCTTGAGCTGATCGGCGATGCCGAGGATGACGCCGCCCTTGGCCGTGCCGTCGAGCTTCGTGAGCACGATGCCGGAGACCTGCAGGTCCTTGGTGAAGATCTGCGCCTGCGCGATGGCGTTCTGACCGCTCGTCGAGTCGATCACGAGCCAGGTCTCGTGCGGCGCGCCGGGGCACGCCTTGTCGATCACGCGCCGGACCTTCTGCAGCTCCTGCATGAGATCCGTCTTGGTGTGCAGGCGGCCCGCGGTGTCGCAGATGACGACGTCGGCGCCCTCGTTCACGCCCCGCTTGACGGCGTCGAAGATCACCGACGAGGGATCGGCGCCTTCCTTGCCGCGCACGAGCGCGGCGCCCGTGCGGCCGGCCCAGATCTCGAGCTGCTCGGCGGCGGCCGCGCGGAAGGTGTCGCCCGCGCCGAGCGTCACCTTCTTGCCCGCGGCGACGAGCTTCGCGGCCAGCTTGCCGATCGTGGTCGTCTTGCCGCTGCCGTTGACGCCGATCGTGAGCAGCACGAAGGGCTTCGCGGCGCCGAAGTCGATGGGCGCGACGTCCTGGGAGAGGATCTCGGCGCTGCGCTGGCGCAGGAACGTCCAGATGGCGTCCGGGTTCGAGAGCTCCTTGCGCGAGAGCGACGTGCGGATCTCCTCGAGCAGCTTCTGGCTCGTGCGGACGCCGATGTCCGCCGTGAGGAGGACCTTCTCGATGCCCTCGACGATCGAGGGATCGAGCTCCTTGCGTCCCGCGAACAGCGCCCCGAGGCCGGCGATGAAGCCGGTCGAGCGCGTGCGCGCCAGGCCGGGCGCGAGCGCGGCGACGTCCTTCTTCTTGCGCGGCGCCGCGGGCGCGGGGGGCTTGTCGACGGGGCC
>DASZWW010000260.1:0-4195 GCA_035546175.1 Polyangia bacterium
CACCGTGGCGTCCGGCACGGGCGTCGCGGGCTCGTCTGGCACCCTGGCATTCGGCACGGGCGCGGCGGGCTCGACTGGCACCGTGGCGTCCGGCACGGGCGCGGCGGGCTCGCCCGGCACCGTGGCGTCCGGTACGGGCGCGGCGGGCTCGACGGCCACCGGCGCTGCCGGCTCGGGCGTCGTTCCGCCTGCCGCCACGACTCCGCCTCCGAGCGGCGTCAACCTGTGCGCCGGCCTGATCACGGACAAGGAGCCGCACCCCATGACGTCGGTCCCCCGACCGGCGCTGGGCCAGACGGTCACCGATCCGCAGTTCGGCACGACCATCCGCCGCATCACCGAGGTCCCGGCGACGAACCTGCCGAACCCGGCGCTGCGTCCGCTCTACTCGACGGTGTCGGCGTGGAACGCGGATGAGACGATGCTGATCCTCTACAGCGCGGGCAACGGCCACCAGCTGTACGACGGCAAGACGTACCAGTTCATCCGGGCGCTCGGCGACATTCACCCCGCCGACGTCGAGCAGGTGTACTGGAGCACGAGCGATCCGGACATCTTCTTCTACGTGGACCACAACCAGTTCGTGAAGTACCACGTGCGAGAGGCCAAGCCGGAGGTGATGACGACCTTCTCGTTCTGCGGCGACGTCACCAAGTCGGACACGCGGGCGAGCGGCGGCACGGATCCGATGTTCACCTCGTTCGACTCGAGGTACATCGGCCTCGGCTGCGAGGGGACGTCGTTCATCTACGACATCGCCAACAACGCGGTCATCTCGAAGAAGGCGTCGCCTGGTGAGAACCCGATCCAGGTCTCGCCGAGCGGCAAGCTCGGCTGGTACGACGTGAGCGGAACGGTGACGGACAACCTCCTCAACCCGCTTCGCAAGCTCGACATGAAGAACCCGAGCAACCACTCGACCATGGGCCTGTCGCCGAGCGGCGTCGACATGTGGTACGGCGTGGTCTTCGATCCGGGGCCCAAGGGTGACACCGACATCGGCTCGCTCGTCACGTTCGACATGACCACGGGTCAGTCGAAGGTCATCATCGGGCCGAAGACGGGTTACCCGTACCCGCCGACGACGCACGTCTCGGCGATGGCCTACCGCGATCCGGGGTACGCCGTCGTCTCGACGCTCGGCGACGTCACGGGCAAGGGCCTGCTCGACGGCGAGGTCATCGTGGCCAACACCGTCGACGGCGCCGTCTGCCGCGCCGGGCGCCACCACAGCTGGGGCAAGAAGAACACGCACCTCCAGCAGCCGTACTGGGCGGAGTCGCACGCGGTGCCGAGCCCGAGCGGCACGCGAATCCTGTTCGCGTCCGACTGGGAGGACAACCCGACGGTCGACACGTACGTCATCGAGCTGCCGGGCTACAAGAAGTAGTCCGGGCGGCTGAGTCCGGCGGCGCCCGACGAGGCGCCGTCACCCCTCGAATCGGCGGTGGATCCCTTCGGGTCCACCGCCGATTTTTTTTGCGGTCCTTGAAGTTCGCGAGGCCGTTCGCATGGTCCCCGGGCGCCGCGCAAGGACGCACCTGGGGAGGGCCAGCCACGATGAACTCGAATGACATGACCCGGAAGGAATTCGTAAAGCTCACGTTCACGCTGATCGGCGTGAGCGCCGCGGGGGGGGCTTGCAGCTCGACCAGCACCAGCACGAACGACGGCGGTGGTGGCGCGGGCGGCGCCGGGGGCACGGGCGGCGCCGGGGGCACGGGCGGCGCCGGAGGCACGGGCGGCGCCGGGGGCACGGGCGGCGCCGGAGGGACGGGGGGCGCGGGCGGCACCGGTGGCACGGTGAGCACGGCCTGCACCGATCCGCTGCCCGAGCACCAGGACCCGGACGCGCTCGGGCACGTCCACACGCTGACGATCCCGGCGTCGGCGCTCGCCTCGACGACGGACATGACCTTCAACACCGGCGTCGCGGGCACGCCCGCTCACATGCACATGGTCACCCTCACGGCGGCGAACCTGTCGACGATCAAGGGCGGCGGCACGGTCGACGTGACGTCCGCGATCGCCGACGGTCACCTGCACAGCTTCACCGTCGGCTGCACCACGGTCTGAGCCGTGGCGCGCGGGCGCGATCCGAGCGATGCTACCGGGGCCCGGAAGGGCTCCGATGCTCCGCGGACGCGCGCTCGCCTCGTTGGTGCTCACCGTCGTCCTGATCGCCGCGTGCTGGCTGTCGTCCGGCCTCGCGCCCCTGACCGACGCCGCCGCCGGCGCGCGCGACCCGGTCGACTTCGCGCGCGACTACGTCTCGGCCCGCGCCCTGCTCGAGGACGGCAGCGGGCCGCCGCCCGAGGGCGACGCAGGCAACGCGCGCGCCGATCGCCTGGGCGCGCCGCGGGTCGAGCTCCTCGGCGGCCCCTATTACATCCACCCGCCGACGGCCACGCTCGTGGTCCTGCCGCTCGCGCGGCTCTCGTGGCACGCGGCCGCGCGCGCGTGGGCGCTGTTGTCGCTGGCCGCGCTCGTCTGGCTGGCCTGGTCGCTCGAGCGCATCTGGTCGTCCGGGCGCCCGCCCGCGGCCTGGCGCTTCGGCCTGCTGGCGGCGCTCCTGCCGTTCTGGCCCCCGGCGCTGCACTGCCTCGAGAAAGGGCAGTGGTCGATCGGGCTCGCGGCGCTGCTCGCCGCCGGCTACCGCGCGCTCGAGCGCGAGCGGGCGACGCGCGCCGGCGCGCTGTTCTCCGTCGCGGCGGCGCTCAAGGCGACGCCCGTCGTCCGGCTTGGCCTGCTCGCCGCGCGCAACCGCCGCGCGGCGGCCGTGATGGCGCTCGGCGTCGCCGCGCTCGCCCTGCTCGCGACGGCGCTCGACGGCGGGGCCGCCTGGCGGGCCTTCTTCGGCGGCGCGTCCCTCAACGCGGAGGTCTGGGCGACGTGGCTGGCGAACACCGCCTCTTTGCAAGGCGTCTTCGCGCGCCTGTGGACGGCGGGTCCCTTCACGCGGCCGCTCGTCGTCGCGCCGGCCCTCTCGCGCGGCGCGTTCCTGGCCACGAGCGCCGTCCTCCTCGCGGCCGCGGGCGCCGTCTCCGTGGGCTGGCTTCGCCGGCGCGCGCGCGGAGAGGGTGATGGCCGCGCGCGCGCGTGCTGGTCGGCGGCCTGGATGGCGCTCCCCGTGCTGCTCAACCCCCTCGGCTGGACCCACGTCGCCGTCATGCTGCTCGTGCCCATCGCCGTCGCGCTGCGGGACGGCCGCGCGGGCGCGCGTGTCGTGGCCGCGCTCGCGCTCGCGGCGTTGAGCATCCCGCGGACCAGCCTGGTCGCCTGGGCGGGGCCGTTGCCGCTCGCGCCGCTGCCCGCGCTCGCGGTCGGCACGCACGCCTTCGCCGCCGTCGCCCTCTACCTCGCCTTGCTCGTCGAGGGAGCGTCGAAGTCGTCGGCGCCGCCGGGGCGCGCGTACCAGTAGAGCGTCGCCTCGAGCGCGAGCCGCGTGTCCGACCAGTGCCAGGCCTCGAGGTCGAACGACAGGCCGCGCTCGAACGGGATGGGGTCGAGGACGTGGAAGCGGTTCATCGAGAAGCGGCCGGCGAACGGCGCGTCGGGCGCGAGGGTCTGCGCGTGGTACGGGTGCGCGAAGCGCGCGAGCGAGGACCACGCGTACCCGAAGTAGTCCTCCGTCCCGGTGCCGAACCAGCTCGGGAAGGCCTCGCCGTCGATCCGGATCTTCTCGTCGCCTTCGCCCCACCAGGCGACGCCGGGCGGGTTCTCGGCGTCGAGCACGGTGCCGACGAGCCGGCCGCGGCCCGCGAGCGTCGCGACGTGCCAGTCGCGGAACGGGCGGGTCGCGAACGTCTCCGCGGCGCGCTGGCGCGCGTGGAACAGGAGGCTGCTCTCGTCGAAGGGGGCGGCCTCGATGGCGATCGTCCCGCGCACGTCGACGGCGCCGGGCGCCGCGCGCGTCACCGAGAGCCGGCCCCGTCGCGCGAACGGCATGGGGAAGCGGCAGGTCAGCGTGCCGTCGGCGGCGACCGCCAGCGGCAGCGAGGCGTAGGGGTTCCAGCCCGGACCGGTGCCGAAGAAGTCCACGAGCGGCGCGCGCACCGTCTCCTCGCCGTCGAACGCCAGCACGAGCGTCGTGGCGCGCAGCTTCTCGGGATCGCGCTCGCTCGTCGCGAGCGTCAGCGTCGTGACCCGGCCGCCGCCGGGCGGCGCGTCCCACGCGGCCTCGAGCGGCGCGCCC
>DASZWW010000261.1:0-13345 GCA_035546175.1 Polyangia bacterium
GGAGGGCGGCACCGCGGCGGGCGACGACGCGCTCGGCAAGGGACCGACGCCGCTCGCCGACGACGGCGGGGCCGACGCGGCCATGGACGCCGCCGGCGACCTGGCGCCGAGGCCCCTGCCCGTCGCCTCGCCCGCCAGCCGCCTCCTCGTCCCGGGGCCGGCCGCGCTCGTGGGCGCCGGCCCCGACAGCTGCACGAACGCTCCGGGCGCGGCCGGCGATCGCTGGTGCGCGTTCACCCGGCCCGCGAGCGCGCTCGGCTTCAACGAGCTGTGGGTGCTCGACGCCACGGCCACCCTCGGGGGCGCCGCCTTCGCGTGCGATGGGAGCGACGCCCGCTGCCTGCGCCTGTCGACCGCGCTCTTCGAGGACACGACGGTGGGCTTCGCGCGCACCGGCTTCTCGGGCGACACGCTCGTCTACGCGGAGACGACCGAGGGCGGCACGTCGTCCGGGTTCGTGGGCGCCTTCCTGGCCTGGCGCCCCGGCTGGGCCGCCGGGCGCGCCATCAGCTCGCAGACGGGCGTGGCCTGCGTGGGCCACGCCACGTCCGACGCCGCGCTGTGCTTCGACAGCTCGCTCGGCGACGGGACGACGACGCCGCTCACCGTGGATCTCCACGCCGGGCGGCTCTCGAGCGCGAGCGGCCCGCCCCTGCCCCGGGTCGACACGCTGCTCCTCGCCGCGCCCTCGGACGCGGTGGGCGCGACGCCCCGGTTCCAGTACGGGTTCTCGCCCGACGGCGCCTACGTCGCCTGGTCGACGCGCCCCGTGAGCGCCCCCGACGGCGAGGAGACGCTCTCGCTCAGGAAGCTCGAGGACGGCGCCCCGTCCGTCGTCGTCGCGGGCGACGTGTCGCAGTGGGCGATCTCGCCGGACGGGCGCGCGTGGGCCTGGCTCGCCGGCTACAACTACGACGTCGCGGGCGCGCCCTCGGGCGTGCTGCGAGCGGCACAGTTCCCCGGCGGCGCGGGCGCGACGACGCTCGCCCCCGACGTCGGCCAGTTCGCGTTCGCCCCGGCGGGCGGCCTCTGGCTGCGCTCGGGCGTCCGGGCGCAGACCGGCTCCCTGCTGTGGATGCCCGACCTCACCGCCCCGGCCGGCGCCACGGCGGTCGACACGGACGTGCTCGCCGTCCTCGACGAGTCGGCAGACGGCGCGACGTTCCTCTACGCGAAGTCCTTCGCGACCCTGTCCCCCGCCACCACCACCGCGCCCGGCACGACGGCCCCCTTCGACGTCGTCGACCTCCACGCGGCCACCGCCGGCGGAGCGCCCTGCGCGCTCGCCGAGACGCCCAGCGCCCTCGGAGCGGCGCTGCTGCCGCCGGGGCGGCAGGCCGTGTGGAGCCGCTTCGACCCGGCCACGGGCGCGGAGCAGGGCGTCGCGACGATGCTCTCGTCCTGCACCTCGACGCCGTTCGCAAACGGCCTGCGCAAAATGACGGTGGCCGGGGACCTTGGGCTCGTTTACCTAGATGATGCGGATCCGGCCGCCGACGAGGCGACCCTGCGTTACGATCCCTTCATGTACGGGGCGCTCCAGCCCGCGGGCACGCCGATCCAGACGCGCGCCGCGTCCGTCTACGCGGCGCTCGCGCCGGCGCTGCCGGCCGTCGTCTACACGGTCGCGACCGGCACGGCGGCCGACGGCCTCTACGTCGCGCGCCTCGCCCCCCCGGCGACGGTGGACCAGGGCGATGCGAGCGCCGACGGGGAGGCGGGCTCGAGCGCCGACGCCGACGCGGAGGCCGCGCCTTGATCTCGATCGTCACGCGCGTCACGCGGGCGCGGCTCTCGCGCCGCGCCTTCCTGCGCCGCGTGGGCGCGAGCGCCGCGCTCCTGCCCCTCTTGCACACGGAGCGCGCGCGGGCCGCGACGCCGAGCGGCTTCCCGAAGCGCCTCGTCACGATCGCCTGGTCGAACGGCGTCGCCGGCCCCCTCTTCTTCCCGCCGGGCGACGACCCCACCGCGAGCCAGGTGCTCGCGCCGCTCGCGCCCCTCAAGGCGAAGGTCACGCTCGTCGCCGGCATCGACCACCAGGCGATGCTCGACGACAACCGTCCCTTCGACGGCCACTTCGGCTTCCCGACGCTCTTCACCGGCACCTACAAGAACGTCGGCGGCCAGAGCTCGACGGCGACCGGCCCGTCGATCGACCAGGTCGTGAGCGACGCGGTCGCGAAGCAGGTCAACCTGCCCGTGCCGCTGCTCAACATCACCGCCCAGGGCCTGTCGACGAGCTTCCGCGCCGACGGCACGCGCAACACGGGCGAGACCAGCCCGGCCCGCCTCTTCAAGACGGTCTTCGCGAGCCCCACCCTCTCGCCCGCGGCCCTCGCGGCGCTGAACGCGCGCCGCAAGAGCGTCCTCGACTACCTCGGCGGCGAGCTGTCGACCTTCGGGGCGCGCCTCGGCGCCGACGACCAGGCGAAGATCGGCGCGCATCTGCAGTCCATCCGCCAGCTCGAGACGGCGCTCGCCAGCCAGGCGACGGCGCCCACGGCGGCCTGCGCGGCCGTGGACCCGGGCGCGCCCACCGACTACCGCGGGACGATGAAGGCCTTCTCGGACCTGGTGGCGATGGCCCTGCGCTGCGACGTCACGCGCGCCGTGAGCCTCGTCTGGGCGGACGACAACGGCAGCGGCCCGTACACGCTGCCCTTCCTCGACCTCGGCGGCAGCGACATGGACATCGGCGAGGTCCACGCCATCGCGCACGGCGCGGGCTCTATCGGCACGGGCTGGACGCTCAAGGCGCGCGTCGACACCTGGTACATGACCCAGCTCGCCTACCTGGCGCAGGCGCTCGACGCCTCTGCCGAGGGAAGCGGCACGACGCTCGACAACAGCCTCCTCGTCATGGGCAACGACATGAGCAACGGCTCGACGCACTCGGTGTCGGGCGTGCCGTTCGTGCTCGTCGGCCGCGCGGGCGGCGCGCTGCGGGCGGGCCGCGTCGTGCGGGCGGGGCCCTTCGCCGGCTCGGCCGGCGCCCCGCCCACCCTCGGCACCAGCGTCGGCCCCACGGACCTCACGGGCCTGGTCGGCAACCTCCCCGCCGCGCCCGCCGGCACCGATCGCGGCGCGACGTCGAACAACCACCTCCTCGCCTCGGTGAGCAACCTCATGGACGTCCCCTGCACGGGGTTCGGCAAGGGCTACTCGGGCACCCTGGCCGGCCTCTAGCGTATATTTCGCCGCATGAGCGAGGACGCGGCGAGCGACACCATCACCGGCGCTCTCGAGCTCGAGGCGCGCGATCTGCACGCCGCCATCATCGACGCATCCTGGCTCCTGCGCGCCCGCTTCGGCATCGCCGCGTTCCTGGCGTTCTCGTACGGGATGCTGGCCTTCACGAGCCACGCGCCCGCGTCGCAGATGTTCGGCCCGATCCTGTGCGGAGCGGTGCTCGTCGCCTCGCTCTTCGTGACGCCGCGGCTGCGCGCCCGCAAGCTGCTCGAGGCGCTCGCCAAGGGCGGCGACCGGCACGCGTCGTATCGCTTCGACGCCGACGGCGTGACGTTCCGGACCGCCGGCTCGACCACGACCTCCGCCTACCGTTCGATCGGCGAGTACCGCGAGGGCGAGGCGGCGTTCCTCCTCTACCACTCGCCCGGCGTCGCCCACATCATCCCCAAGCGGGCGTTCTCGCCCGGGGACGTCGCCCGGGTGCGCGCCCTCCTGGCCGCGAACGCGAAGGTCAAGCGCGCGCGCGGCGTCGGCAAGGTCGTGATCGTCTGGTTCGCCTTGATCCTGACGTTCCTGGTCGTCTGGCAGTTCCTCAGCCAGGCGCCACCGCCGCGCCCGCGCGCGACCGCCGCCGTCCCCTCGGCCGTGCCCTGAGCGGCCTCAGCGCGGGACGAAGCGCGGGACGAAAAGCGTGGGGCCGGCCGGACCGTGAGACCGGCGCTCAGGCCCTGACGTTGCAGAAGGCCTGGTAGTCGATGAGCTCGATGTTCTCGGGCTTGATGCCCTCGCCGCAGGTCGGGCACGTCGAGACGCGGTGGCGCTTGTACTCGCGGAACTTGAGGCCGAGCGCGTCGAAGAACAGCGTGCGGTCGGAGAGCGGCTTGCCGATGCCGAGGAGGATCTTGATGGCCTCGACGGTCTGGAGCGAGCCGATCACGCCGCACAGCACGCCGAGCACGCCCGCCTCCTGGCACGACGGCGCCATGTCCGGCGGCGGCGGCTCGGGGAAGGAGCAGCGGTAGCAGCCCTTGCCGGGGATGAACGACGTCACCTGGCCCTCGAAGCGGTAGATGCTGCCGTGGACGATGGGCTTGCCGAGCTTGAGCGCGGCGTCGTTGAGCAGGTAGCGCGTCGGGAAGTTGTCGGCGCCGTCGACGATGAGGTCGTAGTCCTTGATGACGTCCATCACGTTGCTCGAGTCGAGCCGCGTCTGGTGGCCGATGACCTTGACGTCGGGGTTGAGCTTGGCGATGGCCTGCTTGGCCGACTCGACCTTGGGCAGACCCACGCGGTCCGTGGCGTGCAGGATCTGGCGCTGCAGGTTCGAGGCGTCGACGGTGTCGTCGTCGACGAAGCCGATCGTTCCGACGCCCGCGGCGGCGAGGTAGAGCCCGGACGGCGAGCCGAGCCCGCCCGCGCCGAGGCACAGCACCTTCGACTTGAGCAGCTTGATCTGCCCCGCCTCGCCCACCTCGGGCAGCATCGTGTGGCGCGCGTAGCGGAGCGACTGCTCCTGCGTCATCACGAAGGGGCGGTCGAAGGCGTGGCCGGCGCGCTTCCAGGCCGAGAAGCCGCCCGCCATCGACTTGACGTTCGTGTAGCCGAGCTCCTCGAGCGAGCGCGCCGCGAGCGCCGAGCGCGTGCCGCCCGCGCAGTAGAGGACGATCTCCGCCGACCGCTCGGGCACCTGATCCTCGATGCGCTGCTCGAGGAAGCCGCGCGGGATCCAGCGCGCCCCCGGGATGCTGCCCTCGAGCCACTCGTCCTTCTCGCGGACGTCGATCAGGATGGGGCCGTGACCGTTGCCGTCACCGGACTGCCCCTTGGCGGTGTCGACCGCCCTGCGCACCGACCCCACGTCGCACTCGCAGATCTTGGCCTTCACGTCCTTCAGCACCTTCGAGAAGCTCATCGTCCGTCTGCTCCTGCCAAACCGGCTCCAGCCGGTTCCTTGAGATGTCTTGCGCGCCGCCGGGGTGACACCCCCCTTTGGAGGCCGGCATTTTTGCCGAGATGGAACCTCCCGGCAAGCCGCGGAATCAGGACAGCCGAGTTAGAACGGGCCCTGACCCCGTGCGCCATTGGCTCGGCGCCCGCATTTAGCTATACTTTGCCGCACAAGGAGACCTGATGTCAGTCGCATCCGTCGAGAACCAGAACCAGTCGCAGACCCCGTCCGAAGAGGCGCCCCTCGTGGCGCTCTCGGACAAGGCCGCCGAGAAGGTGCGGGAGATCCGCGCCGAGGAGAACATCGAGGATACCTACGCGCTGCGCCTCAAGGTCCAGGGAGGCGGCTGCTCCGGCTTCTCGTACGACCTCTACTTCGACCAGGCCCAGGAGACGGACCGACCCTTCGACGTCAAGGGCGTCAAGCTCATCTGTGACGAGATGAGCCTCATGTACCTCGTCGGCACCGAGATCGACTACGTCGAGGGGCTCCACGGCGCCGGGTTCAAGTTCAACAACCCGAACGTCAAGTCGACCTGCGGGTGCGGCTCGTCGTTCAGCGTCTGAAGCTTTCAACGAGGCGCCGCGCCCGGGCTGGTTCCTGGACGCGACATCTCGAGCTTTCCGAGGCGGGAGCACGTCGTGCTTCCGCCTTTTTGTTTGGGGAGAGCGCTGAGTGACCGTCGACGTCGCAGAGCTGCTGAGCCGCGAGCTCGGGCCGGACCGCGTGCTGCGGACGCCGGAAAAGCTCGAGGCCTACGCGCGCGACGAGTCGGGGCGCGGCGTGTTCCCGCCCGACGCGGCCGTGCTGTGCGACTCGCGCGCCGAGATCGAGCTCGTGCTGCGGCTCGCGGCGGAGCACGCCGTCCCGGTGACGCCGCGGGGGACCGGCACGGGGATGACGGGCGGCGCGCTGCCGGTGCGCGGCGGCCTCGTCCTCTCGACGGAGCGCATGAGGCGCATCATCGACATCAGCATCGACGACCGCATCGCCATCGTCGAGCCGGGCGTCATCAACGGCGACCTGCAGGCGGCCGTCGAGGCGCAGAGCATGTTCTACGCGCCGGACCCGGCGAGCCTCGCCATGTGCTCGATGGGCGGCAACGTGGCCGAGAACGCGGGCGGTCCGCGGGCGTTCAAGTACGGCGTCACGCGCGACTGGACGCTGGGGCTCGTCGTCACGCTCATGGGCGGCGAGACGCTGCGCCTCGGGCGCAAGACGCCCAAGGGCGTGACGGGCTATGACCTCACGGCGCTGTTCGTGGGCAGCGAGGGCACCTTCGGCGTGACGTCGGAGATCACCGTCAAGCTCGTGGGGCGGCCCGAGGGCGTGGGCACGCTCGTCGCGATCATGCCCGACGCCATGACGGCCGGACGGGCGGTGAGCGCCATCATCCGCAAGGGCTACCGCCCACGCGCGCTCGAGCTGCTCGATCGCGCGACGATCGACCACATCCGACCCAAGGCCGCGTTCACGTTCCCCGAGGGCGCGGGCGCGCTCGTGCTCATCGAGCTCGACGGCGAGCCCGAGGGCATGGAGGCGAGCCTGCTGCGCGCGGGCGGGCTGTGCGAGGAGCTGGGCGCCACGGAGGTCATCGTCGCCCGCGACGACGCCGACCGGGAGCGCCTGTGGAGGGCGCGGCGCGGCTGCTCGAGGGCGCTGCGCGAGGCGCACGCGTTCAAGCTGTCGGAGGACATCGTCGTGCCGCCCGGCGCGATCGCCGAGATGCTCGCGCGCGTCGATCGGATCGCCGCCCGGGAGCGCCTCACGACGGCGACCTTCGGCCACGCGGGCGACGGGAACCTCCACGTCAACGTCCTCACCGACGAGAACCACGAGGACCCGGCCGTCGCGGCGCGCATCGGCAACGCGCTCGGCGGCGTGTTCCGCGCCGCGCTCGACCTCGGCGGCACGCTCTCGGGCGAGCACGGCATCGGCATCGCCAAGGCGCGCTACATGGCCTGGGAGCAGTCGGAGGAGGTCATCGGCTGGCAGCGGCGCCTCAAGCGCATGTGGGACCCGCGGGACCTGCTCAACCCGGGCAAGATCTTCGGCTGAGGCGCGGCGCCCGCCCAGCCGCGACGAACGACCGCACCCCTCCGTTCTAGAACACTCCTGACAGGAGGGTGTCAGCAGGGGGGGCGCAGTGTGTCGTCCACACCTCGCGCACCGACGACGGTGCCCGCGCAAAGGAGATCACCATGTCGAACCCGTTCACGTACGCCGAGCTGCACACCCAGGATCCGAAGGCCGCGAGGTCGTTCTACGGCCAGCTCTTCGACTGGAAGATGGAGGACCACGACAACCCCCAGGGCACGTACACCGAGATCGACCCCGGCGAGGGCTTCCCGGGTGGGATGCTCAAGGCCGCGCGTGCCGGGTCCGGGTGGCTGCCCTATGTCAAGGTCGCCGACGTGGCGGCGGCGACGGCGCGCGCGAAGGGCCTGGGCGCGTCCGCGGTGCAGGAGCTGGTGGAGATCCCCGAGGGCGTCTTCAGCGTGCTCGTCGATCCGACCGGCGCGCCGTTCGGGCTGTTCCAGACCTCGCGGCGTTAGACTGCCCCCGTGCGACGTGCCGATCGGCTGTTCCAGATCGTCCAGCGCCTGCGCGGGCGCGCCCCGGTCACGGCGGCGACGCTCGCGCGGGAGCTCGAGGTCTCGGCGCGCACGATCTACCGCGACGTCCAGGACCTCGTGCTCTCGGGCGTGCCGATCCAGGGCGAGGCGGGGGTGGGCTACGCCCTGCCGCGCAGCTTCGATCTCCCGCCGCTGATGTTCGACGAGGCGGAGATCGAGGCCCTCGTCCTGGGCGCCCGCATCGTCGAGAGCTGGGCCGACGCGGAGCTGGCGCGCGCGGCGCGCAACGTGCTCTCGAAGGTCGAGGTCGTGCTGCCGCCACGGCTGCGCGACCGCATCCCCGACGCCGCGCTGTTCGCGCCGGGCTTCCACGTCCGCAAGGCCACGAGCGAAGGCCTCTCGGAGCTGCGCGCGGCCATCAAGGCGCGCCGCAAGGTGGCCCTCGCCTATCGCGACCGCGGCGACGCCGCCACGGAGCGGACGGTGCAACCCCTCGGCGTCTTCTACTGGGGCGCCTCGTGGTCGCTCGGCGCCTGGTGCGAGCTGCGCCGCGACTTCCGCAACTTCCGCCTCGATCGCGTCACGAAGCTCGAGGTGACGGCCCAGACCTTCGCGGACGAGCCGGGCCGCACGCTCCGCGACTTCTTCCGCCACTACGAAGAGGAGGACCGCCGCCCCGGCGCCTCCCGGAGCTCGACATGAAGCTGACCCACACGACGCTGTTCGTCCCCGAGATCGCCCGCGCGCTCGTCTTCTACGAGGAGGCGTTCGGCATGAAGGCGAAGCTGGTCCACGTCGGCGGCCAGTACGCCGAGCTCGAGGCGGGCGGCACGACGCTGGCCTTCGCGGCGCACGCGCTCGCGCGCGGGATCGTCGGCCGCGCGTACGTCGAGGCGACGCGGGGCGGCCCGCCGCTCGGCGTGGAGCTCGCGCTCGAGCCCGACGACGTCGCGGCGGCCTTCGCGCGCGCCGTGGCCGCGGGCGCCGAGCCCGTGAGCCCGCCCGAGGCCAAACCCTGGGGCCAGCTGGTGGCCTACGTCCGCGACCTGAACGGCTTCCTCATCTCGCTCGCCCGCGAGCTCTGAGGCCGTCGGCGGCGCTTGTCGCCTTTGCTTCCCCCCCGGCGCGCGCCGACCTAGTTTATCGGGGTGTCGCTCTACACCGTCCTCTCGATCGTCATCGCGCTCGCGGCGGTGTTCAGCTACGTCAACTATCGCTTCTTCAAGCTCCCGCCCACGATCGGCGTCACCGTCATCGCGCTCACCCTCTCGGTCGCCCTCATCGTGAGCGGGCGGCTCGGGCTGCAGGCCCAGGGCACGATCGCGTTCGTCCGCCGCATCGACTTCCCGTCGCTCGTCCTCGAGGGGATGCTGTCGCTCCTGCTCTTCGCGGGCTCCCTGGCCGTCGACCCCGAGGCGCTCGCCGGCCAGAAGCTCAGCGTGACGGTCCTGGCGACGGTGGGCGTCCTCGTGTCGACGGCGTTCGTCGGCGCCGTGACGTGGTGGCTCGCCCGCGCGACGGGCCTCTCACTCAGCCTCCCCGAGAGCCTGCTCTTCGGCGCCATCGTCTCGCCGACGGACCCGATCGCCGTCATCGGCGTGCTGCGCGCGGCGGGGGCGCCCAAGTCGCTCGACGCCCTCATGGCCGGCGAGGCCCTGTTCAACGACGGAGTCGCCATCGCCCTCTTCGCGGTGCTGCTCCCTCTGGCGGCGTCGCCCGCCGTGGGCGGCCTCGATATGAGCAGCGTCGGGCTCGTCTTCGCGCGCGAGATCGTGGGCAGCATCGCCCTCGGTGTCGCGCTCGGCTGGGTCGTGTTGCGCCTCCTGCGCTCCGTGGACGACTATCAGCTCGAGGTCCTCCTCACGCTCGGCCTGGCGCTGGGGCTGTACTCCCTCGCGGCGGCGCTGAACACCTCGGGGCCGCTCGCCGTCGTCGTGGCGGGCTTGCTCGTCGGCAGCCGCGGGCGCAGCGAGGCCATGTCGGCGAGCACGCAGCATCACCTCGACGTCTTCTGGATGCTCGTGGACGAGATCCTGAACGTTCTGCTGTTCGTCCTCGTCGGGTTCGAGCTCCTCGTCGTACCGGTCACGGGCGTGCTCCTGGTCGTCGGCGCGGCGGCGCTCGTCCTCGTCATCGTGGTGCGCGCCATCGCCGTGGCCGCGACCGTCGCGGCGCTCGCGCGCCTCGAGACGTTCCCGCCCCACAGCGTCAAGATCCTCACCTGGGGCGGGCTGCGCGGCGGCCTCTCCATCGCGATGGCGCTTTCGCTCGGGCCTCGCGTGGCGAGCCGCCACGCCCTTCAGGCGATCACCTACGTCGTCGCGGTCGGCTCGATCGCCCTCCAGGGGCTGACCTTCGGCCCCCTCGTGCGGGCGACGAAGGGCGGCCCGACCAAGGGCTGAGGCGCCTTCAGGGCACCGTGACGCCCTCGTCTTCCTTGAGGCGCTCGATCTTCGACTGGCACTGCGCGCGGAGCTGCGAGCGCATCTGGCCCGAGGGATCGTTCACCGAGTCGTCGACGATGCCCTGGTACGACTTGCACTGCAGCCCCGCGGGGTCCCGCTTGCACTGGTAGTCGCGCACCCGCTCGCACGGGTTCCGCTTGCCATCGATCATCGCCATGATGATCGACACGAGGCCGGCGAGCGCGGCGCCGAGCAGGACCGCCTTGAGGAGCCGGAAGCGCCGCCGGTACTTGTAGATGTCGACGCCGTCGGCGTCAGCCTGGCGCGCCTTGGCGAGCTCCTCGTCCATGTCGTCGAGTTTGTCCACGCGAGCCGATGCTATAACGCGGATCGATGCCGGTCCACGCAGGGAAGCTCGTCCTCTTGAAGGCGTCGACACCCGCCCGCGCGCGGTCGCCGAGGCCCCGCCTCGTGACGAAGGCGACGCGCAGGCCGCGGCGCGGCCCCTGGCCGCCCGACCCGGCGCGCGTGCGCTCCATCCTCGAGGGCCTCGAGGAGCTCTATCCCGACGTCGACTGCGAGCTCGATCGGGAGACGCCGTTCCAGCTCGTCTGCGCGACGATCCTCTCCGCGCAGTGCACCGACGACCGCGTCAACATGGTGACGCCCGCGCTCTTCAAGGCCTACCCGACGCCGGCGGCGCTCGCCAAGGCGCCGCTGCCCAAGCTCGAGGCCCTGATCCGCTCGACGGGCTTCTTCCGCGCCAAGGCCAGGAGCCTCAAGGGCATGGCCACGATGCTCGTCAAGGACTTCGGCGGCGAGGTCCCGC
Organism: Polyangia bacterium; assembly: GCA_035546175.1. Classification (GTDB taxonomy): domain Bacteria; phylum Myxococcota_A; class Polyangia; order Fen-1088; family Fen-1088; genus DASZFV01. The sequence continues at coordinate 10,948 of DASZWW010000261.1, forward strand.
GCACGCTCGCCGCGCTCGTCCGGCTGCCGGGCGTGGCGCGCAAGACGGCGGGCGTCGTCCTCGGCACCGCCTTCGGCCTCGCCGAGAACGTCGTCGTCGACACGCACGTGCAGCGCCTGGCCATGCGCCTCGGCCTCACGCGCTCCCCCGACGTCAAGAACATCGAGCAGGATCTCATGAAGGTGATCCCGCAGGAGAGTTGGATCCGCTTCTCCCACCAGATCATCTGGCACGGCCGGCGCGTCTGCTTCGCCCGCAAGCCCCGGTGCGAGACCTGCACGCTCGCGCCGTTCTGCCCGAGCGCCGGGCTCGAGACCTGACGACTGGAGCTGGGCGCACACGATCTACGTCGAGCCGAAATAGACCTCGTCGTAGGCGCAGGTCGCGTCCTTGTCGGCGGGCTGCGGGTAGTCGACGAGCTTGCCCTCGTAGTTGCGCAGCGTCCACTTGTCGGGGCCGCGCGAGACGACGTAGTCGGGGCCGATGCTCACCTTGCCCATGCCGCCCGGCGTGTCGATCACGAGGTGCGGGATGGCGAGGCCGGAGATGTGGCCGCGCAGCTGCTGCATGAGCTCGATGCCCGTCTCGACGGAGGTGCGCAGGTGCGAGGTGCCGGCGGCGACGTCGCCCTGGAAGAGGTAGTACGGGCGCACGCGGCAGCGCAGCAGCTCCGTGAACAGCTTGCGCAGCACCTTCGCCGACGAGTTCACGCCCCGCAGGAGCACGGTCTGGTTGCCGAGCGGGACGCCGGCGTCGGCGAGCTTCTCGCACGCCGCGCGCGCGAGCGGCGTCAGCTCCTTCGGGTGGTTGAAGTGCGTGTTGATGTAGAGCGGGTGGTGCCTCTTCAGCATCGCGCAGAGCTCGTCGGTGACGCGCATGGGCAGCACGACGGGCACGCGCGTGCCGATGCGGACGATCTCGACGTGCGGGATGGCGCGCAGGGCCGCGATGATCTCCTCGAGCCGGGAGGTCGACAGCGTCAGCGGATCGCCGCCCGAGATGAGCACGTCGCGGATGGCCGGCGTTCGCCGGATGTAGTCGATCGCCTCGGCGAGGTCCTCGCGCGGCATGGGCGCCTCGCCCTTGCCGACGAGCCGCCGGCGGTTGCAGTGGCGGCAGTAGATCGCGCAGCGGTCGAGGGCGAGGAGCAGGCAGCGGTCCGGGTAGCGGTGGAAGATCCCCGTGGCGGGCGAGTGGCTGTCCTCGCCGAGCGGGTCCACGAGGTCGCCGGGCTCGTTCACGAGCTCGCGCGCGCGCGGGATGACCTGCATGCGCACGGGGCAGTCGGGCCGCTCGCGGTCGATGAGCGAGAAGTAGTAGGGCGTGATGCCCACGCGGAAGTTCGCGGGCGCGGCGTCGAGGCCCTCGAGCTCGTCCGGCGTGAGGGGGAGGCGGGCCGCGATCTCGTCCTTCGTCGTGAGGCGGTTGCGCAGCTGCCAGCGCCAGTCGTCCGCGTCGGCGAGCACGGGCAACGAGATCGGCGGGGACAGCGAGGGGGCGATGCTCATGGCGTCACCGCCCCATCCTGGATCAGTCGGTCGCGGCGTCCAAGTCCAACGCGTCCTCGGCGCCACCGCCGCCGTCCGCGCCCGACGCGCCGCCCTGCCCCGCCGCGCCCCCGGCGCCGGTCATTCCGGCGCCGCCGCCGCCGGCGCCGCCATCGGGCGTCCCCGGCGGCTGCACGGGCGAAAGGTCGACGGACAGGTCCGTCTGTCCCCCGAGGTGAATGTGCGTCATCATCGTCAACCCGGCCCACAGCGTGTCGAAGGTCCCGTCGGCGTGGACGAGATTCGCGTTGATCGCGACCAAGATCGGGCCCGTGTACGAGCTGGGGATTGCGACCGTGAAGCTTGCCGGGAGATCGATGTTCTGACTCGCAGCCGCGTTCGGGACGAGGATGTTCTGCGTCGTGCCATCTCCGACGGACACGTTGACGGAGAACTGATTCACCGTCACGTCGGTCGGTCCGTAGACGGTGATGAAGAGGATCGAGTCGGGCTGCTTGCACGCGCCGGCGACGAGGCCCAGCGCGAGGAGGACGAGCAGCCGCAGCCGCGTGATCGGGCGGGGCGGCATCAGAACCGATAGTTCCCGAGCGTCGTGGGCGGCAGCGGCTCCGCCTTGGGCCGGGTGAACCAGTACGCCGCGAAGCCGCCCCCCACGGCGACGACGGCGAGGGTGGTCCACAGCCACCAGCGCGAGCCGTGGGAGGCCTCGGCGTGAGGCGTCTCGGACGGCTCCGCTCGCGGCGCCTCGACGAGGGTCGTCGGGCCAGCGCTCGCCGAGGGCGGCGGCGGCAAGACCGGCATCGGCTCGGCCGGCGCCGCCGCCACGGGTGGCGGCGGGCTCGGGGCGGTCGGCGGCGCCTTCGCGGGCGTCGGCGGCGCCTTCTGCGGCC
>DASZWW010000262.1:0-3245 GCA_035546175.1 Polyangia bacterium
CAGCGACCGCGCCGCGCGATCCACGGCCGCGCCGTGAGCGCCGCCTCGCCGGCCGCGACCACGCCGAAGGGCGGCGCGGGCGTGCGCGTCCGACCGTGCGGCCCCGTCGGATCGATCACCTCGATCTCGAGCGACGGCGGCCGATCGCCGTGGGACGGCCGCACGCCCGTGGGCTCGGGCGCCATGTCGGCCAGCAGCTCCTCGGGCAGCTCGGGGATGTTCTGCGAGAGCGAGCTCGACTCTTCGGCGAAGAGGTCGTTGAGGAACGCGCGCAGCGTCTGGCTGTCGGCGCGCACCGTGCCGAGCACCTCGTCGCAGTCGCGCGCCAGCTCGTCGGCCGTCTGGTAGCGCTTCTCGCGCGTCCGCTCGAGCGCGCGCAGCACGACGCGATCGAGCGCGGCCGGGACCTCGGGCCGCATCACCGACGGCGGCGGCACCGGCTTCTGGAGCACGTTCCGCAGCGTCTCGACCTCGTCCTTCCCCGCGAACAGGCGCCGCCCGACGAGCATCTCCCACATGGTCACGCCCAGCGCGAAGACGTCGGCGCGCCCGTCGACGTCGCCGCCGCGCGCCTGCTCGGGCGCGAGGTAGCCGAACTTGCCCTTGACGCCCTCGCCCTCGCCGGCCGCGCCCGCCGCCGTCGCCTTGGCGATGCCGAAGTCGAGCACCTTCACGCCGCCCGCGAAGAGCAGCATGATGTTCGAGGGCGTGACGTCGCGGTGGACGATGCCGAGCGGCTGCCCGCCCGATCCCTTGAGCGTGTGCGCGTAGTGCAGGCCCACGGCCGCCTCGCGCGCGACGAACGCCGCCAGCCCCGGCGGCACCGACGCCTTCGCCGCGCGCAGCACCCGCATGAGCGACGAGAGGTCCTTGCCCTGCAGGTACTCCATCGCGAGGAAGTAGCTGCCGTCGACGTGGCCGAAGTCGTAGACCTGCACGACGTTCGGGTGGTGCAGCGCCGCGCAGATGCGCGCCTCGTCGATGAACATGCGGATGAACGTCGTCGACTTCGCCTTGTCGGCGAGGATCCGCTTGACGACGAAGGTGCGCTGGAACCCCTCGACGCCCTGGGTGACCGCCCGGTAGACCTCGGCCATCCCGCCCGTCGCGATGCGATCGGCGAGGAAGTAGCGGCCGAACTTCTCGAAGCGCGGCCGAAGATCCCCTCCTTCGCCGCCTCCGGTCTCTTGGGTCACGAGGCCACTGTCCATTTACCCGCCGGGACCCCAATCGGCCGATCGGCCGCCGAGGTGGAGGCGGAATATGAATCATTCCGTTTATCTAGGCGCCAATGGTATTTGCGCTTACGATTCGCAGCCAGCTGTAGACAGCGGTGCCTAGGAGATCGAGACTGAGCGGCCCCCGTGTCGAAGCCTGACGAGATGAGTCGAAAGGTCCCCGCCCTTCCGGCTGCGGACCAGGTCGGCGCGGCCCGCGACGCCCGGGCGCTGGTCACCTTCCTCGACTCGATCATCGACAACATCCCGGCGATCGTCTTCGTCAAGAACGCCGAGACGCTCCGCTACGAGCGGTTCAACCGGGCGGCCGAGGAGCTCACGGGCATCAAGAACGAGACGCTGGCGGGCCACGACGACTTCGCGCTGTTCCCGGAGGCTCAGGCGCGCGCCTTCCAGGCGACGGATCGGCAGGTGCTCGAGGCTGGCGTGCTCGTCGACGTCCCCGAGGAGCCCTTCCAGACGCCGGCCGGCACGCGCTGGCTGCACACGCGCAAGATCCCCATCCTCGGGCCGGGCGGCAAGCCGCGCTACCTGCTCGGCATCTCGGAGGACATCACCGACCGCAAGACGGCGGACGCCCGCCGCGAGGAGACACAGCGCCAGCTCGAGCGCAACGTCAGCGAGCGGACGGCGGAGCTGACGCGGCTCAACGACGACCTGCGCAAGCAGATCGCCGAGCGCGAGCGCGCCGAGGAGGCCCTGCGCCGCAGCGAGGAGGAGCTGCGCCAGTCGCAGAAGATGGAGGCCATCGGGCGCCTGGCGGGCGGCATCGCCCACGACTTCAACAACCTGCTCTCCATCATCCTGTCGTACAGCGCGATGATGATGGAGGCGCTCTCGCCGGACGACCCGCTGCGCGCCGACGCCGAGCAGATCGCCATCGCGGGGCAGCGCGCGCGCGACCTGACGCGGCAGCTCCTCGCGTTCTCGCGGCGCCAAATGCTGCGGCCCGAGGTCATCGACGTGGGCGAGGTCGTGCGCGGCGTCGAGCCGATGCTCCGCCGCGTGCTCGGCGAGGACATCGAGCTCACGATCTCGCTCGCGCAGCCGAGCTCGCTCGTCAAGGCGGACCCGGGGCAGCTCCAGCAGATCCTCATGAACCTCGTCGTCAACGCGCGCGACGCCATGCCCGAGGGCGGGCAGCTCTGGATCGAGACGGCCGACGTCGTGCTCGACGAGGCGCACGTGCGCGGCCAGGTGGGCGCGAGGCCGGGGCCGCACGTCTGCCTCACGGTGAGCGACACGGGCGTCGGCCTCGACGAGGAGACGCGGGCGCGCATCTTCGAGCCGTTCTTCACGACCAAGCCGCGCGGCAAGGGCACGGGGCTCGGCCTCTCGACGGTCCTCGGCATCGTGCAGCAATCGGGCGGGCACGTCACCGTCGAGAGCACGCCGGACGAGGGCGCCTCGTTCCGGGTGTTCCTGCCGCGCACGACGGAGGCGCGCACGCCGCCGCCGCCCGCGCGCGAGCCGCGGCAGCCCGTCGCGAAGCGGGGCTCGGAGACGGTGCTCCTCGTCGAGGACGAGGGCCAGCTGCGCGTGCTCGCCCGCGACATCCTGCGCGGCGCCGGGTACACGGTCTTCGAGGCGCCCAACGCGGCCGAGGCCATCAAGGTGTCGCAGCGGCACGCGGGGCCGATCCACCTGCTCGTCACGGACGTCGTCATGCCCCACATCGGAGGCCAGGAGCTGGCGCGCCGCCTCGGCGTCGAGCGGCCGCGCATGCGCGTCCTCTACATGTCCGGCTACACGGACGACGGCATCGTCCAGGGCGGCACGGTCGATCCCAACATCGCGTTCTTGCCGAAGCCCATCACGCCCGATACGCTGCTCGGCAAGGTCAGGGAGACGCTCGACGCTCCCTGACCGGCCTCGAGCATGATCGCGCGCGCGTTCCGGATCTCCCTAGCGACGAGCCTCGCGTGCGCGGCGCTCGCGCCGGCCTGCGAGCGCCGTGAGCCGCCGCCGGCCGCCGTGTCGCACCCGCCCGCCCCCGCGCCGCCGCCC
>DASZWW010000263.1:0-5653 GCA_035546175.1 Polyangia bacterium
TCCATTCCCGCGCCGCCGTCCGCGCCGGCCGGCCCGCCGCCGCCCGACTGACCGCCCACGCCGCCGTGACCGCCCGCGCCGCCGGCCCCTGCTTTCTTGCTGCTCCCGCCGCACGCGGCGAACGTGCAGGCGAGGGTGACGACGAGCGCCAGCGGTGAGAGGGCGCGGGCGACGCGACGGGCGAGGGCGCTGTTCGACGACATGCGGAGGGACCTCCTGGCGAGGGTGGAAAATTCGCCCGCGCACTTTATCGCGCGCGCGCCCTCCTCGTCACGGCCCCTCGCGCGCGGCGATTGATGAAACGCGAGCGGCGCAATGCTCGGAGGAGCCAGGCCACGCCGCCGCGCGCGGCGGGGCGCTCGCGCACGCCGCGATCGCGATGGTGGCGCTCGCCGCCACGGCCGGGACGAGACGCAGGCGACCGCTCGCTCAGGGGGGCGGAGCGGCAGGCGGCGCGGGCGGAGGCGGGTAGCCCGCGCCCGGCTGCGGCGCAGGCGGCGCGCCCTGCGGCGGGTTGTAGGGATCGTAGGGCTGGGGGTAACCCGTGGGCGGATAGCCGGCGGGCGGGTAGCCCCCCTGCGGGTAGCCGGAGTAGCCGGCCGGGCGAAGCTCGAAGACGTGCCAGGGACGGTAGCCCTCGATCCACAGGAACGGGAAGAGGAGGAAGAGGCCGCCGATGAGGGCCCCGACGTCGAGCTCCTCGTTGCGCGTGATGGCGCCCGTCGTGGGCTCGTAGCCGGGGTACTCGAGGCGCACCGTCGTCGTCGAGCCGACGATCTTCGTGTCCGTCATCGTGTAGGGCGTGACGCCGACCGGCTCGCCATTGAGGTAGAGGCGCGCGCCCGGGGGCTGGCTCTGGATGATCGTCGTGCTCGCGCAGGACGCGAGCGACAGCAGGACCGCCCCGGCGACGGCGCGCGTCGCGAGGCCCACACGGCGAGGCTTCATCAAAGCGTCATCATGGAGGCGCAGGAGCGCGAGCGTCAAGCCGGCCGTCCTGCATCCGGACGCGCTCGACGGCCGCCGCGTCAGCTCGGCAGCCCGAGGTCGCGCCAGCGCACCATCCCGCCCGCCAGGTTGGCGACGCGCGCCACGCCGGCCTGGGCGAGGATGACGGTGCCCATGGCGGCGCGGCGGCCGGTCTGGCAGACGACCACGACGGGCTGGCCCGTGGGCACCTCGGCGACGCGCGCGCGCAGGTCGTCGAGGGGGATGAGCTGGGCGCCGGAGAGGTGGCCGAGCTCCCCGCCGAACTCCACGGGGCTGCGGACGTCGAGCACGTGGACCTCGCCGCGGTGCCGCGCCACCCACTCGGGCGCGATCTCGAGGACGCCGGCGTAGGTGCGCACGACGGGGCCCCAGGTCGGGGCGCCCGTCGCGGCGCCGTGCGCGGGCTCGCCGGCGCGCATGTTGGCGGGGACGGCGGCGGCCAGCAGCTTCGGGTGGGGCAGGCCGAGGTTGCGCATGTAGCCGACGAAGTCCTCCTCGCGCGCGCCGCCGCCGATGCGCGGGTTGAAGGCGCGCTCCTCGCCGATCGTGCTCGAGGTGCGGCCGTCGTAGTCGTGCGCCGGCCAGACGACGCAGTCGTCGGGGAGCGAGAAGAGCCGCTCGCGGATCGAGCGGTAGAGGCGGCTCGCGTCGCCGCCCTGGAAGTCCGTGCGGCCCGCGCCGCGCACGAGGAGGGCGTCGCCCGTGAAGACCATCCGGTGATCGGCCGTGACGAACGAGAGACAGCCCGCCGTGTGTCCGGGCGTGGCGCGCGCCTCGAGCTGCTCGGCGCCGAAGCGGACGAGCGCGCCGTCCTCGAGCGGCAGGTCGACGTTCGTGGCGCCGTAGGCCGAGCAGAGGCCGATGCGGCTGCCGAGCTCCGCCTTCATGAGCCAGGCTCCCGTGACGTGGTCGGCGTGGCAGTGCGTGTCGAGCGTGGCGAGCAGCGTGAGGCCGAGCTCGCGGAGGAGGGCGGCGTCGCGCCCGTGCTGCTCGAAGACGCAGTCGATCAGCACCGCCTCGCGCGTGCGCTCGTCGGCGACGAGGTAGGTGTACGTGCTCGACACCTGGTCGAAGAGCTGGCGGAAGAGCATCAGGGGCTCGCCGTGAGGCACCAGCTCGCCGCGTGGAGGCGCACGCCGCGGGGCGTGGCGTGCGGGCGGAGCGCCTTCGCCAGCTCTTGCTCGATGGCCGGGCGCTTCGCCGCCGCGAGCTCCTTGGCCTCGCGCATGATCTCGCCCGCGGGGCCCATGGCGAGCTGGTAGGCGAGCGCCTCTTCGATCGTCTGGCCGACCGTCATCTCGGTGTCGATGGGCTCGAGCTCGATCGCCGTCCAGCCCGCGGCCTTCAAGAGCGCGCGCGTCACGTCGGGCTTCGACAGCGAGAACGGGCCCGGCGCCGGCCAGGGGCGCGGCGCGGCCGGCGCGTCGGGCGGCGGCGGCAGGTGCGCGAGGGCGATCTTGCGGGGCAGGGCCGCCCACTCGTTCTCGTCGAGGCGACGCCAGACGATCGCGAGCAGCCGCCCCCCGGGCCGCAGCGCGCCGCGCAGGTTCGCGAACGCCGCCACCGGATCCTGGAAGAACATCACGCCGAAGCGCGAGAACACGAGATCGTGCTCGGGCGCGAAGGGCTCCGTCTGGGCGTCGGCGCGGCGGAACGTGACGTGGGCGAGCGCGGCGTCGCGGGCCTCCTGGCGCGCCACGGCCAGGAAGGGCTCGGAGAGATCGACGCCGAGGACGGCGCCGCCCGGCCCGACGGCCCGCCCGAGGGCGAGGCTCGTCTCGCCGAAGCCGCAGCCGACGTCGAGGACGCGCGCGCCGGGGGCGGGCGGGTGGCGGCGCAGCGCGACGTCGCTGTGGGCCGCCGCGCCGGCCGTCACGATCGGCCGGAAGCGCTTCCAGCGCTCGACGAAGAGCTCGCTCCAGAGGGCGGCCTGATCGGCGTTGGGCGCGTCGGGCGTCGTGGGCTCGAGTGGCACGAGCGGACGATACCGCAGGCAGGCCGGCGTTTCAGCGCGAGCACCCGGGCGGCGGGTCGGGCGTGCCCTTTGGCGGGCAGGCGAGGACCGAGCACTCGACGCTCGTCACGAGGTCCTCGTACGTGGAGCCGCCGGGGCGGTTGAACTGCACGAGGGTCTCGCCGGGCGCGCAGCCCGCGGGCGAGGCCACGAGGAACCAGCACGGCGTCGGGCCCGCGGTCTGGCCCGGCGCGCACTCCGGGAGGACCATGTCGACGGGGGCGCCCGACGCGCTCGAGGCGTGGTCGACGACCGAACAGTCGGCCGGCGTCGCGCCCGTCCACGGGTCGCCGTCGGCGTCGAGCACGGGGGCCGACATGCAGCCGGGGTCGAGGTGCACGCGGGCCTCCTCGGCGATCTCGGTCAGCGCCGGCTTGAAGCTGTCCGCGCAGATCGTCGTGAAGACGCCGTTCCCCCCGAAGGCCTCGACCCACTCCGCGATGCGCACCGACGGGTCGCCGTAGGTCACCGAGCCGTCGGGCTCCGCCGTCGTGCACGAGTGGTCGACGACGGGCCAGGGCGCGACGTCCGGGAGCTCGGGCGGGACCGTGTCGACGACGTACGGATCCTTCGGACCCGCGACCGCGGCCACCATCACCTTGTCGGGGTCGCTCTTGAGGCGCTTGAGGGCGGCGGCCACGTCGGCCACGCGCAGCAGCCGCCCGTCCTCGGCCGACGTGCACGTGCCCGTGAGGTCGGTCGGACCGGAGGGCGTGCGCGGGGGCGGTCGGCCGCCGCAGAGGTGCCCGAACTCGTTGCAGCGGTAGGACTGCAGAGGCCCGAGCGGGTCGGAGACGAGCGCCGACGACGAGTCGAAGAGGGCCGAGTCGGGCGGCGCCGAGCAGTCGTCCTCGTTCGTGATGAGGACGACGAGCAGATAGGCGCCGGGCCGCAGGAAGCCGGCGTTCTCGGCGGGCGGCGGGGCGCCGTCGGCGCCGAGGGCGCGGAGCACCGAGGCGAACTGGTGCTCGAAGCCGCAGCCGCCGTCGCCGAGGGCGGCGACGCACCCGAAGACGTCCTCGAGCGTCCCCGTGTAGTTCGTGAGGCCATGGACGTTCGAGATGTAGTGCTGCCCCGGGTCGAGCCGGCCGGTCGCGCACGTCGCGCCCACGGGGGCGGAGCGGAAGACGCCGCCGTCGCCGCCGAGCGGGCAGTGCTCGATCGACGGGTTGCGTCCGGCGCCCATCGACGAGGAGACGACGCCGATGTGCACGTTGGGCAGGCCGCGGGGCAGCGACTCGAGCACCCTCATGAACTCGGGGAAGTTCGCCGTCAGCTTGCCCTGCAGCGGCGTCATCGACGAGGAGTCGTCGATCATGAAGAGGATGTCGAGGTCGACGTTGACGTCCGCCTGGTAGAGCTCGTGGTCCCCGGTGGACGGCGTAGAGATCGGCTCGACGAGCCGGTTGTCCTGGCAGGCCCAGGCCGCCGCGAGCGCGCCCCCGAGCACGGCCCACCGCGCGATGCGCCGCACCCGGCGCGCCAGCTCCCGTCGACCCGTCTTCATCTCGATCCTCCTGCCTGCGAGCTCAGCAAGACGAGGGCCAGCCGCCCGTGGAGGATCGCCGCGCGCGTCCGCAGTCCGGACGCGCCGGCGCGGCGCTGCGACGGAAACCAGGTTGGCGGGTGCGCGTGGCGGTTGGCGCGCGCTACCTGGGGTAGCCGGCCCAGAGCCACTCGAGCACGCCGGGCAGCGTCTGGTCGATCACGTGCGCGTCGTCGTGCTGCGCGCCGAGCGCGTAGTCGAAGTGGTAGTGGTAGCCCTTGGCCTTGAGCGCGGCGGCCATGCGCATGTTGGCCATCTTGAAGTTCTCGTACGTGGTCTCGGGATCGTTGGCGTTGTAGTCGTTCTGCCCGCACTCGAGGTAGACGCGCAGGGGCTTCGGATCGGCGTCGGCGATGAGGTGCTCGTGGTACTCCCACGCCCCGTGCGGGTACATGGGATCGGTGGGCGACTCCTGGTTCACGAAGGTGCCCGAGTACGTGAGGATGCGGCGGTAGAGGTCGGGGCGGAACCAGCCCATCGTGAACGCCGCCGCGCCGCCCGAGCTGCCGCCCAGCGTGGCGCGCCCGTTGGGATCGGTCGTGAGCGTCACGTTGTACGTCGCCGTGACCTTGGGCAGGAGCTCCGTCTCCACCCAGGTGACGAACTTGTCGGAGACGGTGTCGTACTCGAGGCCGCGCTCGCTGCCCTTGCTGTTCCCGCCGCCCGAGTTCGCCATGATGGCGATCATGACGGGCACGCGCTTGGCGGCGATCATGCTGTCGAGGATGTTGGGCAGGCGCAGGATGTAGTTGTCGCCGTCCTGCACGACGATGAACGGCGCGGGCGTGCCGGGGACGTACTGCGCGGGGACGTAGACCCAGACGGGGCGCGTGTATGGCCCCGTGAGGCCCGGGTAGATCTTGCTGTCGCTCGACTTCATCGTGAACATGTCGAGCTTGCCGTGCGGCACGTTCGGGTTCGCCGTCTCCTCGGGCGCGTTGGCGTAGTTGGGGCCGATCATGAAGTCCCCGTCGCCCATCGTGCCGGGATCGATCGCCGGCGGGCCTTGATCGGCCGAGGCGTCGGCGCCCGCGCCGGCGCCGCCCGCGTGGCCCGCCCCGCCGTCGGCGGTCGCGCCCGCGGCGCCGTTCGCGCCGCCGCCG
>DASZWW010000264.1:0-10216 GCA_035546175.1 Polyangia bacterium
TCATGTCGATGAACGAATCCGGGTCCTCTGTGCGCGGGTTGTCCGAGGTGACGATCGAAAGATCGGCCCCCGTCGCCGCGACCTTGCCCATGATCGGCCGCTTGCCGCGGTCGCGATCGCCACCACATCCGAAGACGACGATGAGCTTGCCGCGCGCGTACGGCCGCACCGCCGCGATGGCACGCTCGAGCGCGTCCGGCGTGTGTGAGTAGTCGACGACGCACAGAACGCCGCGAAGGTTCGCAACGCGCTCGAGACGCCCGGGTGCGCCGCCGTTGTTCGAAAGACCGCGGGCGATGGCGTCGGCGGGCAGGTCGGCCGCGATGCCCATCCCCACGGCGATGGCGAGGTTCTCGAGGTTGAAGTCGCCCACGAGAGGCGACGCGATCTCGATCCTTCCCTTCGGCGTCGCGAAGGTCGCGCGCGTTCCGTCCACGTCGGTGACGACGCGCTCCGCGACGACGTCCGCGGACGTTCCCGCGCGCGTGGCGACCCCCAGCGTTGGCCGGGGGCAACGGGCGCGCATGCGCAGGCCGTCTTCCTTGTCGACGAACACGACGCCCACGCCGTGCTGCGGATCGAGCATGCGCTCGAACAGGATCGCCTTGGCGTCGAAGTAGTCGTCCATCGTGCCGTGGTAGTCGAGGTGGTCCTGAGTGACGTTCGTCAGCGCGGCCACGCGGAACGTGCACCCATCGAGGCGCCCCTGCGCGATCGCCTGCGACGTCGCCTCGAGCACGACGTCGGGCGTGCCTGCGGCGTGCATCCCCGCGAACACCGATTGGATCAGGAGCGCTCCCGGCGTCGTGTTGGTCGCCTCGATTGTCTTGAAGCCCGGCGCCGCCGAGCGATACGCCACGGTCCCGATGACGCCCGGGACGCGGCCCGCCGCGCGCAGGATCCCGTCGACGAGGTACGTCGTCGTCGTCTTGCCATTCGTGCCGGTGATCCCATAGAGCGGCATCTTGTCCGCCGCGCCGAAGCGGTTGGCGGCGATGAGGCCGAGCGCGTGCCGCGCGTTCGGCACCTTGACGATCACCCCCGGGAACGTCTGGCTGAGGGAGCCCTCGGTGACGACGACCTTCGCACCGCGCGTCGCCGCGTCACCGATGAACTTCGCGCCGTCCTGCAGCGGCCCTGGCGCAGCCACGAACATGTCGCCCGGCTCGACGAGCCGCGAGTCGTCGCGAACCTCGTTCACGGCGAGCGTCATGTCCGCATCGCCGTAGGCGATGACGCACTCGACGCCGCGCAGGAGCGCCGTGAGCGTGACGCTCATTCGCGGCGCCCGAGCGCCACGCGGCAGAGCGCGCCGCGCGACGACGGCCCCGGTCCCGGGTTCTGCGCGAGGACGACGCCCGACGCCGTGCCCGTCGCGTCGTCGAAGGCCAGCTCGACGCCGCTCTTGTGCGCCGCGCGGATGGCCTCGCCCACCGTCATGCCCGCGAAGTTGGGGATCGCCGTGGGCGCCGGCGCCGGCGCGCCGCCCCGCCCGCCTTCCGCGCCCGCGACGGCGTTCCACTGCTCGGCGAGCTCCGGATCGTCGCCCGGCCCGTCGGCGTCGGCGTACACCGGCAGCTCGGTGGGCGGCGCCTCGACCGAGGGCGCATCGTCCGCGTCGGCCGCCGCCCCCTTGAGCGGCGCCTTGGTGGCCTTCGCCGCGACCGCCGGCTCCTGCGACGGCGGCACGTGCAGGTAGCGCAGCGCCTGCTCGGCGATCTCCTTGAAGATGGGCGCCGCGACGGCGCCGCCCAGGTGCCCGCCCTGCGGCTCGTCGACGACGACGATGATCGCGAGGCGCGGCGCCTCGATGGGCACGACGCCCACGAACGACGAGACCCACTTGTTGGGATCGTAGTGGCCGTTGGCGACCTTCTGCGCCGTGCCGGTCTTGCCGCCCACGACGTAGCCGTCGATGGCCGCCTGCTTCGCCGTGCCGCCCTCCTCGGTCACGCCGCGCATGATGCCGAGCATGGTACGCGCCGCCTCCTCCGACATCACGCGCCGCTCCGGAGCCGCGGGCGCCGCCAGCGTCTCGACCGTGCCGTCCGGCTGCACGACGCGCGAGACGACGCGCGGCGCGTGGTACACGCCGCCCGCGGCGATGGCGCTCACGCCCGTCACCATCTGCAGGGGCGTCACGGTGAGCCCCTGGCCGAACGACACGTTCGCGAACCCGATGTCGCCCCACTTGTCGACGGGCCGGATGACGCCCGAGCGCTCGCCCGGCAGCCCGACGCCCGTCGGGTGCCCGAACCCGAAGCGCCCGAGGGCATCGGCGAGCCCCTCCCGCCCGAGCTTGCGCGCGATCTTGGTCGCGCCGATGTTGCTCGAGAACTTGAAGACCTCGGCCACCGTGATCACGCCGTGCGGGTGCGTGTCGTGGATCGAGTACTTGCCCACCATCATCTTGCCCTGCAGGCAGTCGATGCGGTCCTCGGCGCGCACGACGCCGGCGTCGAGCGCCGAGGCGATCGTGAACGTCTTCATCGTCGAGCCCGGCTCGTACGTGTCCGTGATGGCGCGGTCGCGCGCGCCCGACGCCTCGCCCGGGTCGTTGGGGTTGAACGTGGGCACCGAGGCCATCGCCAGGAGCTCGCCCGTGCGCGGGTCCATGACGACGGCGACGACGTCCTTGGCGTGGGTCCGCGCCTGTCCGTCGGCAATGGCGCGCTCGGTGACGAACGTGAGGTAACGATCGATCGTGAGGACGACGTCGCTGCCCACGCCCGTCGGCCCGTCGGGCGTGCCGTCGACCACGAGGTCCCGTCCGAGCGCGTCCCGGATCCCGACGACCGACGACGTCGTCCCCGTGAGCTGCTTGTCGAGCGCGAGCTCCACGCCGTCGAGGCCGCGCCCGTCGGCGCCCGAGAGGCCCATGACCGTCGCCGCGAGCGAGCGGTTCGGGTAGAAGCGCCGCGGCTCACGCACGAACGCCACGCCCGGCAGCGCGAGCGCCCTGACGGCCGCCGCCTCGTCCGGCGTGACCTTGCGCTTGACCCACGCGAAGAAGCGCCGCTGCTCGAGCTTCTTCTCGAGCTCCCGCCGGTCGAGCCCCAGCGCCTTGGCGAGCCGCCGCGCGGCGTCCGCGGGGTCGGGGAGCCGGCGCGGGTTGCAATATATCGAATCGACGTCGGCCGTCGAGGCGAGCTCGGCGCCGTTGCGATCGAGGATGCGCCCGCGCCGCGGCGGCAGCTCGACCTCGCGCAGATACTGTTCCTCGGCCATGGCTCGCAGGCGCTCCGCCTCGCGAACTTGCAAGTTGAAGGCCCGCTTGCCCACGGCCGCGAACAGCGCGACCAGCACGACGCCGCACACGACGATGCGCGCCCGCGTCCACCGCCCGGGGAACGTCACTCGTCGCCCTCCTGCGTCCCACCGGCAGCGGCCGGCGCGCCGGCGGACGTCGCGCTCGGCGAATCGGCGGGCGCCTCGGCGGCCGAGCCCTTGCTCGCGGCCGGCGCGGCGGCGCGTCCAGGGCCGCTCCCTCGAGCCTTCACGGGCCTGGCGGCAGGCGCGCGCCTGGCCGGCGCGGCCGGCGCCTCCGGCCGGGCCCCGAGCAGCTGGCCCGGCGCGAGCCGCACGATGTCCGTCGGCGCCGGCGGGCCCATCTTCAGCTTGTCGCGCGCGATGCTCACGACGCGCACCGGGTCCTTGAGCATCCCGATCTCGATGTTGAGGCGCCGCCGCTCCTCCTCGAGCTGCGTGTTGATGCGCCGCTCGTGCCCGAGCTCGTACGCGACCTCGATGCCCTTCATGCGCACGCCGACGTGCGCCAGGGCCCCCGCCGTGACGAGCGCCAGGACGAACGCCCCCACGCCGATGCCCCGGCGGCTCCCCAGCTCCGCGCGGACGGCCGCCGCGACGGCCTGCCCCGCACGACCGACCGGCTCGATCCTCGCCGGCATCAGAGCCTCTCCGCGGCGCGCAGCTTGGCCGAGCGGGCGCGCGGGTTGCGCTCCCGCTCCGCGTCGTCCGCGACGACGACGTGCTTGGTGAGCAAGCGCAGGCGCGCCGGCCCGCCGCCGTCGCGCCCCGCGAGGGCGCGCAGCCGCCGCTTCACGATGCGGTCCTCGAGCGAGTGGAACGCGATCACGCAGAGGCGTCCGCCCGGCTTGAGGCAGTCGGTCACGCCGTCGAGGAAGGCGGCGAGCTGTCCGAGCTCGTCATTGAGGGCGATGCGCAGCGCCTGGAAGGTCCGCGTGGCGGGGTTCTTGTGCCGCTCGTGCCTCGGCATGGCGCGTGCAACCACGGCGGCGAGCTCCGCGGTCGTGCCCAGGCCCGCGCCGTCTCGCGCCTCGACGATGGAGCGCGCGATCCGCCGCGCGAACCGCTCCTCGCCGTACTCGCGGATGACGTGCTCGAGCTCGGCCTCGTCCACGCGCCGCAGGAAGTCGCCGAGCGTCTCGCCCGTGCTTTGGTCCATGCGCATGTCGAGGGGCCCCGCCGAGCGGAACGAGAACCCGCGCTCGGGCCGATCGAGCTGCGGCGAGGAGACCCCGAGATCGACCAGGAAGCCGTCGACGGGCACGACGCCCAGCTCTTCGAGCACGGCGCGCGCGCGCGCGAACGGCGCATGGACGAGCGTCACCCGTTCGCCGAAGCGCTCGAGAGCGACCTTCGCCTCCGCGAGCGCATTGAGGTCGCGATCGATGCCGACGAGGCGGCCGTCCGGCGCCGTGCGCTCGAGGATCGCCCGAGCGTGCCCGCCCATCCCCACCGTCGCGTCGCAGAACGACCCACCGGGTCGCGGCTGGAGCCAGCTCACGACCTCGGCCAGCAGGACGGGCTCGTGGAGCCGAGCCTCCCTCTCGGGACCGAGCTCGACGCCTTCGCTCACGCGGCCTCCGGGGAGAGACGCCGGATTCCGTCAACCGCGCGGCTCGACGCGACGAGACAAGGGCCGCGGAGCACCGAGCGAGCCATGGCCCGTCATTTTTGCCCAGTAGCCAGTCGAGTCAAGTTTTGGCCCGATGTAAATCCCAAATGATTCCCTGCCCATCTGGCCTGGAAGCCGCGCCGAGCGGCCCGACCGCTCGCGCCACCAGAGGAGCGACTGCACGTGAGGCCCATGACCTCTCGAAACCTAGGAGCAACATCCCGGTTTCCCACAGGCACCGAAGCGGCGACAAAGCGAGCTAACCCCGCTTGACCACTGGGTTCTACGCGGCTACGATTCGTCGGGTCTCGGAGCTGAATCGACCAGTCTCTCGCTCCGGATCAAAACCGGATCTAAGGAAGGACTAACGTAGGAGATGGGGATGGACGCCAAGTTCTTCGAGCTCGACGCCAAGATGGAAGGCCTGCGCGGAAAGCAGAGCAGCTTTCCCGAGAACATCCGCAAGACGTACCAGGATCGCCTCGACGTTTCGTGGATCTTCCACGACAACGCGCTCGAGGGCGTCGTGCTCTCCTACTCGGAGCTCAAGGCCGCGATCGACTCGCGCATCATCAGCGACGTCACGCTGATCCCGATGTACGAAGAGGTCCGGAATCACAAGCTCGCGGTCGACTTCGTGCGCGACGCCAACACGTCGAAGAAGCCGACGCCGATCGACATCGAGCTCGTGCGCAAGCTTTACGCGCTGCTGACGCCCGAGGCGGCCGCCAAGGCCTACCCGTACCGGCGCGAGAACCCGCTGCACCGGCTCTACTATCACGAGATCGCGGCGCCCGAGAAGATCTCGTACAAGATGCGGAAGCTCGACGAGTGGTTGAAATCCGAGGAGTTCCAGGAGCTTCACCCCATCAAGCGCGCGACGAAGGCGCACTTCAAGCTGCTCAACATCTACCCGTGGACGAAGAACTCCGGGAAGGTGGCGCGGCTCCTCATGAACTACATCCTGATTCGCCACGGCTACCTGCCGGCGGTCATCCACTCGATCGAGCGGCAGCGCTACTACGAGGTGCTGCGCTTCGAGAACGAGGGGCTGCTCAACCTGGTCGTCGAGTCGCTCGAGAACGGCATCGAGACCACCGCCAAGTTCCTGGACGAAGTGAACGGGCTGCGCGTCAAGCGCGCCTCGTAGCTCCTCCTCGATTGCACCACGAGGCATCGCCCCGCGCCGCCTCGGGCCGCGTCCCGCAGATTAGGAAACGCGCCGGGAGACTCGTGGTCTCACCGGCGCGTTTTGGTTTGGGAGTCAGCTACTGGGCTGGTCTGAGCTAGCGCCTCGAGGCGCCGCCCGATTTATGGCCGTTTGGCGCGAGCTTTCGCCGCTGGGCCGGTTTCGGGTGCTACGAGCTCGAAAACCCTGTCAGTCGGATGGAGCCCGCGAAGGCTCCGGAGGGCCTAGCTCCGCTCGGCCTCCTTGGCGCCGAAGCGGGGAAGAGTGCGGTGAGTGATCGTACCGTTCAGGTGGGTGCGTTTACTCATGCGTTCTTGTCCTCCTTTTGGGGCCAGCCGGTCGCGGGCGCCCTTACGCATCAGAGTAGCGTGCTCGACGCGGGAACGCACGTTTCGGCGTGTAACTTCTTCTTGAAGAACCGCTGACGGTCGGCGCGCCACGTTCTTGTCGAGCGACGCGCCGGCACATTGGGCGCCGGCGCGCGGCCGACCGGTGGTAGAAGACCGCGCATGTCGACCAAGCCGAGCGGTGGACGCGGTGCGCGCTTCGCGGGCGCGATGGATCCGGCCGCGGCCGCGCTGAACGCGTCGATCGACTTCGACCGCCGCTTGCTGCGCGACGACGTGCGCGGCAGCCAGGCCCACGCGCGGATGCTCGCCTCGGTCGGGCTCATCAGCGCCGCCGACGCCGAGGCGATCGCGAAGGGTCTCGATCAGGTGGCCGGCGAGCTCGAGCGCGGCGAGCGCAAGATGGACCCGGCGCTCGAGGACGTGCACATGAACGTCGAGGCTCGGCTCATCGAGCTCGTGGGCGAGCCGGCGCGCCGCCTGCACACGGCGCGCAGCCGCAACGACCAGGTCGCGACCGACCTGCGGCTCTACGCCCGGCGCTGCGCCGTCGAGCTCGTGGCGGCCATCGACCGCACGCGTCTGGCGCTGGCGCGACGCGCGCGCGAGCACGCGAGCACGCTCCTGCCGGGGTACACGCACCTGCAGCGGGCGCAGGTCGTGACGCTCGGGCATCACCTGCTGGCCTACGCCGAGATGCTGCGTCGCGATCGGGGCCGCCTGCTCGACGCCGCCACGCGCGCCGGGCAGTCCCCGCTCGGCTCGGGCGCCCTCGCCGCCACCGGTCTGCCCATCGACCGCGCGCACACGGCGAAGAGCCTCGACTTCGAGGGCCCGACGCACAACAGCCTCGACGCCGTCTCCGACCGCGACTTCGCCGCCGAGATCACCTTCGCGTGCGCGCTGCTCGGCGTCCACGCCTCGCGCCTCGGCGAGGAGCTCGTGCTGTGGTCGACGACCGAGTTCGGGTTCGTGCGCCTCGGTGAGGGCTACTGCTCGGGCAGCTCGCTCATGCCGCAGAAGCGCAACCCCGACATCGCCGAGCTCCTGCGCGCCAAGCCGGCGCGCGTCGTGGGCGACCTGGTGGCGCTGCTCACCGTGAGCAAGGGCCTCACGCTCGCCTACAACAAGGACCTGCAGGAGACGCAGGAGCCGTTCTACGACGCCGTCGAGACGGCGCGCCAGGTGCTCGCCGTCATGCCGGGGCTCATCGAGGGCCTCGAGTTCGACACCGAGCGCATGCGGGCCGCGGCCGACGACCCCGCGCTCGGCGCGACCGACCTCGCCGAGGAGCTCGTGCGCGGGGGCATGCCCTTCCGAACGGCTCACGAGGTCGTCGGCAAGCTCGTGCGCCGCGCCGAGGAGCGCAAGGTCTCGCTCCGCGCGCTCGGCGCCGCCGATCTCGCCGACGTCGACGGCGCGCTCACGCCCAAGGTGCTCGAGGCGCTGGACCCGGCGCGCGCCGTCGCGGCGCGCACGGTCACGGGCGGCCCGGCGCCCGCGGGCGTCGAGCGTGAGCTCGCCGCGCTCGAGGCCGAGCTGCGCGCGCTGGGCCTCGAGGTCTGACCGCCGGCTCAACCCGTCGTCGGCGCCAGGTACCTAGAACGCGGCCATCGCCGTCAGCCCTGGAATGCTGCTGCCCGGCATCGGCGTCGGCAGGAGCTGAAGCGTCGACGCGACCGCGCTCGACCTCCCCTCGTCGTCGACGTGCCGCGTGAGCAGCCACCCACCCGCGAAGCCGAGCACGCCGCCCGCGAGCGCCGAGCCCGCCGAGATCGCGCGAGCCGTGGGGCTCGGGTTGTGAGTGAGACAGTCGTCGGTGTTCGCGACACAGCCCGCCACGCCGCCCGCGACCATGCCGGCGCCGACCGCGAGGTCGATGAGGAGCACGCGCTTCCACGACGGACCGTACTTGGTCTGGTCCGGCAGGTACGCGCCGAGCAAGCCCGCGGCGAGGCCGACGTTCAACCCGATGAGCGCGCCCGGCATGAGGTCGAGGACGCTCGTATCGGAGAAGGAGCACCTCCAGCCGTAAGTATCGCTCGTGCCCATCACGAGCACCGGCATCAGACACTTGCGCGATCCCTGAGGCATGTCGATGTTGCTCGTCGTCTGAACGTCGCGAATGGACTGCTGCCAGCCCTCACCGTAGGGCTGCCACTTGAACGTCAGCTGCACCAGAGCGCCCGTGAGGAAGCCGCCCAGCGCGGCGCTTTGAATCAAGGTCGCCCTGCCGTAAGTCGGCGCGTGGTCGGCCGTGAGAACGCCCGTCGTGAGGCCGAGCGCGAGCCCCGGGAGGCTGCCGACGAAGCCGCCCCTCAGCTGCACGCCGAGGGTCGGTCGGCAGGGGTGCGGCCCCGTGCAAAGGGTCTCGGGCGTCTCGACGACCTTGTTCTTGTACGCGTGCACCTGCTCCCAGATCACTCCCACCGAGAAGCCCTCGACGGCGCCGATCCACATGTCGCCCATGATGTAGAGGGCGCGGTTGTCGGGGATGTAACGCACGAGCGGCGTCGCGATGAGCGCGCCGGCGATGGCGCCCGAGATGCCGCCGCCCGTCACGAGGAGCACCGAGGCGACGTCGGGGCTCTCGAGGTTCTGGCCGATGGCCGCGGCGACGGCGCCGGCGCCGATGAGCGCGCCCATGACGCTCGACGTGACGATGAGCTCGGGGCGACCCGAGCGCTGCGCGTACGAGAGGCGCAACGAGTCGGGGCCGAGCAGGCGCTTCTGCTCGCCGGGCGAGAGGGTGAAGTCGACGGTCTTGCTGTCGTGGTCGGGGGCCTCGGCGAAGACCTCGACGTGGCCGGGGGCGATCTCCTGGTGGTACGGGTTGCGCGCGCGGTTGCCGTTCACGTACAGCGTCGCGGACGGCGGCAGCGTCGCGATCTCGAGGCGCGCGGGGATGGGTTCGAGCTTGAAGAAGAGGGGCTTCGTCTCGGCGATGTCGACGTCGACGATGCGCGTCTGGCCCTGGAAGTTCTCCTTCGTGACGTCGATGCGGTAGCGCCCACGCGGAACCTGGAAGTTGTTGGGCGCCTGCCCGGCGATGTCCGTCGTGACGGGCGCGCCGGCCGAGCCCTGCGAGCGGATGCGCACGGTGACGCCGTCGGGGACGGTGTTGATGACGAACGTGCTCGGGCGCTTGTCGATGCTCTGGACGCGGTCCTTCGCGAGCTCGACGAACTCGCCGTCGGGGTTCTCGGTCGCGTAGCGCTGGTAGTGCGCGCGCGCGTCCTTCAACCGGCCGAGCAGGTACTCGCACTGAGCCATCATGAAGAGCGCGGCCGGACGCGGCTTGAGCTCGTTGGCGGTCTGGAACTCGATGAGCGCCTGCTCGTGCTCGCGCGCGTCGAAGAGCTTGAGGCCCATCTCGTAGTGCGACCGCGCCTGCGACGTCGCGTCGTCGGGCTGCGCGGCCGCCGATGGTCCCGGCGCGGCGAGGCCCACGAGGATGACCATCGCCGACTGCCGAACGAATGCCCGCACTTTACGGGCCGAGAATACCCCGGAACCGCGTCAGGTCACTGATCTGGATAGGCCTCGCGCGAGCCGGACGGGAGCACTCCACGCTTCGCGGAGTCCGAGCTCGCGGCCGCGCCCTTCGCCGATGTGGGCGCGCGGTGCTCGGCGCGAACGTGGGGGTGCGTCGGCGCGGCCGCGCGCGGGCGATCGGCGGCGCCGCGGTCCCCCAGGCTCCGCTCGGGTGGGACGCGATCGGGCGCGGCGAGCTTGGCCGGCGGCGCGCTCGCGGGCGCCGCCGCCGGGTGCAGACCCGATGGGCCGGCGGCGGACGGCCTG
>DASZWW010000265.1:0-2642 GCA_035546175.1 Polyangia bacterium
CTGGGGCTTCGCCGAGGTCGTCCACGCCGGCGCGCGCGCCGGCCGCCACGCGGGCGCGCGCGCCGGCAGCAAAACCAAGAACGGAAGGAAATAGAGCGGAATGGCCGTCGTCATCGTCGTCGGAGCGCAGTGGGGAGACGAAGGGAAGGGCAAGATCGTCGATCTGCTCACGGAGAAGGCGCAGGTCGTCGTGCGCTGGGCCGGGGGGGCCAACGCGGGCCACACGCTCGTCGTCGACGGCCAGAAGTACGTCACGCACCTCATCCCGTCGGGCATCCTGCGCGCGGGCCTGACCTGCGTGCTCGGCGAGGGCATGGTCGTCGATCCGGCGGTGCTGATCGACGAGATCCGCACCTTCCGCGGGCACGGCTTCCTCGCCGCCGACGCCGACCTGGTCGTCGCCGAGCGCGCGCACCTCACGATGCCGTACCACAAGGAGATCGACCGGCTGCGCGAGGAGGGCCCGGGCAAGATCGGCACGACCAAGCGCGGGATCGGCCCGACCTACGAGAGCAAGGCGGCGCGCACGGGCATCCGCGTGGGCGATCTGCTGCGGCCCCAGCGCTTCCGCGAGCTCCTCGCCCGCACGCTCGCCGAGGCGGGGCCGACGCTCGAGCGCCTCGGCGGCAAGCGCCCCGACGCCGCCGAGATCGCCGACAAGTACCTGGCCTACGGCGCCGAGCTGCGCCCGTTCATCCGCGACGCCTCGCGCTTCGTGCACGACGCGATCCGCGCGAAGAAGAACGTCATGTTCGAGGGGGCCCAGGGCGTCCTGCTCGACGTCGACCACGGGACGTACCCTTACGTGACGTCGTCGTCGACGACGGCCGGCGGCGCGTGCGCGGCGCTCGGCGTGGGCCCGACGCGCATCGACGCCGTCATGGGCATCGCCAAGGCCTACGCGACGCGCGTGGGCGCGGGGCCGTTCCCCACCGAGCTCGTCGACGCGACGGGCGAGGTCCTGCGCCAGCGCGGCAACGAGTTCGGCTCCACGACGGGCCGCCCGCGCCGCTGCGGGTGGCTCGATCTGCCGGCGCTGCGCCTCGCGATCCGCCTCTCGGGCATCGAGGGCCTCGGCCTCACGAAGCTGGACGTGCTCGCCGGCATGAAGGCCGTGAAGATCTGCACGGGCTACCGCATCGGCGGCCGCGTCGTCGACGAGATGCCGCTCGACGCCGACGAGCTCGCGAGCGCCGAGCCCATCTACGAGGAGCTGCCCGGCTGGCCCGAGGGCGAGGACGTGCCCCCGGCGGCCGCCCAGTTCGTGCTGAGGGTGAGCGCCCTGGCCGGCATCCCCATCTGGGCGACCTCCGTCGGCCCGGCGCGGGCCCAGACGATCGTCGCCCGCAACCCCTTCGACGAGGCCTGAAGCCGTCGCGGGCCCACGGACCTTCGTGGGCCGCGAAGGAGCGGGACGCGACGCCGAACGGCGCGGAATCGCGCGGGAAACGGCGTTCTGAACGCTTGCGTCGAATTCGGCTCTCAATATAATGATCAACCTTCCGAGCCTGTCGTGCGTCCCTTCGCGAGGGGCGCTTTCCCACTGAACGGTTTCACCTCCGAAACGAGGCGTTGATGAAGATCGTTTGCGATTCCTGTGGCACCAAGTACTCGATTGCCGACGAGAAGGTTCGTGGGAAGGTCTTCAAGATCCGTTGCAAGAAGTGCAGCCACATCATCGTCGTGCGCGGCACGAACGAGGCGGCGGCGGCGGCCACGCCCGCGGCGGCTCCCACGGGCGACGCCGGCGGCTGGCACCTCGTCGTCGACGGCGACCAGGTCGGCCCGGTCCCCGAGTCGGACATCCGCGCGCGCCTCGAGCGCGGCGAGATCAACGCCGACACCTACGTCTGGAAGGAGGGCTTCGCCGACTGGCTGAAGCTCTCGGCGATCCCGGAGCTCGCGTCGCTCGTGCAGCCCGTCGAGGGCGGCGTCTTCGCCGACGGCACGGGCTCGGGCGCCGTCAACGGCGACGCGGCCGCGCACCCGTCGGGCCCCGCCGCGGGCGGCCTGTTCGGCGGCGCGGCGCCGGCCGGCGACGAGGCCGACGTGTTCGGCGGCCTCGGGCCCGCGGCGGCCAAGCGCGGCGGCGGCGGCGATCTGTTCGCCTCACCCGCCGTCGTCTCCAAGCCGGCGGCCGAGGAGGCGCGCTGGCCGGCCGCGAGCGCCGCGCCGGCGGGGCACGACGGCGGCCGCGTCGAGAACCTCACGGGCCAGCGCCACGAGAACTCGGTCCTCTTCTCGCTCTCCAACCTGCAGTCGCTCGCCATGCCGGCGCCCGTGGCGGCGAAGCCGTCGCTCGCCAGCTCCGCGCCGACCAGCGAGGGCTCGGGCCTCATCGACATCCGGGCCATGGCGGCGACGACGCTCGGCTCGTCGTCCAGCGCGGGCTCGAGCTTCGGCGGCGGCGGACCGGTCGACGATCTCCCGGCCTTCGGCGCCTTCTCGCCCGCCGTGCCCATGCTGGCGCTGCCGACGCGGAGCGGGCCGTCGAAGCTGGTCATCGGCGGCATCGTCGCCCTCGGCGTTTTGTTCATCGGCGTGATCGTCATGGCGGTCATGGTCTTCAGCTCCAAGCCGGCCGCGCCCGTCGCGGTGGCCCCCGCGGCCGCCCCGGGCGCGCCCGCGGCGGCTCCCGGCGC
>DASZWW010000266.1:0-3040 GCA_035546175.1 Polyangia bacterium
CGCGCGGCGGCCGCAGGCGACGCGGGCGCGGCGGCGGGTTCGTCGGCGGCCGTGACCTCATCCATCGTCCAGGCGCCGGGGTCGGAGGGGCTGGGCGCGAGGGGCGCAGGGCTGTCCGCGGCCGCGACGGCGGCGCCGGGCCCGGTCTTGCAGCCCGCGTGGCGCATCTCGGCGCCCAGCTGATCGTAGAAGGCGACGCGCATCTCGCGGTAGTCGTCGAGGAGCTGCTGGTGCAGGTCCTTCGCGTGCTTCACCTTCACGCGATAGTCGGGCGTGAGCGCGGCGGCGTCGCCCAGGTCGTCGGCGCGGCGGATGTCGCGGTAGCGGCCCTGGAGCTGCTGCCCCAGCGAGAGGTACTTCGAGCCGGCCGCCAGCGCGCGCGCGTAGGGCGCCGCGGTCGCCGCGGGGCAGCCCTTGCCATTGGTGACGGTCGTCGCGGCCTTCGCGGGGGCAGGCGGGCCGATGTTCACATTCGCGCTCACGTTGCCCGCCAGCGCGGCCAGCGTCTCGTGGACGGCGGTCGAGAACTCGTCGCGCACGCGCTCCATGTCCGTCTGTAGGGCGAGGAATCGATCCACCGCGAGGCGCAGCGCGGCCGCGTCTCCGAAGACCGCATCGACGCGCGGCTGAGCATCGGTCCGGAAGGGGATGACCTGCGACACAGGAACCTTCGCGCCAGCCGGAGCCGCTCCGCTCGCCGGAGCGGGCCCCGCGCTGGTGGCGCCCGCCGGCCCATTCGGCGCGAGCGCGAGCCACACCCCCAGGAACCCGTACAACATCTTGTGCTTGGATTATGTACGGTGCACGTCGCTCCGCCAGAATTTGCTCGGACGAGTTATCTTTGCCGGCATGCCCGCGACCCGTGACGTGGCGCTCCCGCGCTTCGCGTACCTGACGCCCCGCACCCTACCTCCGGCCGAGAAGCTGGCGGGCCGAGTGGCCGTGCTCGACGTCGCCTTCGCCAGCGAGGGCGGCGGCTCGTCCTTCGAGAAGACGACGCTGCCGTTCATCAAGGGGCTGGGCTCGCGGCTGGCCGCCTGGGTGGACCACCACGACCACGAGCGCCACGTCGACTACCGCGGCGACTCCCGCTTCGTCCTCAGCACGAAGGCGGAGCACGGGGCCTGCCCGGAGATGATCACGCCCGAGCTCGTGCGCGACGCCGGGCCCGTCGACACGGTGGCCGTGCATCTGGACCTCGACGGCATCTATTCGGGCGCGAAGTGGGTGCTGGGCGGCGTCGAGCCTTATGAGGGCGCCGACGCCGACGCGCGGGCCGTCGACACGCGCCGCGGGACGCCGGGGCCCATCGCCACCCGCATCGACCGGGCGTTGCGGGCGCGGTTCCGCGACGAGACGCTCAAGCACCGCATCGTGCAGTACCTCGTCAGCCGCGCGAACGCCCCGGTCCTCTGGGAGGAGATCGAGCTGGCCGCGCGCGAGATCGATCCGCTGCTGGACGAGAGCCGTCGGCTGGCGGAGGGCTACGAGCTGCGGGAGGGCGTGGCCTACGTCGAGGCGCGCGGCAAGGCGTACGACAAGACGGAGCTGCTGCTCCTCGGCCAGGAGCGCGCGCCGGTGGCCGTCGTGCGCGACGCCGGTTCGCTGACGGTCGCGGCCGACTTCGAGTCGGGCTTCGACTTCGTGCGCCTCTTCAACCTGGGCGGCGGCATGCCCACGCGGGTCACGGTGCCCGAGGGGCGATACACGGAGATCATGGGCAAGCTCGCCACCGAGACGGCACGGCGCCGCCCCCCGGAAGGTGCCGCGCCGCCGCGCTCGTTGTAAGGTTCGCCCCGAGACATGCCCGCCCGTCACCGCCGACTCCCCGCCGCACGCAGCGCGCACAGCCCCACCGCCAGCGGCGCGACGTCCGCCAAGGACACCAAGTACGCGAAGCTCGCGGGGCGCGTGCTCTCGGCCGCGGGCGGCATGACGAAGGGCCTGGCCTCCGAGGGGCCGCTGCCCTCGCGCCGCGACATCAAGGTCCTCGTCGAGGAGCTGCTGGAGGTGCTGTTCCCCGAGTCGCATCGCATGGGCAGCCCAGGGATGGCGAGCGGAGAGCTCCGCGACCATGTCGCGGCCACGATCGCATCGCTCGAGGGGCACCTCGAGCGGGCCGTGTACCTGGGCCTGCACCGCAAGTGCCCGAAGAACGAGCGGCCCGACCCGAAGTGCGCGCGGCGCGCCCGCGACCTGACGGCGCGGCTGCTCGAGGCGCTGCCCGGCATCCGCGCGGCCCTCGGCAAGGACGTGCTGGCGGCGTACGACTCGGACCCGGCGGCCACGGGCATCGACGAGATCGTCGCTTGCTACCCCGGGCTCTACGCCATCGCCGTCTATCGCGTCGCACATCACCTCCTCGGCTCTGGCGTCGAGGTCCTGCCGCGCATGCTCACCGAGCACGCGCACTCGCGCACGGGCATCGACCTGCACCCGGGCGCGACGATTGGCGAGTCGTTCTTCATCGACCATGGCACGGGCATCGTCATCGGCGAGACGTCGAAGATCGGCGACCGAGTCCGCATCTATCAGGGCGTGACGTTGGGCGCGCTGTCGATCCGCGACCGGGGCCTCGCCGACAAGCCGGACGCGCAGAAGCAGCGCCACCCGACGATCGAGGACGACGTCATCATCTACGCCAACGCGACGATCTTGGGCGGCCGGACGGTGATCGGGCAGGGCGCCGTCGTGGGCGGCAACGCGTGGATCACCTACTCGGTCCCGCCGCGGACGCGCGTCGGCGTCGGGACGTAAGTTCGCGAGTGGCGCTCTCGACCAAGACCCTCGAGCTCCTCCGCAGCGTCTCGGCCGAGATCCTCGAGGCGCAGCGTCCGCTGCGCGTGCTGCGCTCGCTCGCCTGGACCGACGACGCGGAGCACGCATTCTTCGCGTCGGGCGCGCGCGAGCTGCCGAAGCCCGTGTACCGCTTGCCGCCCGGCGTGGCCGAGGCGGGCGAGCGGTTCCGCGCGCTGCGCACGGCGCTGGCGGGCCGCCCGTAGAGCTCGACCGAGTGGTAATAGAAGTCCTTGGTCCCGAC
>DASZWW010000267.1:0-6824 GCA_035546175.1 Polyangia bacterium
CGGCGCCGCCGCTCATGCCGCCGCCGCTCGCCCCGGCGGCCCCGGCGCCTGCGCCTCCGTTCGCCAAGCCTCCGCCGCTTCCGCTCGCCGCGCTCCCGCCGCTGCCGCTCGTGCCCGCTCCGCTGGCGTTCGTACCGCCGCCACCGGACCCCGCGCCCGCGTCGTGACCTCCCGAGGCGCGTCCGCCCGCGCCCGATGTCTCGCCGCCTTTCCCGGCGCCGCCGTCCGCCGAGACGCCGCCGCCCGCGGCGCCCGCCCCGCCGTTGGGCGGCGTGGGGTCGGGCCACTGCCAATCGTCGCCCGGGCTCGTGCCGTGACCTCCCGTGCTCCGCCCACCCCCGCTGTATCCGGAGCCATAGCCCTCGTCACACGTGCTCGTGCACGCCCCGAGCGGCACGACGAGAAGGGCGACCATGAGGGGAGCGGCTCCGCGGAACGTCAGGGGCGTCATCATTTTCTTACTCCTTGAGGGAAGGTGACGCTGGTGTTGGCAAGCGCGGGGCCAGCTCGCCGAACCGTGATCGGCGCGACTGTTTCACGACGATCCCCCGCAGCTTTGCGTAGGGCGGACACCGTCGCGGTGACCGCAGCCACACTCCCGAGCGCGCCGTGCGCGGCGTTCACAGGTGCGGTGTGGCGCTCGTCGCGTGATCCGGGCCGCATCACCGGCGAGGGCGGCCGCGCGCGCGGTTGCCGCGCACGCGCGCGGCTGCAAGCCGTGCGGCGGCTGCAAGCCGTGCTGCCCGCTTTTCGCGCGCCCTGGTCTTCGAGCGCCCTGGTAGACTGCCTGCGTGGACAACTCGGTCGAGGTTCGTTACGCGGGCGTGGTCGTGGGGCGCGCCGCCCTCGTGAAGGAGCTGGGCGAAGACGCGATCTTCGTGGGCATCCCCGATCCGTTGCCCGTGGGCACGCCGGTCACCCTGAAGATCGGCGATGCGATCCGCGAGGCGCGCGTCGACGACGTCGTCGAGTCCGCCGAGCCGTCGGCAGCGGGCATGCGCCTCCGATTCGGCGCGGCCGCTCCCGCGGCTCGGACGGCGCCTCCCCAGGTTTCGTCGCCGGCTCCCGCGCCCGCGTCCCCGCCTCGCGCCGCGCCGCCGCCTTCGGCGCCGCAAGCCTCCGGCCCCCAGTCGGCCGCGCCCGCAGCGGGCAGCGGGCCGTCCGCCGGCGACAGCGGACCCTCCTCGGCCGTCGCCGCCGAGACCGGCGACGAGGGCAGCGGCGCGATCCCGGCGCCGCTCAGCCTGGCGGGCCCGAGCGGAGACGGGTCGCAGAGCGGCGGCGGCAAGCGGCGTCGCAAGAGACGGTGATCCGCGCGCCGCGCCTTCATCCCGGCGACGTCGTGCGCATCGTCGCGCCCGCGGGGCCCGTGCCGCGCGAGGGCTTCGCCGCGGGCGCCGAGCTCCTCGGGCGGCGCTATGAGCTGCGCCACGACGAAGGGCTTTTCTCGCGCGAGGGCTACCTCGCGGGCTCGGACGAGCGCCGCCTCGCGGAGCTGCGCGCGGCCCTCGCGGATCCGGACGCGCGCGCCGTCGTGCTCGCGCGTGGCGGCTACGGCCTCTTGCGAATCCTGCCGTTCCTGGATCCGGCCGCGCTGCGCGCGCGGCCTCTGCCCGTCGTGGGCTTCTCGGACGGGACGGCGCTGCTGGCCCACGCCGCGCGCGCGGGCGTCGCCGCCGTGCACGGCCCCGTCGTCACTCAGCTGGCGAACCTGCCCGGGCCCGATCACGACGCGCTCTACAGGCTCCTCGAGGACCCGTCGCCCGGCCTGCTGCTCTCCGGGCTCGAGGAGATCGTGCCGGGGCGCGCCCGCGGGCCGCTCCTCGGCGGCAACCTCGAGGTCTTCTCGCGCCTCGTGGGCACGACCTTCCTGCCCGAGCTGACGGGCGCGATCCTCTTCATCGAGGACCTGGGCGAGCGCCCCTATCGCATCGATCGGCTGGTGACGCACCTCGATCTGGCGGGCGTCTTCAACGCCGTCTCGGCCGTCGTCGTGGGCGACTTCTCGTCCTGCCTCGAGCCCGAGCCCACGCGCGCCCAGTCGCCCACCGCCGCCGAGGTGCTCGTGGAGCGCCTCGGGCGCCTCGCCATCCCCGTCGCGCGCGGCGGCCTCTTCGGGCACGGCACGCGCAACGTGGCCCTGCCTTACGGCTGCGTGTGCCAGCTCGATACGTTCGAGGGGACGCTCACGGCCCTCGAAGGCGTCGTCTCCTAGTCACTCATCATCGTATGAAATATGAAGGCGGGAGCGTGGACCCTCGGGGGGGCCCACGTTCGCGTCAGCTGATCAGGCCGCCGACGCCGCCCGCGGGGAACGGCTCCGGCTCGTCGATCTTGCCGAAGCGCTCCTCGTACTTTCGGACGTTGAACTCGAGGGCGCGCAGGAGGCGCTTGGTGTGGCGCGGCGACGAGATGACCCGGCTGCGCACGCGCGCCCGGGGCGCGCCCGGCTGGAGGTAGGCGAAGTCGAGGACGAACTCGTTCTCGTTGTGGTTGATGAGCACGAGGTTCGAGTACGCGCCCTGCGCCGTCACTTCGTCGAGGTCGATCTGCAGCTGCGGCGCCTCTGGTGGCTTCGGTTGGTCGGCAGACATCGTGCCGTGAGGTATACACTAAGGTCGTCTTGGGCAGGGTCATCGGCATCGACCTCGGCGCGAAGCGGATCGGCGTCGCCGTCACCGACGAGCTCGGCGTCGCGGCCCACCCGCACGCGACGCTCGCGCGCCACGGCGGCCGCCGCGACCTCGACGCCATCGCCGCCGTCGTGCGCGAGATGGGCGCCGAGCGCGTCGTCCTCGGGCTGCCGCTCTCGCCCGAGGGCGAGGTGGGCCCCGCGGCGAAGAGCGCGCAAACTTTCGCCGAGCGCCTGCGTGCGGCATTGTCGGTGCCCGTGGAGCTCGTCGACGAGAGCTTCAGCACCGTCGAGGCCCAGGAGGTGCTGCTCGCGGCCGACGTGTCGCGCGCGCGCCGCCGCGAGGTCGTCGACAAGCTGGCGGCGGCCGTGATCCTGCGGCGGTGGCTCGACGCGCGAGGCGCCTCGTGAAGCCCGCGAAGAAGCGCGCGCTCGTCGTGTTCCTCGTGACTGTCGTGGTCGGCCTCGGCGCCCTGGGCGTCGCGGCGCGCACGGCGTGGAGGTACGGGGACACCGCCTCGGGCACGGCGCGGGGGAAGGTGGAGGTCGAGATCCCCAAGGGCGCCTCGGCCCACGACGTCGCCGACCGGCTTTTCGCCGCGGGGCTCATCGATCGGCCCCTCGTCTTCCGGCTCTACGCGGGCCAGCGCGGCGTCGCGGGGCGCTTCAAGGCCGGGCGCTACGAGCTCACGGCGCCCGCGACGCCCAAGCAGATCCTCGACGCCCTCGTGAAGGGCGCGGCCGACGAGCTCGTCGCCGTGACGATCCCCGAGGGCAAGAACCTCGTCGAGGTCGCCGAGATCCTGGACGCCGCCGGCATCGCCAGCAAGGCCGAGGTCGTGATGCGCGCCACCGACGCCAGCTTCGTCGCGGGCCTCGGCCTCCCGGGCGCGTCGCTCGAGGGCTACCTCTTCCCCGACACCTACAAGCTGCGGCCGCACACGCCCGCGGCGCGCGCGCTCATCCCCATGGTGCGCCGGCACCGCCAGGTCTTCGAGGAGCTGCGCGCCGCCCACGCGAAGGGCGTCCAGGACCTCAAGAAGACGCTCGCCTTCGACGACGCGCAGATCGTCACGCTCGCGTCGATCGTCGAGAAGGAGACGGGCCAGCCCGGGGAGCGGCCGCGCATCGCGCAGGTCTTCCTCAACCGCCTGCGCTTCCCGACCTTCGCGCCCAAGCTCCTGCAGACCGACCCGACGATCATCTATGGCTGCACCGTGGGGACGCCGCGCTCGGCGGCCTGCCTCAAGTGGGACGGGCGCATCCGCCGCATCCAGCTCGAGGACCGCGACAACCCGTACAACACGTACACGCACGAGGGCCTGCCGCCCGGGCCCATCGCCAACCCGGGCCGGGCCGCGCTCGAGGCGGTCATGGCCCCCGACCGCACGCCGTTCCTCTACTTCGTGTCGAAGAACGACGGCACGCACTACTTCTCGAAGACGGTGGCGGAGCACACGGCGGCCGTCGTGAAGTACCAGCGCGGCGGCAAGGCGTTCGGGCCGTGAGCGGCGCGCCGGCGGCGTCGACGTCCCAAGGGGCCGCCGTCTCCGTCGAGGATCTCGGGAAGGTGTTCCGCCCGCCCGGCAACGCCCGCGACCTCCTGCGGGGCCGGCTCTTCCGGGAGCCCGTGCGGGCCCTCGACGGCGTCACCTTCGACGTCGCGCCGGGCGAGATCGTGTGCATGATGGGCCCGAACGGCGCCGGCAAGTCGACGCTGGCGCGCATCCTCGGCGGCCTGCTGCGGCCGACGGCGGGCCGCGCGACGATCGCGGGCCACGACGCCGCCGCGGCCGCGCCCGGGCTGCGCCGGAGCGTCTCCTTCGTCGTGGGCGACGAGCGCAGCTTCCACTACGGCGTCTCGGGGCGCGAGAACCTCCGCTACTACGCGGCCCTTCACGGCCTCGACGCCGCGGCGGGGCGGCGTCGCGTCGACGAGCTGCTGGAGCGCGTGGGTCTGGCGGCCGCGGCCGAGCGACGCTATCGCGAGTACTCGCGCGGCATGCGCCAGCGCCTGGCGATCGCGCGCGGGCTGCTCGGCGATCCCGAGGTGCTGCTGCTCGACGAGCCGACGCTCGGCCTCGACCCCGTGGGAGCGCGCGACCTGCGCGCCTTCCTGCGCGACGACACGATCCGCGCCGCGGGCCGCACGGCGCTCGTGTGCAGCAACGAACCGGCCGAGGCGCGGGCCCTCGCGGACCGCGTGCTCCTTCTGCAGAACGGACGGCTCGTCCGCGAGGTCGCGCCCGCCCACATCGAGAAGGAGCTGGGGCTGTGACGGCCCATCGGCCCTTGCCTCCCCCGGTCCTCTGGTTCGGGCGGGCGCTGCGCGCCTTCGTGCGCCGCGAGCTCGTCGCGATGTCGGGCTACCGCGCCGCCTTCGTGACCCGGGCCGCGGGCTTCGTCTTCGCGGTCGTGGGCATGGTCTACTTCTCGCGCTTCGTGGGGGCGACCGCCAACCCGCACATGGCGGCGTACGGCGGCAACTACCTCGGCTTCCTCGCGATCGGCTTCCTCGCCACCGAGCTGCAGACGGTCGGCCTCCAGGGGCTCTCGGGACGGATCCGCGCGGCGCAGATGATGGGCACCCTCGAGGCCGAGCTCGCGACGCCCGCGCCGGCCTGGATGGTGCTCGGCGCCGCGCCCGTGTACGAGTTCGGCACCTCGGCGCTCCGCTCGGCCCTGTACCTCTGGGCGGCGACGTGGCTCGTCGGGCTCCAGCTGCCGCGCACGAACGTCGTCACCGTCGCCGTCGCCGTGCCGCTCGTGCTCGCGGCCTTCATCGGGCTCGGGCTCTTCACGGCGGGCAGCACCCTGCTCGTGCGCCGCACGAACCCGGTGGCCGTCATCTTCGGCTCGCTGTCGTTCTTCCTGTCGGGCGTCCTCTACCCGGTGAGCGTGCTGCCGGGCTGGCTGCGGGCGCTCGGCCACTTCCTGCCGCTCACCCACGTCCTCGTCGTGCTCCGCGGGGCGTTCCTCGCCGGCGCCTCGCCCTCCGCGGTGAGCGGCTCGCTGGCCGCCCTGGCGATCTTCGCGGCCGTCCTCATCCCCGCGGGCGCGGCGACCTTCGCCTACGCCCTGCGCCGGGCGCGTGTAGACGGCTCTCTCACCCACTACTAGGGCGCAATCGCGCTCCCATCGCGCACTCTCCATGATGCAGGGAGTAATCGGGGTGGTACACTGGACCGGTTCGAGCTGCGATCTGCCGTCGCTTCTCGCAAGAAGGCGCCGGCGCCTGCGGCGCCGCCCGATCCCCGCCCCAAAAGGAGAATGTCCGATGGCCGCTTCCGAAGTGAAAGCCGGCGACACGCCGGCGCTGATCGCCAAGGTCGCCGCGCTCCAGAACCTCAAGGAGTACGCGGAGCTCAACTGGTCCGGCGCGTTCGACGACTACCTGACGCTGATTCGGAAGAACCCGGCCGTCACGCGCTCCGCGTTCCAGCGCGTGTACGACATGATCCTGTCGTACGGCCAGGAAGAGTACATCGACAACAAGAAGCGGCTCATCCGCTACAACTTCTTCAAGGACGAGCACCACGGCGGGCGCGACGCCATCTACGGGCTCGACATCCCGCTCATGCGGCTCGTGTCGGTGCTCCACAGCGCGGCCCAGCGCTACGGCACCGAGCGGCGCGTGATCCTGCTGCACGGGCCGGTGGGCTCGTCCAAGTCGACCATCGCGCGGCTCATCAAGCGCGGCATGGAGGAGTACTCGCGCACGCCCGAGGGCGCGCTCTACACCTACGACTGGGTGCTGCCGGACAAGCTCGCGCACGTCACGGGCGGCTCGACGACGTTCAAGTGCCCGATGCACGAGGAGCCGCTGCGCCTCATCCCGCCCGAGTGGCGCGAGAAGGCGCTCGTCGAGCTGGGCGT
The DNA here is from genome assembly GCA_035546175.1 of Polyangia bacterium. Lineage (GTDB taxonomy): Bacteria > Myxococcota_A > Polyangia > Fen-1088 > Fen-1088 > DASZFV01. Next base: position 6,509 of record DASZWW010000267.1, read on the forward strand.
CAACGCCCCGGGCAGGCCCCACGTGCACATCGAGGGCGATCTCGATCCGGCGTGCCGGCTCATCTTCCGCGAGCTCATGGCCCACCACAAGGGCGACTGGGCCGAGGTCATCAAGCACGTGCGCGTGCGGCGCCTCATCCTCTCGGAGCAGGACCGCGTGGGCGTGGGCACCTTCCAGCCCAAGGACGAGAAGAACCAGGACTCGACGGAGCTGACGGGCGACATCAACTACCGCAAGATCGCCGAGTTCGGCTCGGACAGCGATCCGCGCGCCTTCAACTTCGACGGCGAGTTCAACATCGCCAACCGCGGCATC
>DASZWW010000268.1:0-4532 GCA_035546175.1 Polyangia bacterium
CTCGCCGGCACCGGCGGCGGCGCGCCCGGCGGTGCCGCGGGCGGCGGCGGGAGCGCTCCCGACGAGACCGCGTGCCGGGCGGGGCTCACGCCGTGCGGCAACGCCTGCGTCGACGCCACCAAGGACAACCACAACTGCGGCGCCTGCGGCGTCACGTGCGCCGGCGGCTCGATGTGCGTCGCCGGCGCTTGCACCTGCCCCGACGCCGGCCGGCTCTGCGCGGGCGGGTGCGTCGACGTGCAGAAGGATCGCAACAACTGCGGCGGCTGCGCTCAGATGTGCAGCGCGGACGAGCAGTGCACCGCGGGCGCCTGTCAGCTCAAGTGCAGCGACGGGCAGGTCGCGTGCGGCGGCGCGTGCGTCAAGCTGGACTCCGACCCCGCCAACTGCGGCGCGTGCGGGAACGCGTGCCCGGCCGGGCAGGCCTGCAAAGGGAGCAATTGCGTCACGCCCTCCTGCCCGGGCGCGGCGACGCTGTGCGGGCTCCTCTGCGTCATGACGGCCACGGACGCGGCGAACTGCGGCGGCTGCGGGATCGCCTGCCTGCTCGGCGAGCACTGCATGAACGGGTCGTGCGTCGCGCACTGAGCGCGCGCCGACGGATCAGCCGGCGCGCCGTGGCTCGGCGTGGCGATCGATCGCCGCGCAGATGTCCTCGAGCGAGTAGGGCTTGAAGACGACCTGCTTGATGCCGGCGCGCGCGGCGTCGTGGCGGAGGCGCTCCGAGACGTGCCCCGACGCGAGGATCACGGGCAGGCCGGGGCGGATCGCGGCCACCACCTTCGCGACGTCGAGGCCCGAGAGGCCGGGCATGTTGTAGTCGGTGAGGACGAGATCGAAGGCCTCCGGATCGCGGCGCAGCCCCTCGAAGGCCTCGTCGGCGCGCGTGAAGCCGCGCACCTCGTAGCCGGCGTTCCGCAGGAGGAACTCCGTGGACAGCATCAGCGACCGCTCGTCGTCGATCAAGAGGAGGCGCCGCCCGCGCCCGTCGAGGCGCGCGGGCGGCGGCTCGACGACGACGTCCACCTCGGCCTCGACGCCCGGCAGGAGGATCTCGAAGGTCGTGCCCCGCCCCGGCGCGCTGTCGACGCGGATCGTGCCCCGGTGCTCCCTGACGATGCCGTGAACGACGGAGAGCCCGAGCCCCGTACCCTCGCCCGGCGCCTTCGTCGTGAAGAACGGATCGAAGATGCGCTCGAGGGTCGCGGCGTCCATGCCGTGGCCGTCGTCCGTGACGCGCAGGCGCGCCCAGCGCGCCGGCGAGACGCCCTCGAGGACGGGGGCCGCGGCGTCGTCGGCGGCGAGCCCGCCGAGCTCGATCTGGATGCGGCCCCGACGGCCCTCGAGCGCGTGCCAGGCGTTCGTGCCCAGGTTGACGAGGATCTGGTGGATCTGGGTGGGGTCGGCGGAGACGTTGGGCGCGTCGGCGGCGACCTCGGCGACGATCTCGATGCGCGCCGAGATCGTCGAGCGCAGGAGGGCCGCGACCTCCTCCACCACGGGCCCGAGGCGCACGATGCGCTTCGTCGACTCGCCCTGCCGGCCGAAGGTGAGGATCTGCCGCACGAGGGCCACGGCGCGCCGGCCGGCGTTGCCGATCTCCTCGAGGGCCGGCTGCGCGCGGTGCCCCGGGCCGATCTCGAGGCGCGCGAGCTCCAGGTTGCCGAGGATCGCGCCGAGGATGTTGTTGAAGTCGTGGGCGATGCCGCCCGCGAGCGTGCCGATGGCCTCCATCTTCTGCGCCTGGCGGAGCTGGGCCTCGAGCCGCTTGGTCTCGCGGACGTCCTGCTGGACGGTGGCGAAGCCGGTGGGCTTGCCGTCGGCGTCGCGCACGAGGAACGAGCTCACCTGCATGTCGATGAGCTCGCCCGTCTTGGAGTGGCGGAGCTGGCCGCGCCCCTGCCAGCGGCCCTTGGCCTGGATGATGGGCCCGCGCTTCAGGCCGTCGTCGGTGTGGAACTCCGCGAGGCGCAGCGCCGAGAGGTCCTGGTCGGGCGCGAGGCCGAGGAGCTGGCGGCCGCCCCGGTTGATGAAGAGGATCTTCCCGTCGAGCCCGGCCATGGCGATGAACTCGCCGCTGTGCTCGATGAGCGAGACGTACCGGGCCGCCTCATCCTCGGCGCGCAGGCGCTTGTCGAGCTCGCGCTGCAGGGACTCGAGGAGCTGCGCGTTGGCCATGGCCAGCGCCGCGTGCTCGGCGAGGTTGCGCGCGATGGCCTCGTCGTTGTCGGTGAAGGGCCGCGCCGCCGCGCCGAGCCGCGCGAGCGAGGCGAAGCCCAGCACGCGCTCCCGGATCTGCAGCGGCAGCACGAGGAAGCTGCGGATGTCGAGGCTCCGGATGAGGTCCTCGTGGTCCGGGGCGACGTCCTTGGCGAGCGCCTCGAGGTCGACCTCCCGCAGGAGGACGCCCGCGCGCGTGCGCACGACCCGCGCGCCCAGGCTCGTTCCGTCGACGCGGATGGGCTCGCGCGAGAGGAACGAGCGGGCCCGCGCCTCGGCGTCGGCGTCGCGGAAGCGGACGCCCGCGGGGCGCAGCTCGGTCTCGTCCTCGGACATCACCGCCACGAACGCGCCGTCGCCCACGAGCTCGCACAGCGAGGCGGCCACCGTCTCGAGGAGCCGTCCGTAGTCCGTCGTCGCCTCGGCGAAGGCCTGCATCGTCCGCGACAGCGCGTGGAGCCGCCGATCGTCTCGCTCCTGGTCCGTCACGGCGGCATCGGCCCCCGGCTCAGCGCCACGAACAGCAGCACACCCTTCCGCACCTCACCATGGTACCCAACCGCTGCTTTTTGATCCTGCGAAACCTCACCGCGGGCGCGCATGGGCGGCGATGAACGCGTGGGCCGCGGCGCGCAGGGCCTCGGCGCGCGCCTCCTCGTCGCCGTCCGGAGGCGGCGCGAGGGGCTCGCCCACCCGGATCTCGACGCGGCCGGCGCGCGGGAAGCGCGCGTGCTGCGACCACACCTCGGCGACCCCCTCGAGCGCGATGGGGACGACGGGGACGCCCGCGGCGACGGCGCTCTTGAAGGCGCCGGCGTGGAACGGGCGCAGGCCGTCGTCGAAGGAGAAGGTGCCCTCCGGGAAGAGCAGCACGTTGCGGCCCGCGCGCAGGGTCTTGACGATGCGCGCGACGACGGCGGCGCGCGACGGGGCGCGCTCGCGATCGACGGGGATGTGCCCGCCCGCCCGCGTGATGCGCGCGATGATGGGCCACTCGAGCAGCTCGTGCTTCGTCACGAAGGCGAAGTCGCAGTCGAGGGCCGCGAGCATGAGCGGGATGTCGAGGTACGAGGTGTGGTTCGCGACGAGCACGCGCGCGCCGCCGGACGCCGGCGCCGCGCCGCGCACCGTGAAGCGGCAGCCGAGGGCCGCGAGCATGAGCCGCGAGGCGACGCGCTGGAGCGCCACGGCGCGGCGCGCGCTGCGCACGAACCCCGTGACGAGCCACAGGCCGAGCATCACGGCCGCGATGACGGAGGCGCCGTACGCCACGTACGCCGCCCGGCCGAGCCGTCGAAGGGTGGCGCTCATCGAGCGCCCGCATGTTACCTCGCGTCGTGGAGCGCGGGGCGCAGGATTTCGGCGACCGGGACGGGCAGATGCCGCTCGGGCGCGTAGGCCTCGCTGGAGATGCCGCCGAGCATGAGGATGCCCCGCTGCGGCAGCGGCACATCCCCCATGATCGCCTGCGGCGCCAGGGGACCGAGGGCGCCGAGGTCTCGGCCCGCGAGCGCCGCCCGCGCCTCGGGGATGAACCAGAGCTTGCGCGGGCCCGCCTGGAACCACTGCCGGTTGGGGAAGGTGCCGAGCAAGCGGAAGCGCCCCGCGGCGAGCATCACCGTCGCCATCGCCGACATCATCGCGAGCACGAGGTTGCTGCGGTAGAGGAGCCTGGGCAGCAGCGCCATCATCGCGTTCATGAGGCGCGTGATGGGCGTGCTCTCGAAGCGCATGTCCCAGCGCAGCTCGGCCGCGGGCACCCGCACGGAGAGTGCCGAGGGGCCGGTCCACTCGAGCTCGATCGGTGTCTCGACGGCGCGCGAGATCGCCGCCCCGATGAAGCGCGGGCACGAGAGCGCGGGCGCGATCGAGGTGTAGACGGTCCATTCGCCGGCGGGCGAGCGGTGCCACACCGAGGTGTAGCCCGGGCCGAACGTGCTCCCGGGCCAGCGACGCAGGCACAGGATGTCCCCCGACGAGAACGGCAGCGCCACGACGGCGAAGCCGTCGACGTCGTCGCGGCCGGGCCGCGCTTGCATCGCCTTCGTCGGGCTTCGTTTCAAGATCTCCGCTGGTCCGAGCATCTCCGCACCTCCTGCGAAGACGCTATCCGCGGCGGTCCCGCGCCGGGAGTGGCGGTGCCGCCAAACTGCGGGGGCGATCCGGCCAGACGCTCAGGAGCCCATCGGGCACGTCTTGAGGCCCCCCGCCATCACGGGCGGCGTGCAGGAGGGTGCGCCGCACGCGAGACCGCCGCCGTCGACGGGGTGGCCACCGCAGAGGCTGCAGCAGAGGTTGTCGCCGCAGCGGCT
>DASZWW010000269.1:0-5875 GCA_035546175.1 Polyangia bacterium
CTGCGCCTGCGCGCCGCCGAGCGGCGTCCGACGCGGCCGTGGCTCTTCGCGCTGCCCCTCGCGCTCGCGGGCGCCGCCGCCCTCGGGCTGATCGCGCGGCCGTCGACGCGCGCCGGAACGCCGCGCCCCGAGGGCGACGTCGTCTTCGAGACCACCGAGATCAAGGGCGCGAGCGAGCTGCGCGTCTACCGCCACCGCGCCTCGGGCGACGAGCGGCTCGCCGACGGCTCGCGCGCCGCGGCGGGCGATCTCCTGCAGCTCGCCTACCGCGCGCCCACGGACGGCTTCGGCGCGCTGCTCTCGATCGACGGCCGCGGCCACGTGACGCTGCACTGGCCGGAGCCCGGCGCCGGCGGCGCCGCCCGCCTCTCCGCCAAGGGCGAGGTGCGGCTGCCCTCGGCCTACGAGCTCGACGACGCGCCCGCCTTCGAGCGCTTCGTCTTCGTGTCGTCGCCGGCGCCGTTCGATCTGAAGACGGTGCTCGACGCCGCCGAGGCGCTCGCCGCGCGCCCGGCGGACGCGCGCGCGCGGCCGCTGACGCTGCCCGCGCCGCTGAACCAGCTCTCGCTCGCCCTCGACAAGCCCCGGAAGGAGATCCCATGAACGCCCGCCACGCCGACCCTGACCCTCGTCCAACCCTCTGCCCGCGGACGGGGAGAGGGCTCCGGCGGCGGCTCGCCCCGGCGGTCCTGGCGGCGCTCCTGTTCGGGGGCGCGGCGCGCGCGGAGGCGGGACAGCCCCAGACGGCCGTGCGCTTGCGGCGGTTCGCGCTGCTCATCGGCGTCAACGACGGCGGCCCGGCGCGCGCCAAGCTCCGCTACGCCACCTCCGACGCGCGCTCCGTGGCGCGCGTCCTCGAGAACCTGGGCGGCGTGTCGCCCGCCGATCTCGTGTTCGTCGACGCGCCCACGCGGGCCGCGGCGCTCGAGGGCTTCCAGCGCGTCGACGCCCTCATGCGCGCGGCCGCGACGCCCGGCGTGCGGCGCGAGCTGCTCGTCTACTACTCGGGCCACTCCGACGAGGAGGGCCTCTTGCTCGGCACCGAGCGCGTGAGCTACGACGAGCTGCGCGCCCGCATCAAGGGCCTGCCCGCCGAGCTGCGCGTCGCCATCCTCGACTCGTGCGCCTCGGGCGCCTTCACGCGCGGCAAGGGCGGCGTGCGCCGGCCGCCGTTCCTGCTCGACGCCTCGGCCGACATGCGCGGGCACGCGTTCCTCACCTCGAGCGCCGCCAACGAGGTCGCGCAGGAGTCCGATCGCATCGCCGCCTCGTTCTTCACCTACTTCCTCGTCTCGGGCCTGCGCGGCGCCGCCGACGTCAACGGCGACCGCCGCGTGACGCTGCAGGAGGCGTATCAGTTCGCGTCGGCCGAGACGCTCGCGCGCACCGAGCGCACGAAGGGCGGCCCGCAGCACGCCGCCTACGAGTTCGACCTCGCGGGCACGGGCGACATGGTGGTCACCGACGTGCGGACGACGCAGGCCAGCCTCGTGCTCGCGCCCGACCTGGCCGGCCGCATCAGCGTGCGCGAGGCGGGCGGCGGCCTCGTGGCCGAGCTGCGCAAGACCGCCGGCCACCCCATCGAGCTCGGCGTCGAGGCCGGCTCCTACGTCGTCTCGATGGACAACGGCGGCGGCGTTCTCTTCGAGGCGCAGGCCACGCTCGCGCAGGGCGAGCGGGCCGACCTCTCGAAGCTGTCCTTCCACCCCGGCAAGCCCGTCGAGATCGCCGTCGCGCGCGGCGACGCGCCCCCCGAGGGCGAGGGCGCGGGCGCCGACGCCGCCGTCACGGCCGTCGGCGCGCCGCCGCACACGCGCATGCCCACGAAGCTCGGCATCGTGCCGCGCGACGGCGACGAGCGCATCGACGTGAGCGGCTTCTCGTTCGGGTTCGTGGGCGATCGCGTGGGGGCCCTGCGCGGCTTCCAGCTCGGGCTCGGCTGGACCGAGGCCGGGAGCGGCCTGCGCGGCCTGCAGATGGCCGTCGGCGCCACGTACGCCCGCGGCGACTCGCGCGGGCTCCAGCTCTCCGGCGCCGTCACCGCGACCGAGGGCCGCTTCTCGGGCGCGCAGATCGCGGGCCTCGGCGCCCTCGCGATCGGCGAGGCGCGCGGGCTCCAGATGGCCGGCATCGCCGCCTACGCGCGCGGCCCGGCGAGCGGCCTGCAGATGGCCGGCGTCACCGCCGTCGCCGAGCAGGCCCGCGGCGTGCAGCTGGCGGGCGTCGTCGCGCGCGCCGACGACGTCCAGGGGCTGCAGCTGTCGCCCGTCAACGTCGCGCGCGACCAGGCGGGCATGCAGCTCGGCGTCGTCAACGTCGTCGACGAGGGCGCGGGCCTTCGCTTCGGCGTCGTCAACGTCGCGCGCAAGACGCGCGGCTTCCAGCTCGGCGTCGTCAACGTCGCGCAGGAGGACGACGGCGAGTCCTTCGCGCTCATCAACGTCATCGGCAACGGCATCCACGACGTGGCCGTCACCGCGAGCGACGTGTTCCTCACGAACCTCTCCTTCAAGCTCGGCGGCCGCCACCTCTACACCTCGCTCGGCGCGGGCTACCAGCCGGGCGACGCGGCGGCGCCAGCCGGCTCGCTGACGATCTCGCGCGGCGAGGCGCGCTGGGGCTCGAGCGTGGGCATCGGCTGGCGCCTGGGCGTGCCCGCGGGCCGCCTCGAGGCCCTCGAGATCGAGGCCAACGGCACCAACGTCTGGCGCGCGGGGAGCGCGACGGGGGGCGCGGGGTGGAGCGCGGGCGGGACGCCCGCCATGGTGAACGCCCTGCGCGTCACGGGCGTCGTGCGCCTCGTGCCGCACCTGTCGCTGCTGGCCGGCGTCGCGTGGAACGTCATGGTGGCCGAGGAGGGGCACGACCTCGATCTCGCGCTCGGGCCCCAGACCGTCATCCACGACGGCCGCACGACGGTGCGCATGTACCCGGGCTTCGTCGCCGGCCTGCAGCTCTGAGCGCGGCGCCGAGGCCGTACGCGCCGCGCGCGTGTGGCCGCAGGCGAGCCGCCCGTGCCACAATGGGGCGGGCACCCCGTGCCTCGCCTCCCCCGGAGACCCTCATCGATGATGACGACGCGGCGTTCGCCTCGGCCCTCGCTTCGCTTCTTTTCCTGGCCCGCTCCTCTCTGCTCCCTCGTCGCCGTCACGACGCTGGCGCTCTCGGCGTGCGGCGGCTCGGGCGGCGAGAAGACGCCCGACGGGGGGCGCGACGCGGGCGGCGCGGACGGCAGCGCGGCGGGCGCGGACGGCGCCGCGGGGACGCTCGGAGCGGCGGGATCGGACGGCGGCGCGGACGCCCCCACCACCGACGGCGGCGGCGGCACGAGCACGGGGTGCGTCGAGGGCGGCACGGGCACGCTGGTGGTCGCCGCGGCCGGCCTGCCCGCCGGCGCGACGATGCCGATGATCCGCGTGTCGGGCGCGAAGCTCGCGACGCCGATGATGCTGCAGGTGAACACGCCCGCGTCGGTCCCCGCGGGCAGCGGCTACACCGTCGAGTACCGCCGCGTGAAGGTCGCGCCCGCCGGGAGCGCCGTCGTGGGCCAGGCCTTCTACGTGAGCGCCACCGACTTCGACGGCTGCGTCAAGGCCACGGGCACGACGACGGCCACGCTCACGTACACGCAGGAGCCCGGCAGCGAGCACCTGTGGATCGGCGTCTCCGACGCGCCCACGCCGGGGAACGAGCTCGCCGGCTTCGCGAGCGCGGACCTCGCGGCGACGGCCGCGAAGAACCCGACGATCTGGAAGACGAAGCACTTCACGGGGCGGCCCGGCGCGGGCGCCTTCGACTCGGCGGGCAACTTCTGGGTTCCGGGCGGCGACGTCGTCAACATGTACTCGATGCTCGAGCTGGCGTTGCCGGGAGACGTCGCGCCCGACGTCGTGCTCACGCAGCCGCCCTCGGCGCCGGCCACCTTCGCGGCCTTCGACGCCGACGGGAGCCTGTGGGTCTCGCGCGGCGCGCCCGCGAACACGGTCGTGCGCTACTCGCTCGCCGATCAGGCGGCCTCGGGCGCGCCCACGCCCGCCGTGACCCTCACGAGCGCCGACCTCATGAACCCCGCGGGCCTCGCCTTCGACGTCAACGGCGATCTCTGGGTCGCCAGCGAGGCGAGCGACAAGGTGCTGCGCTTCAACCGCGAGCACCTCTCCGCCTCGTACGCGGGCGCGGCGGACGTCGCGCTCACGGGCAAGACGGCGGCGTCCGCGCAAGTGCAGGCGAGCTACACGGCGCCGAACGGCCTCGCCTTCGACCAGGCGGGCAACCTCTGGGTCGGCTACGTCGGCAACGTCGTCGGGTACTCGGTCGCGCAGCAAGGGACGGGCGGCCTCATCGCGGGCCCCATCGCCCTCGAGGTCTCGGCGGGCACGGGCGGCTTCGCCTTCGACGAGTCGGGCGGCCTGTGGATCTCGGGCGGCGACCCCGGCGTGTTCCGGCGCATCCCCAAGGCGATGCTCGCGGCCACGGGCGACGTCACGCCCGACATCGTCATCACGAGCAGCGACCTCGGCTACGCGGAGACGCTCGTCCTCGATCCCTCGCCCACCTGGTCGCCCCTGCAGGACTGGCTGTAGCGGAGGCCGGTTCGCCCGGCCGCGGCGAGGCTAGCGGTCTTCGTGGTGCTCGCGGCGCTCCTCGCGCCGCTCCTCATGGCGCTCGCGGCGCTCCTCGCGGTGCTCCTCGTGGCGCTCGCGCTTCTCGGCCATGCGGTCCTCGTGGCGCTGCTCGCGCGCCTCGTCGCCCCAGCCGCCCTCGCGCCACACCTGACGGCCTCCCTCGTTCTCCCAGCGCCCCGGGTACCAGCGGTGTCCCGGGCGCTCGCGGTCCCAGCGGCCCGGCACCCAGGTGTAGCGGCCGCCCCGCCACTCGTAGGCGCCCCCGATCCAGACCCAGCCCGGCCGCGGCGCCTGGACGGGCTCGACCACGGGCGGCGGCGGAGGCGGCGGCGGGTTGTCGACGTACACCGGCGCGGGCGGCGGCGCCGCGACGACGGGCGCCGGCGGCGGCGCCGACAGCTCGACCCACACGCCCGGGAACCACACGTAGCGGTTGCCCTGGCGCTCCCAGCGGCCCGCTTGCCAGCGCCGGCCCGGCCGCTCGCGCTCCCACGTGCCGGGGATCCACACGTACCGCCCGCCGCGCCACTCGTGGTGCCCCGGCTGGAACACCCAGCCCGGCCGCGGGCTGTACACCTCGCGCGGGGGCGGGGGCGGCGCTTGCATCGGGTAGGCGCCGCCGGCCGGCGGCGGAGGAGGCGGCGGCGCGCCCGCAGGCGGCTGCCACTGCGCGACGACGCGCGCGTGCGCCGGCGCCGTGGGCGCGGGCGCGAGGGTGAGGACCGTCGTGAGGACGAGGGTGGTGAGGGGCATCCGGGCATTTTAGACCCGTTCGCGTTTTCACCCCAGCGCGCAGATCGCGATGGGTAACATGGCCGCGTGAGCGACGACGGCGCGGCGCGCGCGCGGGCCCTCGCCCTGCTCAAGCAGCACGGGTGGAACGCGACGTCGTTCCAGATCCTCGAGCCGGGGTTCCGTTACTGGTTCGCGCCCGGGGCGGGCGGCGAGGACACCGCGGGCGGCGACGCGGCCTGCGTGGGGTACGTCGACACGGGCGCGGCGTGGATCGCGGCCGGCGCGCCCGTCGCCGCCGATCCGGCGCTCGCGAGCGTGGCCGAGGCCTTCGTCGCGGCGGCGCGCGCCGCGGGCCGCCGCGCGGCGTTCTTCGCGACCGAGGAGCGGCTGGCGCTCGACCCGGCGCTCGCGGGGCTCACGGCGCTGCGCATCGGCGAGCAGCCGGTGTGGGACCCCGCGGCCTGGGCGGCGACGGTGCGCTCGACGCGCAGCCTGCGCGAGCAGCTCCGGCGCGC
>DASZWW010000270.1:0-3567 GCA_035546175.1 Polyangia bacterium
CCACGGCCAGCGCCGCCGCGAGGCTCGCCAGCGCGCGCGCGCCGCCTGGTCCCAGAGCGCCCCTCACGTCAGGGCGTCCCGTCCGGATCGGGGAGCATGAGCTGGAAAGTACCATCGCTGCGCGTGATCGTCTCGGCGACCGGAACGGTCGCGTCGGCGCAGCCCGGCGCGTCGGCGATGCAGAACGCTTGCACGAGGGCGGTGCTCACGCCCTGCAGGCTCGGGTCGACGACGCGCCCGGCGAAGAGCAGCGCCGGCGGCATGTCGTAGTCGAGGGCCGGCGGCGCCTGGTCGGTCACCGTCACGACCGGGAAGCTCGCGCGCGCCAGCGCCTGGTCGGCGCGCGGCAGCGCGCGCAGCAGGTAGGGCAGGAACGGCGAGACGGCGAGCGCGAACGAGCCGTCCTGGCCCGCGTCGCCCTCCGCCGCCACGGGCAGGCCGCCCTGGTCCTGGGCGACGATGCGGACGCCCCGGGACGCGTCGGCGGGCAAGAGCTTGCCCGTGAGCATCACCTTCTGCGCGAGCGCGACGGGCAGGGAGGAGCTGCCTTTCGTGAGATCGAGCGTCGCCTTCGTGACGGCGTCGCTCGAGGAGGCCGAGGCCGGGAACACGGTGACGTCGTAGCGCCCGGGAGGCACGCCCCCCGTCGAGACCGTGCCGTCCGCCGCGGGGTGGAGCGAGAAGCGCACGTCGCCCTGGAGCGCGCGCGGGGCGCCCGCGCCGACGGCGAGGGTCGCGACGCCGGCCAGCGGCGCCGTCGTCGCGATGGCCACGCGCGCGCCCGTGCCGAGGCTGGCCGGGTCCTGCGACGAGAGCGCCACCGTGCCGGTGACGAGCGCGCCCGTCTGGAGCTTGATGACGAGCGGCGGCGTCGGCGCCGTCGCGTCGACGACCAGCCCGCCCGCGGCGTCGAGGCGCGCCTCGAGCCCGCCCGCGGCGAGCGGCGTGACGACGGTGACCCCGAACGTGCCGGCCCGCGCCCGCAGGTGGAACGCGCCCGACGCGTCGGTCTTGCCGGTCGTCGAGACGAGATCGCCGTCGCGCAGCACGACCGTCGCGCCCGCGACGGGCGCTCCGCCCGCGTCGGCGACGGTGCCGGCGATGGCCGGGCCGTCGTCCAGCGCGAGCCCGCCGGCGCCGATCTCGGCGGCGGCGCGCGGCGGGTAGGTGACCGGCGCGACGTCGCCGTCGGGCACGATCAGCGCGCCGTACGTGCCCTGCGCGACGCGCAGCGTGTTCGCTCCGCCCATCGAGGTGCGCGTCTCGAGCACGGCGCCCGTGGTCGCCTCGGTGAGGCGGACGTACGACGGCAGCACCGAGCCGTCGGCGGCGCGCCGGACGTCGAAGCCGACGACGATGCCGGGATCGAGCGCGAGCGTGTTGCCGCCGGAGGGCGTGCCGCCCGTGACCTGCCGCTGGAGGTCCTGCGCGGGCACCGACGCCGTGGTCGGGGGCGTGACGTGCATGCGGAAGGTCGCGATCTTCGCGCCGGGCTTCGCGACCGTGATCGTGCGGAGCCCCGCGCACGGCGTGCTCGGGGCGTCCGTGAGCTCGACGGCGATCGTGTACGTGCCGACAGTCGTCGTCGCGAACTCGACGAGCGAGGGATCGTTGGCCACGGCCGCCACGGGCACGGGCGTGCCATCGGCGAGCGTGACGGTCCAGCGCCACCCGAAGCTCATCGGCACGGGGCCGGTGACGGAGCCCCGCACGCGCACCGTGGCCGTGGGGCTCGCCGCGAGCCCGTCGAACGACGCGGGGACGATCGGCAGGATGTCGATCTGGCAGATGGGCAGGCCGCCGCCGGCGCCCGTCGAGCCTGCCGCGCCCGTCGCGTTGCCGCCCCCGCCGGTGTTGTTCTTGCCCGCCGCCGAGGCTCCGCACGCCGCCAGGGCGAGACAGCCGAGAGCCACGAGCGCGCGCCCGGTCCTCATCGGTAGTCCACCGTCCACGTCGCCGCCTGGGGGCAGCCCGCGGGGCAGCCGGGGTTGCACGCCGGCTCGAGGTGCATGGTGACGCCGTCGGAGATGGTGGCGGTGACGACGACCTCGTCGCCCGTGGCGTACGTGTCCGCCGGCAGCGTGAGCGCATTGAGGTTCTCGTAGCCCGGGATGGTCGAGGCCGCGCCGCCGTTGCGGCTCACCCGCCACTGGAACGTCGGCGGCGTGTGGCTGCCGTCGACCGGGGTGGGCAGCGGCGAGCCGTCGTCGAGGATCTCGGTGATCGTGAGCGTCCGGGCCTCGCCGGGGTCGAGGACGATCGGGCTCGCGGCGAGGGCGGGCTCGGTCTTGCTGACGCACGCCGGGTGGTCGTAGTCGACGAAGAGCACCTGCTGCGTCCTTGTGCTCGTATCGATGCCATCGAAGACGGTGAGCCCGATGGTGTACTTGCCGGCGGAGCCGCCGACGTCGAGGCACTGCACCCAGTCCGACGGCGTGTTGTTGCTCGGGCAAGGCGCGAGCATGGGCACGGGGTTGGCGGTGTCGGGCATGTCGAGGAGCTGCCACGTCGGCTGGCTCACGACGTCGCCGTCCGGATCGCTCGAGCTCGCCGCCGAGAGGTGAAACGTCGAGTAGAGCTCGTAGTCACCGTTGCTCGTCATGGCCGTCGGCTCGAGCACGGTGATCACCGCCTGCGGGGGCCGGTTCTGCGACGTGATGGCCTTGGCGTCCAGCCAGGTCGCGCCCTGGTCATCGGTGGCGAGCACCCACACGCACACGGTCTGCTGGTCGCCGGTCGGCAGCGGGACGAGGTAGGTCGGATCATTGGGGGGAGACTGGAACGCCGTCGCCGGGCGCAGGCTCGGGTCGAGCCGCATCGGGCAATCGCCATCCTCCTTCGACCACTCGAGGCGGATGGAGCCTCCGTCGGGATCGTAGGCGGTCGCCGAGACCTTGACGGTCTGACCGCGTCCGAAGGGGCCCATCGGCAGAACGATCTGGACCTGCGGCGGCGAGTTGATGGGTCCCGTGAATAGACAGCCGGGCGCCGCGAGGCCGAGGAGGAGCAACGTCAGGGCCGGAATCAGCATGAGCGCACGCGTCGCGACGGTCTGCCGCGCGGTCCTCTCGTGCAAGCAGGGGACCATCTTCACCCGCGACCTCACGAGGGGATCGTGTGCTCGGCCGGGGCCGGACCGCCGGCCCCGAGGCGGCCCCTGACATCCGTGTCGCGATCCGGTCGCCTCACTGCGGCCGCCCCAGCGTCGGGCGGCCGTCCGTGCCCGGCAGGACGATGAGATCGGGGTGCGTCCCGGCGCGCAGCTCGTACGTGCCGGCGAGGAGCCGGGCGCCGCCGGGCAGCGTGCAGTACACGTCGTGGCGACCGACGGACACACCCTCGTAGATGGGCCGGAGGGCGGCCGGCCGATCGTCGAGCGAGGGCGAGCAGAAGCCCTGGCGGGCGCGCAGCGTGATGCCCGCCGTGGGCGCGGGCGCGGGGTGGAGGGTCGCGGGCGGCGGGGGCGCCGGCGGCGGCGTGGCGGCCACGACCGGCAGCGTCGCGGGCGTCGAGGCGATCGCCGGCGCGACGTCGATCGCGGGCGCGGGCGCGGGCGTTCGCGCTCGC
>DASZWW010000271.1:0-2248 GCA_035546175.1 Polyangia bacterium
GAGCCCATCTCGGGGATGCCCCACACGACGGTGATGTCTGCCCCGGTCGCGGGGTCGTCGAGCTCCGCGTCGGGGTTGGAGCTCAGGCCGGGGGCCGTCGAGATGATCCAGCAGCGCCTCGAGAGCGTGGGCGCGCTCCGCCTGCAGGAATCGACGGGAGAGCTGGGCGCGGCGACGCGATCGGCGCTCGCGCGCTTCCAGGAGGCGAACCACCTGCCCATCACGGGCGAGCCCGACGAGGCCACCGTTCGCAAGCTGGGTCTGCGGCCCGAGAACATCTTCGAGGCGCCGCCGGGCGGCGCGGAGTGAGCGCCGCGCGAGCTGAATCCAGGGTCCTCCGGATTGCATCGAGGCCCGATCGTGCGCACGAACGTCGGCCGGGCCAGGAGGTGACCATGAGCGATCCCGTGCGAAGCGAGCAGATCCGTGCTCAGATCGAGCGCGCCGCGGCGCAGATCGACGATGACCTCCTCTCCCTCGCGAGCCCCGAGGCGAGAGAGGAGTGGGCGTCGGCGCGCACCCTGTGGCGCGGAGGCGTCGGCGCCCCGAAGCTGGTGGCCGACGATCTCGCCGTCGTCCTCACGAAGGTTCGGCGGTTCGGGGACATCCTGCGCGACTTGAAGGGCCGCGCCTCGCTCGAGGCGTGACCGCCGGTCCGACAGACCGTCGGCGCGCCACCGTCTCGTGGGCGGCGGCGCGCCGGCGGCGTGTGAGATCTGCTCACAACATAGTCACGGCGCGCGCGCGCGAAAAGCGGAGGCGCCCGGCGCTCGTCGACGGCTCCCCGGCCGACGGGCGTCTTCTCCGTCGGTGAGGTGCTCTTGCCGGACGCGCGCCGAGTGCGCAGGTTCGGTGCCCATGGACATGACGCTCACCAAGTCGCCCGTCGCGGGCGCCACCTCGGCCCCCAAGGGGCTCGAGGCGATCCGCAGGAAGGCGTACAACACGGCGATGGCGGTCATGAGGCCGCTCGCCGACCTCGTGGCCCGGACGTCGCGCGTCCCCACGAGCCCCATCCTCTCCGCCCGCGACTTCCCCTGGGTGAAGCCGCTCGAGGAGAGCTGGCGCGAGATCAGGAGCGAGCTCGAGGGCGTCCTGACCTACCGCGACGACCTGCCGGCGTTCCACGAGATCAACGGCGACGCGACGACCATCCGCGACGACAAGTGGAAGAGCTACTTCTTCTACGGCTTCGGCCGGCGCTCCGAGGCGAACTGCCGCCGCTGCCCGCGCACCGCCGAGCTCATCTCGCGCGTGCCCGGCATGAAGACGGCGTTCTTCTCGATCCTCGCGCCCGGCGTGCGCATCCCGCCGCACCGCGGTCCGTGGAAGGGCTTCATTCGTTACCACCTCGGCCTCATCGTTCCGGAGCCCGCCGACCGCTGCGGCATCATGGTGGGCGGGCAGGAGGCGCACTGGCGCGAGGGCGAGAGCCTCGTCTTCGACGACACCTACGAGCACCAGGTCTGGAACGACACGGCCGGCACGCGCGTCGTGCTGTTCCTCGACGTCGTGCGTCCCTGCCGCTTCCCCGGCTCGTGGGTCAACCCCGCGGTGATCGGGATCGCCGCGCTCACGCCGTTCGTGCAGGACTCGATGCGGCGACACCGCGCCTGGGAGCGCCGCTTCGCCGCGACCCACGGGGCCTAGCCGAGGCGGGAGCGCCGCCCCCGCCGAGGACGCCACCGCCCCGCCGCGACAACGCCGCCGAGGAATCACTGCTCAATCGAGTTCGCGCCCCAGGAGGAGCGGCGGCCAGTCCCGCCCCGCCGGGCGGCGGCGGGCGCCTCTGCCGTTGCGCGCCTCGCCGGCGCGCTCGCCAGGATCACTGCCCAAACAAGATCCCGGTGGAGTCAGGCGTGCGGACGCCCGCGACGACGCCGGTCTGGCGGTCGGCCCCGCTGGCGCCCCGGATCTCGAGGGAGTGGTTCTGCCGATGGCAACCGGCTCTCGGCGCGGGGAGCGGCAGTGAGCCGCGGCGCGACGACCCGGGCCGATCTCGATTGGGCAATGATCGTCGCGGCGCCGGCGCCGAGCCGCGCAGCGCGGGCCGGTGGTTCGAGCAGCCGAGCACCCGAGAGGGCGCGCCCGGCGCCTCGCGCGGGAGCGGCTAGAGCGCATCTCATAAATCGCGGGATCTAAGTCCGCGAGACTCGATCAGTTTTCGAGAGGGGATCGACAGGTGGATCAATCTCTGATCTAACCTTGATGTGGACCTCACCGAAGAGCAGTGGGCTCTGATTGAGCC
>DASZWW010000272.1:0-21145 GCA_035546175.1 Polyangia bacterium
CAGCCGCGCGGCGCTCGTCGAGCGCGAGCTGCTCGCGCTCCTCGGCGAGCGCCGCAAGCGGGCGAGCCGCCGCCGCCTCGCCGCGCTCTCGCCGTCCGACTTCGGCGAGGACGTCCTGCTCGCGCAGCTCCTGCTCGTCGCGCGCGATCGCCTGATCGTCTCGGCCGCCCCGCCCCGGGCGCTCCCCCGCGGGGGCTTCGACCTCGCGCCGTGGCCGGCCGGCGCGCCTCCCGTCGCCGACGATCGCGCGCCACCGTCGCGCGCCTACCGCAAGCTCGAGGAGGCGTTCCAGTGGATGGGCGCCGCCCCGCGCGCCGGCGAGACCTGCGTCGATCTCGGCGCCGCGCCCGGGAGCTGGACGTACGCGGCGGCCCGGCGCGGCGCGAAGGTGCTCGCCGTCGACCGCGCCCCGCTCGCGCCCGCCGTCGCGCGCCTGCGCGGCGTCACCGCCGCCGCCGGCAACGCCTTCGCCTACGAGCCGCCCG
This sequence comes from Polyangia bacterium, assembly GCA_035546175.1. Taxonomy (GTDB): domain Bacteria; phylum Myxococcota_A; class Polyangia; order Fen-1088; family Fen-1088; genus DASZFV01. The sequence goes on from DASZWW010000272.1 coordinate 486, forward strand.
CCCCCGTGGACTGGCTCCTCTCGGACGTGATCTGCGAGCCCGCGCGAGCCATCGCCCTCGTCGAGTCGTGGCTCCCGCGCGCCCGGAACCTGGTCGTGACCGTCAAGTTCAAGGGCCGCGACGAGTACGCGGCCCTGGCCACCCTGCCTCCGATGTTCGAGCGGGCCCGCCCCGCCTTCGCGCGCGTCAAGCACCTCGCCCACAACAAGAACGAGGTGACGGTGATGATCAGGGGCGCGAAGGCCTAGAAGTCGAACTTGCCGAAGGAGCCGAGCTCCTTGCACGCCTGGACGAGGCGGGCGGTCATGCCCTTCTCGCCGAGCACGATCCAGGCGCGCGGATCGATGTACTTCTTGTTCGGCTTGTCGGGGCCCTCGGGGTTGCCGAGCTGCGACTTGAGGTACCGGGCCTTCTCGGCCATGTACGCCTCGATCGGGTGCGTGAAGGCCCACTGCGTGTCGGTGTCGATGTTCATCTTCACGACGCCGTAGGAGACCGCCTCCTTGATCTCCTCGGGCGTCGAGCCCGAGCCGCCGTGGAAGACGAAGCTGAGGGGCTCGTCCCCCGTCTTGCGCTGCTTCTTCACGAACTCCTGCGAGTCGCGGAGGATCGAGGGCTTGAGCTTGACGTTGCCGGGCGCGTACACGCCGTGCGTGTTGCCGAACGACGCCGCCACCGTGAAGCTGCCGACCGGGCCGAGCGTGTCGTAGGCGCGCAGCACGTCCTCGGGGCTCGTGTAGAGCTTGGAGTGCTCGACGCCCGAGTTGTCGACGCCGTCCTCCTCGCCGCCCGTGACGCCGAGCTCGATCTCGAGCGTCATCTTCATCCTGGCGATGCGCGACAGGTACCTCCTGCTGATCTCGAGGTTCTCTTCGATGGGCTGCTCGGAGAGGTCGAGCATGTGCGAGCTGAAGAGCGGCTCGCCGTTCTTCGCGAAGTAGGCCTCGCCCGCCTCGATGACGCCGTCCACCCAGGGCAGGAGCTTCTTCGCGCAGTGGTCCGTGTGGAGCACGACCGGCACGCCGTACGCCTCGGCGACGGCGCGCACGTGCATGGCGCCGGCGATCGATCCGGCGATCGACGCCTTCTGCGCCGAGTTGTCGAGCGACTTTCCGCCGTAGAACTGGGAGCCCGTGTGCGACAGCTGCACGATGACGGGCGCCTTCGCCTCGCGCGCGGCGGCGAGGGCCGCGTTCGCGCCGTGCGAGCCGATGACGTTCACGGCGGGCAACGCGCAGTCGACCTGCTTGCAGTAGGCGAAGAGCTCGAGGAGTCCGTCGCCGGTGATGACCCCGGGTTTCAGCTTGAGGGATGCCATTTCCGTCCCGCAGTCCTAACACACTTGCGTCCCGTCGCGACGACGAGATCGCCGGGTCGCGGGCGCGCCCGAGCGGCGTTGACGGATGGTTGACCAAGGGCGCGGACGACCCATGATTCGGGGAGAGACGACCCTCGCATGTTCGGGCGTCAAGCACCGCTTTCTTGACCTGGTTGAAACGTCGAGTCGCCTTGGAACCGACGAAAACGGGTTTGGAGAAAGGACGTGTGTCATGAGGTCGTTGAGAACGATTGCGATGGGCTTCGTCGCGGGCTCCGCGATGACGATGGTGGTCGGCGGGGGGACGGCGCGCGCCGAGGAGGCCACGACGTCGCGCGCCGCCGCGACGGCGCGCGCCGAGCAGGGCGCGGCCGACGCCGCGCGGGAGCGCGCCGAGCAGCTCGCTCTGATGGGCGGACCGGCGTACAAGTCGGGCGCGATGGACCAGGCGAACCGCGAGTTCGCGGCCCACCAGGCCGCCGCCGACGAGGCGCGGGCCGTCGCCACGGCCGGCAGCGCGGCGCGCTACGCGCCCTCGCCCGCCACGACGGATGCCCAGGACCGGCTCGCGGCGCTCGAGGCCCAGGGCGGCTGGGCGTACAAGTCCGGCGCGGTCGACAGGCAGGAGGCGGAGCTCAACGCGCTCGCCGCGGAGCCCACCCCGCAAATCCCGTCGACGGAGAGACCGGCGCAGGTCCCCGAGAGCGCGGGCAAGCCGGTCGAGCTCGTGCAGCCCCAGTCGCCAGCCGAGCCCGCGCCTTGACAGGTTGCGGGGGTGGCCCGCATGCTTGACCCGGTCAACCGTGCGCCTCCCGCTCCGAACGCGGCTCTCCGCCGCGGCCCTGCTGCTCCCGCTGGTCGCCTTCGCGACGGCCACGGGCGGCCAGTGGCTCCGCTGCCGGTTGACGGGCGCGGTCGTCGACGCCTGCTGCTGCGACGACGGTGACGCCGCCGCGACGCCGCCCGCCCCGACCGTCCCCACGGCGTCGGAGGGTGACTGCTGCGATCGCGTGGTCCGCGACGTGGCCCCGGCGGCGGCCGAGCTCGTCCCTCCCACGACGATGGCGCCGCGCATCCTCGTGGGCGCGGTGCTGCCCGCGCCGGGCGCGATCGGCGCCGATGATGCGCCGCCGGGGCGCGTCGAGGCGCACCGGATCCTCGCGCCGCCCACGGCGCAGCAGCGCCTGATCACGAAGAGCACGCTCCTCATCTGAGCCGCCCGTCCGAGGCGCGCGTCCCGGCGCGCCTTCGTTTCGACGGTCGATGGCTGTGTGCGCCGCGCTGGCGCGCCCTTGTTCGAGGAGCGTCCGATGAGGAGAGAGAGAGCTTCGGGAAGACTGGTGATCGCCTGGCACGCGTGCGCCGCGCTGGCGCTCGGGCAGGCGAGCCCCGCCGTCGCGGCGGAGGACGTCACGTCGGTCGACGCGGCGACCGAACGTGAGCTCGCCGCCGAGGCGAGGCTAGGCACGATCCTGCGCGTGATCGGGGCGCGCAGTCCGGATCTGCGCGAAGCCGGCGAGCGCGCAGGCGCGGCCGAGGCCCGCGTCGCGGCGGCGGCGCGGCTGCCCGATCCCGAGCTCAAGGGAGAGCTCTGGGGCGTGCCGCTGGCGCACCCCGTGACGTTCGGGGACGCCGGCACGATCATGATCGGCCTGCGGCAGTCCTTCCCGGCCTGGGGCAGCCGCGACGCGAAGGAGCGCGTGGCCCGGGAGGACGCCTCGGCCGCCGGCGACGGGGTCGAGGCCCGCCGCCAGGACATCGTCGCGCAGGCGCGCCGCGCCTTCGCGACGTACGCGCGCGCCGATCGCGAATACCGCATCCACCTCGAGCACGTGGGCCTGACCTCGCGCCTCGTGGAGAGCGCCCGCGCGCAGTATCAGACGGGGCGCGGCTCGCAGCAGGACTTCCTGCGCATGCAAGCCGAGCTGTCCCGGCTGCACGTCGACGTGGCGTCGGTCGAGCAGCAGCGGCGCTCGGCGCAGGCGCTGCTCAACGCGCTCATGGATCGGTCGTCGGACGCGCCGCTGGGGCCGGTCGCGGAGCCGGAGGCCGCCGCCGCCCTCGCCGCCTCGCGCGGGGTCGCCGCGGACGCGGAGGAGCGGCTCGCGGCGCGCCGCCCCGAGCTCAAGGCGGCGGCGCGGGCCGTGAAGCGCAGCGAGGCGGCGCTCGACGCGGCCAGGCGCGAAGCCGAGCTGCCGTCGTTCACGGTGGGCGCGGACTACTGGTACATGCCGATGGGACCGTGGACCCACGCCTACGGGGCGATGGTGTCGATGACCCTGCCCTGGCTGAACCCCGGCCGCGCGGCGGAGGTCGAGGCCGCCGAGCACGTGGCCGCCGCGGAGCGGAGCGCGCTGCGCGCCCAATCGGCGGCGGCGCGCTACCAGCTCCGCGATGCCGAGGCGAAGGTACGCGCCGCGCGCGAGGCGCTCGCCCTCATCCACGACCGCGTCGTTCCGGACGCCCGACGGAGCTTCGAGTCGGCGCAGGCGCAGTTCCAGGCCGGCCAGGGCGACGTCTCTGCCGTGCTCGACGCCGAGCGGGGCTTCCTCCAGATCCGCATCGAGGAGATCCGGGCGATGGCGGAGCTCGAGACCAGCCAGGCCGACTACGAGCGCGCCGCCGGCGCGCCCGTGACGGCGCTCATCGGCGGCGAGGAGCGTCGATGACCGGCACGGCGGATCCGGGCCCGCGTGACGACGTCGACGATCGCGTCCCTTCGGGCGTGCGCGCGATGTCCGTCGTGCGCTGGGCGCTCGTCGCCGTCATGGGCGTGGTCGCCGCCGCTTCGATCGCCTACGCGACCGGCGCCCTGCGGAAGGTCTCGGTGCCGACGCAGAGGGAGCACCCCACTCTCTACACCTGCCCGATGCACCCGGCCATCGTCGAGGACCACCCCGGGGAGTGCCCGATCTGCGGCATGACGCTGGTTCCGAAGCTGGAGGCCGGCGCGTCGAGCGGCGAGCGGGCGGCCTCGGCGGCGGGCGCGGGGACGAGGCCCCCGCCGGGTCTGTCGGACATCGAGCTCGCGCCCGAACGAATCCAGCTCATCGGGATGCGGACGGCCAAGGTCGAGCGCGCCTCTCTCGGGGACGCGCTGCGGACGACGGGCGTGATCGCGGCCGACGAGCGCGGCCTCGCCGTGGTCTCCGCGCGCTTCTCGGGGTGGGTCCAGCGGCTGCTCGTCTCCGAGACCGGGAGGCGCGTCAAGCGCGGAGAGGTCCTGGCCACGATCTACAGCCCGGAGGTCCTGCGCGCCGAGCAGGAGTACCTGACGGCGCGGGGATGGGACGCCAAGGCGGCCGCGGCCGGCGAGGCGAGCCCCCCCGAGCACCACGGAGGCGGCCAGGGTGGATTGGCGATCGACGCGCGCCGCCGGCTGGAGCTGCTGGGCGTGGCGGGACCCGAGATCGACGCGCTGGCGGCGCGGGGCAAGGTCTCGGACAGCGTGGCCCTCCGCTCGACCGCCGACGGCTTCGTCACCGCCCGCAACGTCGTGCCCGGCGCCGCGGTGCAGCCCGGCGCCGCGCTCTTCGAGGTGGCGAGCCTCGCGAAGGTGTGGGTGCTCGCGGAGGTGTTCGAGCAGGACGCCGCCCGCCTGCGCATCGGTCAGAAGGCCAGCCTCGAGCTCGCGGCGTTCCCCGGCGAGCGCTTCGCGGGTCGGGTCCAGTTCATCTACCCGACGGTGAGCGTCGCCTCCCACACGCTGCGCGTGCGCCTCGAGTTCGCGAACCGCCCCGGCCCCGGCGGCGTGAGGCTGCGTCCGGGCATGTCCGGCAACGTCGCCCTCGAGCTGCCGTCGGCCTCGGGCCTCGTCATCGCCGCCGAGGCGCTCGTCGACACGGGCGAGCACCAGTACGTCTTCGTGGCCAAGGAGGGCGGGCGCTTCGAGCCTCGGCTGGTCCACGCCGGCGGCCGCGCCGGGGAGAGGGTACAGATCTCCGACGGTCTCGCCGAGGGCGAGGTCGTCGTCACCAACGGCAACTTCCTCCTCGACTCGGAGAGCCGGCTGCGCGCGGCCATCGAAGGCCGGTCGGCGAGCGCGGCCCCCTGGAAATAGGAGCCGACGCCATGGTCGAACGGATCATCGAGCTCTCCGCCCGGAACCGGGTCCTCGTGCTCGTCGCCGTGGGGCTGGCCCTCGTCGGCGCGTCGGTGGCGATCAAGCGCGCGAAGCTGGACGCCATCCCGGACCTCTCCGATCCGCAGGTCATCGTGTTCTCGGAGTGGATGGGCCGCAGCCCGACGCTCGTCGAGGACCAGGTGACCTACCCGATCGTCTCGAAGCTGATCGGGACGCCGCACGTCAGCGACGTGCGCGGCTTCTCGATGTTCGGGATGTCTTTCGTCTACGTCGTGTTCGAGGAGGGGACGGACGTGTACTGGGCCCGCAGCCGCGTGCTCGAGTACCTGAGCGGCTTGCGCGGCTCCCTCCCCGAGGGCGTCTCGCCGACGCTCGGGCCGGACGCGACGGGGATCGGGTGGGTGTTCCAGTACGCGCTCGTCGACAAAAGCGGCCAGCACGGCCTCGACGAGCTGCGCACGTTCCAGGACTTCACGCTGAGGTACGCGCTCGGCAGCGTCCCGGGCGTGGCCGAGGTCGCCAGCCTGGGCGGCTACGAGAAGCAGTATCAGGTCACCGTCGACCCCGGCCGCTTGCGCGCTTACGGCGTGAGCCTCAACGAGGTCACCGAGGCCATCCGGCAGTCGAACAACGACGTGGGCGGACGCATCCTGGAGATGTCGGGCCGCGAGTACTACGTGCGGGGACGCGGGTACATCACGAGCCTCGCCGACATCGAGAACGTCACGATCCGATCCTCGGGGCCGGCCGGGACCCCGCTGCTCGTCAAGGACGTCGGCAGCGTGCGCTTCGGCCCCGACATCCGCCGCGGGCTCCTCGAGTGGAACGGCGAGGGTGAGGCGGTCGGCGGCGTCGTCGTCATGCGCTACGGCGAGAACGCGCTCGACGTCATCGCGCGCGTGAAGAAGAAGCTCGAGGACCTCAAGCCCAGCTTCCCCTCGGGCGTCGAGGCGCACGTCGCCTACGATCGCTCGGGGTTGATCGAGCGGTCGATCGACACGCTCAAGCACGCCCTCCTCGAGGAGGGCATCACGGTCAGCCTGGTGATCATCCTGTTCCTGCTTCACCTCCGCAGCTCCCTCCTGCCGATCCTCTCCCTGCCCATCAGCGTCGCCCTCTCGTTCATCCCCATGGTGCTGCTCGACATCCCCTCGACGATCATGAGCCTGGGCGGCATCGCCATCGCCCTCGGCGCCACCGTCGACGCCGAGATCGTCATGATCGAGGCCTCCCACAAGAAGCTCGAGCACGCGGGCCCGGGCGCGGATCGGCACGCGCTGCTCGCCGAGGCGGCGAAGGAGGTCACGCCGGCGATCTTCTTCTCGTTGCTCATCATCGCCGTGGCCTTCTTGCCGGTGTTCACGCTGAGCGGGCAGGCCGGGCGGCTCTTCAAGCCGCTCGCCTACACGAAGACCTTCGTGATGCTGATCTCGGCCGTCCTCTCGATCACCTTCGCGCCCGCGCTGCGTGATCTGCTCATCCGGGGGAAGATCAGGGCCGAGCGCGAGCACCCCGTGTCGCGCCTCCTCAAGCGCGTCTACGAGCCGTTCGTCTACGTCGCGCTCCGCCGGCCGAGATCGACGCTCGCCATCGGCCTCTTCGCGCTGGCGTCGGCCGTTCCGCTCGGGATGAAGCTCGGGCACGAGTTCATGCCGCCGCTCAACGAGGGCGACCTCCTCTACATGCCCATCACCTTCCCCAACATCTCGATCGAGGAGGCCAAGCAGCAGCTCCAGCTCCAGGACCGCCTCCTGCGCACGTTCCCCGAGGTCGAGACGGTGTTCGGCAAGGTCGGCCGCGCGGAGACGGCCACCGATGCCGCGCCCATCACGATGGTCGAGACGACCGTGCGCCTGCGCCCCCAGGCCGAGTGGCGCAAGACGCTCCACGCGCGCTGGTACTCGTCGTGGGCGCCGGCCTGGCTGCGGGCGGCGCTGCGCCCGATCTGGCCCGAGGCCCAGCGCATCAGCTGGGAGGAGCTGACGGCCGAGATGAACAAGAAGATGCAGTTCCCCGGCTGGACGAACGCCTGGACGATGCCCATCAAGACGCGCGTCGACATGTTGACGACCGGCGTCCGCACGCCCATCGGCATCAAGGTCTTCGGCACGGATCTCGACGAGGTCGAGCAGGTCGGGACGGCCCTCGAGCACGTCATCGCGCCGATCCCCGGCACGCGCAGCGTGCTCTACGAGCGGAACCTCGGCGGGCTCTACGTCGACATCATCCCGCGGCCCGAGAAGCTCGGGCGTTACGGCCTGCGCGTCGCCGACGTCGAGCGGGTCATCGAGTCCGCCATCGGCGGGACGCCGATCGGGACGACCGTCGAGGGGCGAAACCGCTTCAGCATCAGCGTCAGGTACCCCCGTGACCTGCGCGGCGATCTCGAGGCTCTCCGGCGCGTGCTCATCCCCTTCGCGGGCGGCGCGCCGGCCCCCGCGAGCGGCGCCGGCATGAGCCCGGGGATGGGGACGCAGGGCTCGCTCTGGCCCCCGCGGGGCAGCCGAGGGATCGTGCTCGCCGAGGACATGAACGAGCCGGGCGCCGGCGCCCCGGCCGGAGCGGGCGGGCCGCCGCGGCTGGCCCTGTCGCCCGGGCGCCCTTCGATGTCCGACGCCGGGCCGCCCATGATGGGGGCCGGCGCGCCGAGCCTGGCAGGAGCGCCGTCGGACATGGCCCCGGCGGCCGCCGGGCCCGCCGCCTCTTCGAGCGGTCCGGGCGTGCCGGCGCAGAGCTTCGTTCCGCTCGGCGAGGTGGCCGACGTCCGCATCGCGGGCGGACCGCCCATGGTCCGCGACGAGGCGGGGCTGCTCGTCGGTTACGTCTACGTCGACATCGACCAGGGGCGGCGCGACATCGGCGGTTACGTCGACGAAGCCAAGGAGGCCGTCGCACGGGCGCTCGCCGGCGGCACGCTCAAGCTGCCGCCGGGGACCTACCTCAAGTGGACGGGGCAGTACGAGCAGCTCGAGGAGATGGCGGCGCGCATGAAGATCGTGGTGCCGCTGACCCTGCTCATCATCGTGGCGCTGCTCTACCTCCAGTTCCGCAACGTCATCGAGGTGCTCATCATCTTGCTCTCGATCCCGTTCGCGCTCGTGGGCAGCGTCTGGCTCTTGTGGCTCCTCGATTACCGGATCTCGACGGCGGTCTGGGTCGGCATCATCGCGCTCGTGGGCCTCGCGGCGCAGACCGGCATCGTGATGATCGCGTACATCGACAACGCCTTCCACCGCCGCAAGGCCGAGGGCCGCATCAACGACCTCGAGGACATCATCGCCGCCCACAGGGAGGGCACCGTCCAGCGCGTGAGGCCCAAGGTGATGACCGTCGCGACGATGCTCATCGGCCTCGTGCCGCTGCTGTGGGCCACGAGCTCGGGCGCCGACGTCATGAAGCGGATCGCCGCGCCCATGGTGGGCGGCCTCCTGACGTCGGCCTTCCTCACGCTCGAGCTCATCCCCGTGGTCGTCACCTACTGGCGGCAGGAGCAGCTCCTCTGGGAGCGCATCGTCGCGGTCGCGCCCGAGCGGCTGCGCGCGCTGCGCCTCGCCGCGGCGGCGATCGCCGCCGGCGCGGCCGTCGCGGCGGGCCTCGCGCTGGTCCGGATCTACGTGACGATGCCCGTCGCGCTCTTCGCCGGCGGCCAGCTCGTGGCCGCGGCGCTCTTCCTCGCGGGCGTCGCCGTCTACCTCCTGCGGCGCTCCCCCGCGTACGCAATCGTCTGGCCCTCCGAACGCTGAGCGGGCCGCGTCGGGGGCACCCGGATTCGGCGCGCCCGCGGTCGGAACCCGGCGCCCCCTTTGGCGGCCTCGCGCGTTCCATGGGACAATGACCGGGCCATGGAAGACGTCCTCGCGATCATCCTCGGTGGCGGACGCGGCACGCGCCTGTTCCCGCTCACGCTCAAGCGCTCGAAGCCGGCCGTGCCGATCGGCGGCAAGTACCGCCTCATCGACATCCCCATCTCGAACTGCCTCAACTCGAACCTGCGGCACATCTTCGTGCTCACGCAGTTCAACTCCGAGAGCCTCAACAAGCACATCGGCATGACCTACAAGTTCGACATCTTCTCGTCGGGCTTCGTGAGCGTCCTCGCCGCCGAGCAGACCGAGGAGGGCGGCAACTGGTTCCAGGGCACGGCCGACGCCGTTCGGCAGAGCCTGCGTCACATGCGGCGCACCCGCGCGCGCGACATGCTCATCCTCTCGGGCGATCAGCTCTACCAGATGGACTACCGGCAGATGCTCAAGACGCACCGCGAGAGCGGCGCCGACGCGACCGTCGCCGTCATCCCCGTCGCCGAGGAGCAGACCTCGGGCTTCGGCATCCTCAAGATGGACGACTCGGGCCGCATCGTGCACTTCGACGAGAAGCCGCCGGCCAGCCGCCTGCCCAGCCTCGCCTCGAGGCTGCCGGGCGGCGAGCAGGGCTACCTGGCCTCGATGGGCATCTACCTCTTCAAGCGCGAGATGCTGGAGAAGGCCCTGGCCAACCCGCAGCTGGTCGACTTCGGCCGGCACGTCATCCCCGACGCCGTGCCGCGCTCGCGCGTGCAGGCGCACGTCTACCGCGGCTACTGGGAGGACGTGGGCACGATCCGCTCGTACTTCCAGGCCAACCTGGCGCTCTGCGACGCCATCCCGCCCTTCGACTTCTACGACGCCGCGCACCCCGTCTACACGAACCCGCGCTTTCTGCCGGCCTCGAAGGTCGAGAACTGTGACATCACGAGCGCGCTCATCTGCGAGGGGTGCATCATGCACGGCGCGAAGATCGAGCGCGCCGTGGTCGGCATCCGCAGCCGCGTGGGCGTGGGCACGCGCATCAAGAACAGCCTGCTCATCGGCGCCGACCACTACGAGACGCTCGCCGAGATCAACGCCAGCGTCTCGCGCGGCGTGCCGCCGCTCGGCATCGGCCCCGAGTCGGTCGTCGAGAACGCCATCATCGACAAGAACGCCCGCATCGGCCGCGGCGTCCGCCTCGTCAACGAGAAGGGCGTCAAGGAGAAGGACGGCGACGGCTACTTCATCCGCGAGGGACTGATCATCGTCCCCAAGAACGGCATCGTCTCCGACGGGGCGGTCGTCTAGCGCGCCCCGCGCACGGCTCTCGTATAATTGAGGTCGTGACCACCGCGGCGCGTTCCTTGCCGCCCGGCAGCGGGCTCACGACCACGAAGGCCGCCTTCATCGAGGAGGCGAAGGCGCACGGCGAGATCTACATCCACCAGCCGTACGAGCTCTATTCGGCCGAGAACCACGCCACCTGGGCGCGCCTCATCGCGCGCATGCACGACCGCTGGGAGCGCTTCGCGAACCACAGGTACCTCGAAGGCCTCGAGACGCTGCACCTGCCGGCCGACCGCGTGCCGCGCCTCGAGGACGTCAACAGCTTCATGAAGCCGCTCACCGGCTTCGTGGCGCGGCCCGTCTCGGGCTACGTGCCCTCCTACGTCTTCTTCGACTGCCTGCGGCGGCGCGAGTTCCCGACCACGGTGACCATCCGCGACGGCGGCAAGCTCGAGTACCTCCCCGAGCCCGACATCTTCCACGACGTCGCGGGCCACGTGCCCATGCACACCGACCGCGCCTTCGCCGACGCCCTCGTGCGCTTCGGCGAGTGCGCCGCCGCGGCGGCCGAGAGCGCCTCACGCGCGCGCGACGAGCACGAGCGCCTGCGCCGCCTCGAGAGCAACATCCGGGCGATGGCGCGCTTCTTCTGGTTCTCCATCGAGTTCGGCCTCATGGGCAGCACCGGCGGCGCGCTCAAGGCCTACGGCTCGGGCCTGCTCTCCTCGTTCGGCGAGCTCGCCCACGCCGTCGAGAGCCCCGCGGTCGAGCGCCGGCCCTTCGAGATCGAGCGGGTCGTGAACCAACCCTTCGAGATCGATCACTATCAGCCGCTCCTCTTCGTCGTCGACGGGTTCGACCACCTCTTCGAGCTGGCCGACGAGCTCGAGGACTGGATCGTGCAGGGCCGCCTCGACGACGTCGCGGACGGCGAGCCGGCCGTGAGCGAAGGCGACCTCCGGAGCTTCCTCGAGGCGGGCGCGGTATAGTGCCCCCCATGGGCCTACGCGTCGCTTCGACCCGCACGCTCGCGGCGGCGTTCGCCGCGCTGACGGCTGTGCTGCTGGGCGCGCCGGGGTGCGGCCCGTCCATCGATCCCGCGGCCCAGGCCGATCTCGACCGCAAGCTGTCCCAGATCCAGACGTCGGAGGAGACGTTCCCGCCGTCGGAGTCGTACTCGCCGATGGCGTTCGTCGTGGGGCAATGGACCGAGCACCGCGTGACCGACGAGAAGGGCCGCAAGACGCTCATCACCAACAAGCTCGTCGGCCAGGAGGCGGGCGCCTACTGGTTCGAGGTCGTCAACGAGAGCGCACAGGGCCGCGACGCGGCGAAGATGCTCGTGGCCCTGTCGGCCGGACGCGATCCCGCCGGCATGGAGATCCGCACGCTGCTCGTGAGGAGGGGCGACGCCCAACCGACCGTCGTCGATCCCGTCACCGGCGACCCTCAGATCCGCGCCAGGGCCCGGGCGGCGCTCGACCTCATCGCCGTGCCCGGCGAGGGCGACGAGAAGGACGACGTGCGCGTCCCCGGCGGCCACTTCATCGGCTGCTACCGCATCGACACGCAGGGCGCGTGGGGACCGCTGCAGACGCCGACGGATCTCTGCACGCACCCCTCCGTCCCCCTCTCGGGCGTCGTGCGCGCCATCTCCGCCACCAAGCCCGGCCTCGTCGAGCTCGTCACCTTCGGCGTCACCGGCGCCGAATCAGTCTTCTGAGGGCCAGACCCGCTACTCGGAGTCGCCGCCCTCTTTGTCGTCCTTGCCCTTGGCCGGCTTCTCGAACAGCGGCCGGTGCTTGGCCGAGCAGCCGTTGCGGAAGTTCGCGGCGTTGAACTTGTAGACGAGGCGCCCCTTGTCCTGCGGCGTCTCGATGACGAGCGTGAGCGTCGGGTTGCCCTCGCGCTTGTTCGTGCAGTACGAGAACAGGTAGCGCGCATTCGCGGCGTCGTCGAGCTTCTTGGCGATGGCCTGCAGGCCCTTCGTGAAGTCCTTCGGCTCCGGCGAGATGAAGAGGCCGCCCCGCGTGAGGGGCTCGAGCTCGAGCTTGTTCGCCTTGGGGCCGATGGCGACGATCTGCACGTCGACGGGCGAGTCGGCGACGCGCTTCTTGACCGTGTCGAGCGGCACCTTCTTCGCGAGGTCGCCGCGATCCGTGACGACGACCAGCGTCGCGTAGCGGAAGGGCGCCGTCGCGGCGTCGAGCTGCTTCTCGAGCGCGTCGAGGCCCTGCACGATGGCGCCGTGCAGGTTCCCGTTGCGGTTGCGCGGCCGGAACTTGCGGATCGAGTCGATGGCCGCCTTCTCGTTCTCGGCGCCGAAGCCGAGCATGGGGACGACCTCGTCCTCGCCGTCGAAGACGCTCACGGCCGCCTGGCCGGAGGACTTCTCGACGGTCGTGACGAGGTGCCCGACGGCGGTGACGATGTCGGGGAAGTCCTCGCCGTCGACGTAGGGGCCGCTGACGTCGAGCAGCACGAGCACGTACTGCGCCTCGACGGGCTTCGTCTCGAGGAGCGCGCGCTTGGCCTTCTTCTCCGAGACGAGCTTGTTGTTCTCGTAGATCTTGAAGTTGGGCGTGTCGAGATCGGTGACGGGCGCGCCCTCCTTCGTGTACACGCTGAAGTAGGCGGCGACGTTGCCGGGCGGCTGCGCGACGGTCGAGATCTTCTTGACGCGCAGGTTGCCTCCGCCGCCCGGCCCGTCGGCGCAGCCGGCGCTCGAGGCGGCCAGCGCGGCGAGCGCGGCCAGGGCGAGCGAACGAGCGCTGCCGGCCGAGGTCTGGGAACGGTGCGTCTTCACGTTCTTTTGTGGCGTCACGGCTCGCGGAATATACACCTCGCGGCCCGGCACGACAGGGGTCCGTGCACCTGCTCCGGCGGCGGCGCGCCATCACGGCGCGCCCGGCGAAATTCACGAATTCTCGATTGGTCGCGGCGGGCCGGCCAGCCCGGCCAGGCCCTCCGCCGAGAAGCCCAGCTTCGACGCGAGCCCGCGCAGCGCGGGGGACGGCTCGCCCTCGCCGAGGCGGCTCCACACGAGCTCTTCGATGTCGCGCCGGTCCGCACCGCCGGGCGGGAGGTCGGCGGCCTCGACGAGGTCGCTGGCGATGTGGGCCGCCTCGTCCGTGAGCGGGCCGTCCTCGGGCGTGAGCAACCCGGCGATGACGCGCGTGAGGAGCGCGCGCCGCGCGACGCCCTCGGGCGTGTCGCGGTCGGGCGGCACGTCGCGCGCGGCGACGCGGATGAGGCGCGCGACCTCGAGATCGTGCGCCTCCGCGACGAGCGTGGGCAGCGCCTCCATGACGATCGCGCTCTGCGCGTCGTCCCCGAGGTCGGCGAGCGACATGCGCTCGCCGTTCACGCGGACGTCGAAGGACACGGGCCGCGCGGCGCGGGCCAGGATCGAGGCCTCGTCGCGCCGGCCCGTGCGGCGGTGGCGCGCCCGCGCCGCGCCCGCGAGCGCGCCGTAGAAGGTGGGCGCGCCCGTCGACGTCGCGCGCGCGTCGAGGGCGATCTCGTACCCGGGCGCCTCGGGCGGCCCGCCCGTGACGAGGGCCCCCAGCGCCGCGCGGCCCATGGCGCGGGCCGGCGTCACGCGATCCGCCGTGACGCGCCGGAAGACGTCGGCGCCGGTGCCGTCCTCGGCGCGGTTGCTCCGGCCCTCGGCGAGGATCGCCAGGACGTCGGCCGTGGGCGGGCGGCCGCCCGCCTCCGCGAGCCGGTCGAGCGCGTGCGCGGCCATGCGGATGACGAGCGACCCCTCGAGCCCCGCGATGTCGTCGAAGAACCACCCGCAGCTCGCGTACATGAGCAGGGTCGCCCGCTGCAGCTCGACGAGGACGCGGGCGCGGTCACGGGCCGCCTCGCCGCCCGCGAGCAGCGCCGGCGTCGCGAACGCCGCCAGCGCGGCGTCGCGGTCGTCGAGGGAGGCGTCCACGACCTCGCCGTAGGCGTCGCGGGCGCCCCAGGGATCGACGAGCAGCCCGGACGCCGCGTCCTCGTAGAAGTCGGCGGCGGCGTCGCGCACGCGGTCGAGCGCCGCGCGCAGCGGGCCGCGCCACTTCTGGTTCCAGCCCTGCGCCGTGCTGAAGTTGCAGCCGCAGTCGCGCTGCCAGCGCCCGAGCCCGTGCGCGCAGCTCCAGGCGGTGCCCTCCCCGTTCGGCCCCGCGACGAGCTCGATCTCCCAGGTCGGCGGGTTGCGCTCGAGGTACGCCGCGAGGTTCGTGACCTCGATCCCGAGGCCCGCGGCCTCGGCGTGCGTGGCGTAGGCGAGCGTGAGATCGGCGAACTTCTTGTGGTGCCCCCAGAGCTCGCCGTCGGAGGCGCAGAGCACGAGCCGCGCCCCGTCGGCCTTCGACCGATCCGCCGACGCGACGACCGCCTTGAGGAAGGCCGTCGAGCTGCGCGACTCCTCGCCGAACGCGACGGCGCGCGAGAGGGGCCCGTCGAACACGCCGATGGCGATGCGGCGCCCCGACCCGTCGCGGTGCCGCCAGGAGTAGGCGCGCCCCGTGTCCACGGTGTCCCGGTCGACGAGCGTGAAGACCGTCTCGCCCGGCTCGCGCACGGCCGCGATCTGCTCGGGCGCGAGGATCGTGAACCTCACGCCGAGCTCGATGAGCGCCTCGAGGGTCGCGGGCGAGACCGCCGTCTCGGGCAGCCACAGCCCGTCGGCGGGCCGGCCGAACCGGCGGGCGAAGTCCGCCAGGCCCCACAGCAGCTGCGTGCGCCGATCGGCGGCGTTGCAGAGCGGCACGATGGGGTGGGCGTAGGCCATGGCCATGGCGCCGCCCGCGCCCGTGCGCCGGCGCTGCTCGTCGTCTGCGGCGCGCAGGCGCGCCTCGACCTGAGGGTCGGCGCGCGCGATCCAGCGGGCGAGCGTGGGCCCGAAGTTGAACGAGAGCCGCGCGTAGTTGTTGACGATGGCGGCGATGTGCCCCGCGCCGTCGTGGATGCGCGCGAAGGCGTTCGCCCGGTACGACTCGGCGTGGATGCGCGCGTTCCAGTCGTGGTACGGCGCGGCCGACGGCTCGCGCGACATCTCGTCCGTCCACGGGTTCTCGCGCGGCGGCTGGTAGAAGTGCCCGTGGACGACGAGCGAGATCGGAGCTGTCACGGCCGGGAAGGTAGCGCGCCGACGGTCAAGGCTGCGTCAGAAATTCCGTGAACGTGTGAGCAGGGTGTCGCGCGCCTTCTGGACCACGGTGACGCCGCCCTCGCTCACGGTGTGCCGGAGGGCGTCGCGCGCGAGGTCGTGGCCGATGTGGTCGCCGGGCGCGATGCGCACGTTCTTGTCGATGATGCCGCGGTGGACGCGCGCGCCGCGCCCCACGTAGACGTTGTCGAAGAGGATCGACTCCTTGACCTCGGCGCCCGCGTCGACGAACACGTTGCGCCCGAGGACCGAGTCCTTGACGAAGCCGCCGGCGATGATGCAGCCGCCCGAGAGCACGGACTGGATGGCGACGCCGCGCCGGCTGTCGTCGTCGAAGACGAGCTTCGCGGGCGGGTCGGGGTAGTTGGCCGTGATGATGGGCCAGTCCCAGTTGTAGAGGTTGAGGCTCGGCACGACGTTCTTGAGGTCCATGTTGGCCTCGTAGTACGCGTCGATGGTGCCGACGTCGCGCCAGTAGGCGTTCTCGACCTCGTCGGAGACGCCGCGGATGCGGTTCATCCCGAAGTTGTAGGCGTAGACGCGCCCCGACCGGAGCATCGAGGGCAGGATGTCGCGGCCGAAGTCGTGGTGCGACTCCTTCTCGGCGTCGGCGCGCAGCTCCTCGACGAGCGGGCCGGGCGCGAACACGTAGTTGCCCATCGATCCGAGGCAGTGGTCGGGATCGCCCGGGATCGTGACGGGATCCTTCTCGGGCTTCTCCTGGAAGCCGACGACGCGGCCCTCGTCGTCGACCTGGACGATGCCGAACTGGTTGGCCTCCGACTTCTTGATGGGCAGGCAGGCGATCGTCGCGATGGCCTTCTTCTGGAAGTGGAAGTCCGTCATCTGACGGATGTTCATCTTGTAGATGTGGTCGGCGCCGAAAACGAGCACGGCGTCGCCCCGGTACTCCTCGATGAGGTGCAGGTTCTGGAAGACCGAGTCGGCCGTGCCGCGGTACCAGGACTCGCCCATGCGCATCTGCGCGGGCACGACGGAGACGAACGAGTCGAACATGCCGCGGGCGCCCCAGGTGCGCTGCACGTGCTCGGCGAGCGACTGGGACTTGTACTGCGTGAGGACGTAGACCGAGCGGATGCCCGAGTTCGCCAGGTTCGAGAGGACGAAGTCGATGATGCGGTAGCGGCCGCCGAAGGGCACGGCGGGCTTGGCGCGATCGCGCGTGAGCGGAAACAGTCGCGAGCCCTTCCCGCCCGCCATCACGACCGCGATGAACCTCTGCTGTCCGTCCATGAGAGTGTGGGGCGACACTATAGTCGGTTTTTGGCTATAGTGGCCGGCCATGACCACGTCCGAGAAGCTCCTCCAGCAGCTCTCCGAGCTGTCGCGCAACCTGTGGTGGGCCTGGAATCCGCAGATCATCAAGCTGTTCCGCGACCTCGATCCCGAGGGCTTCCGGGCCTCGAACCACAACCCCATCGCGACGCTCGCCGGCTTCTCGCCGCAGCGGCTCTCGGAGCTGGCCGAGGACGCCGCCCTGCGCGCGCGCGTCGACGCGGCCCACCGCGAGCTGCGCGACTACCTCGGCACGACGAAGACCTGGGCCTCGACGCACGCCGGACCGCTGCGGGTGCGGCCGGTCGCCTACTTCTCGGCCGAGTTCGGCATCCACGAGTCGCTGCCCATCTACTCGGGCGGGCTCGGCGTGCTCGCGGGCGACCACCTCAAGAGCGCGTCGGACCTGGGGCTGCCGCTCGTGGCGGTCGGCCTCTTCTACCGCGAGTCGTACTTCCGCCAGCGCATCGACCGCGAGGGCTGGCAGCACGCCGAGTACGTGCGCTCGCCCGCCGAGCTCCTGCCCGCCAAGCCCGCGCTCACGCCGCAGGGCACGCCCATCGTCATCGAGGTGCCGCTCTCGCGCGAGGTGCTGCGCGCCCAGGTCTGGGAGATCGCCGTCGGCCGCAACCGGCTCTTCCTGCTCGACACCGACGTCGACGGGAACTCCGAGGAGAACCGACAGCTCGCGGCGCGGCTCTACTTCGGCGACCAGCGCGTGCGCATCAGGCAGGAGCTCCTGCTGGGGGTGGGCGGCGTGCGCGCGCTGCGCGCGGCCGGCATCCACTGGGGCGGCCTGCACCTCAACGAGGGCCACAGCGCCTTCGCGACGCTCGAGTACACGCGCCTGCTCATGGAGCAGACGGGCGCCGACTTCCGCACCTGCGCGCAAGAGGTCGCGCAGAGCACGGTCTTCACGACGCACACGCCGGTCGACGCGGGACACGACCGCTTCCCGCCCGAGCTCGTCGACGATCACCTCGAGCCGCTGCGACGGTCGCTCGGGCTCTCGCAGCAAGACTTCCTCGGCCTCGGCCGCATTCGTCCGGAAGATCACCGCGAAGCTCTGTGCATGACCGTGCTCGCGTTCAAGATGTCGCGCTACGCGAACGGCGTCTCGGCGCTCCACGGGCGCATCACGCGCAAGTCCTGGCAGGTGCTGTGGCCGCACCACCGGGAGGACGAAGTTCCGGTGGGCCACATCACGAACGGCGTCCACGTCCGTACCTGGCTCGCGCCCGCCATGCAGGACCTCTACAACCGCCACATCGGACCGGACTGGCGCGATCACCTCTCCGATCCGCAGATGTGGTCGCGCATCGACAACTGCCCGGACGCCGAGCTCTGGGAGACCCACCGCATGCTCAAGGCGGCGCTCGTGCGCTTCGTGCGGCGCAAGGTCGCCGAGCAGCGGACGCGGGCGGGGCACGACGGAGAGGTCATCGCCGCCGCGAACAGCGCGCTCGACCCCGAGGCGCTCACGATCGGCTTCGCGCGTCGCTTCGCGACCTACAAGCGCGCCAGCCTCATCTTCAGCGACCTGCCGCGCCTGAAGAAGATCCTCACGGACGGCAAGCGCCCCGTGCAGCTCGTGTTCTCGGGCAAGGCGCACCCCGCCGATCGGCCCGGCCAGGAGGTCCTGCGCCACGTGCACGAGGTGACGTTCAACTCCGAGCTGCGCGACCGGGTGATCTTCATCGAGGACTACGACATCAACGTCGGGCGGCACCTCGTCCAGGGCGTCGACGTGTGGCTCAACAACCCGCGGCGCCCGCAGGAGGCGAGCGGCACGAGCGGCCAGAAGGTGCTGCTCAACGGCGGCCTCAACTTCTCGGTGCTCGACGGGTGGTGGGGCGAGGCCTACGACGGCCTCAACGGCTTCGCCATCGGCGACGGCGTCACGCACGTCTCTCACGACGAGCAGGATCGCCGCGACTCGCAGAGCCTCTACGAGACGCTCGAGAACCTCGTCGTGCCGCTCTACTACGATCGCGACGACCAGGGCGTGCCGCACGGCTGGATCGAGCGCATGAAGCGCACGATCCGGACGCTGGGGTGGCGCTTCAACACCGACCGCATGGTCATCGACTACACCCGCGAGTGCTACATGCCCGCCGCGGGCGCGCAGAGCTGCGCGATGCCGAAGTAGGGGCAACGTCCCTCGCGGAAGGGGCTACGCCCCTCCCGCGGGCCCTCCCCGAGTCCTCCGCAAGGGGAGCCGGCGCGGCGAAGCCGCGCCTCACCGTTCTGGGACTCGCTCGCTACGCTCGCTCTGGCGGTTCGCCAGAAAGGTGGCGCGTCGGTGATCTGACGCGCGGTTTTTACGCGCGTGCCGCTCAACCCGACTCGGGCGTCGGTCGATGTCGGGAATCATGGGGCGCAAAGATCACTCGAGGAACGTGCGGTGGCGCGGGCGTGCGGTGGCGCTCGCGATCGTGGGGACGGCATTCGTCACGGCGCTCGCGGCGGCGCAGATGGCGGCGAAGACGGACGACGCGGCCATGTCGCGCACGATCGCGCAGCAGCAGGTCGCGGCCGGGCAGGTCCCCGCGGCGGTGAAGGACAAGAACAAGCCCATCTCGCCCGACGAGATGCTCGCCGGGGCCGAGACCTACGAGCAAGAGTTCAATCGGACGCTCGAGCACGCCGAGGCCGCGCGCGCGAGCGCCCGCCGCTCGAGGGACATCATCCGCACGACGTGCGTCGAGGACAAGGTCGGCCAGATGAAGCAGGTCATGGCCATCGCGAAGCCGCGCCTCACGACGATCAAGGGCCTCACGGGCGACGAGTTCCACATGCGGGCCCAGTACACGATCCTCCGCGAGGGCGCTGAACGGATGCGTCAGCTCAACGACGAGCTCGAGCAATGCGCGGGCGACACCGCGGGGTCGGTCGGCGACATCCGGCTCGAGGACGAGCGCAACGGCCCGGGCTCCTCAATCACCGATCCGACCCTGCCCGCCACGCCCGGGATCGACGTCCAGCGGCCGGGGCAGGCGT
The DNA here is from genome assembly GCA_035546175.1 of Polyangia bacterium. Classification (GTDB taxonomy): domain Bacteria; phylum Myxococcota_A; class Polyangia; order Fen-1088; family Fen-1088; genus DASZFV01. The sequence goes on from DASZWW010000272.1 coordinate 20,420, forward strand.
CGCCGTACCTCTAGGGCTGGCCGCGCTCGCTCTGCCGCCGCGAACGAGGGCGTGATGAGCTAGTGTGCGCGGCATGTACGTTCCTTTGAGCGCGTTCGTGCTGCGCGCGCCTTTGCTGAAGGAGCGTGAGCTGGCGAGGGCGGGAGCGGCGCTCGCGAGGCATCCGCTGGGCGAGGCGGCGCTCGCGCTCGCGAGCGAGTCGCTGGCGGAGCGGCGGGGTTCGGCGGCGGCGAGGCGGGCCGTCGAGCGGTACGGGCGGCGGGCGGCGTTTCGGGCGACGCCGGCGGGGCTGCTCGCGGGGGTCTGCGTCGGGCAGCTGGCGGGCTCGACGTCGATCGAGACGGGCGAGCCGCGGGCGGTGCTCGCGCCGACGTGGGCCCGGATGGCGGCCCTCGGGCGCGCGATCCTCGACGACGAGGAGGCGCGGGCGCGCGTGCGCCTGCGGGCGGCGCCCTCGCTCCTGCGCGGGGCGACGACGGTGCGCTGGCTCGCGCCGGGCGACCCGTACGCCGAGGAGCGCGTCGCGGAGCTCGAGGGCGGGCTCTGCGAGATCCTCGACGCGACGGAGCGCTGGACGGCGTGGTCCGCGGCGCGGCGCGCGGCGCGCGCGTTCTCGCGCGGCGCCGGCGGCGGCGACCTCGACGAGCTCCTCCTCCTGCTCGTCGACGAGGGGCTGCTCCACGCCGACGTCACGCCCCCGCTCGTCGGCCCTGACGCCGCGACGTG
>DASZWW010000273.1:0-2367 GCA_035546175.1 Polyangia bacterium
CCACGCGCGCGCGCAACCGGGGCGACGGGCGCGCCTTCGTCGCCCGCCTCGGCGAGGCGGCCACGCGGCGCCCCGACCTGCCGTCGCTGTCCATCGACCTGTCGCGCGCGCTCGAGGGCGCGGGGGAGGGCGCGCGGGCCCTCGAGGTGCTCGAGGCGCTCGCGGCGCGCCTGCCGGACGACGCGGGCGTGCTCGCGCAGCTCGGCAAGCTGCTGCACCGGCAGGGCCGGCGCGACGAGGCCCTCGCGCGCCTGCGCGCCGCGCTGGCGCTGCGCCCCCAGGACCCCGAGCTGCGGCGCTATGTCGAGCGCGCCGCGAGGCCGAGCGCCACGAGCGGGGTGGCGGCAGGGCGTCATGGAGCCGAGGAGCCCCCGGGAGACGCGGACGCGCCGGGCGAGGACCTGGCGCGCAAGTACGCCGCCGACGCGCGCGCCGTGATCGCCGAGAGCGCGCGGCGGCCGGCCACCGAGCCCGGCGACGCCGTCGTGCTCCTCGACCGCCGCGTCGTGCGCGTGCACACGAACGGCCTCGCCCAGACCTTCGCGCAGCGCCTCGTGGCCGTGCGCACCGACCACGGCGCCGAGGAGAACAAGGAGTTCGACGTCCGCTACACCCCCGGCAGCGAGGACGTCGAGATCCGGCAGGCGCGCGTCTACCGGCGGGGCCCGGGCGGCCCCGACGCGCCCCTCGAGGTGCTCGAGGCCGCCGAGCGCGACGACGTGGACCTGTCCGAGCCTTGGTATGGGCTCTACTACGACAACCGCGCCGAGGTCGTGCGCTTCGAGGGCCTCCGCGCCGGCGACGTCCTCGAGATCCAGTACGTCGTCGAGGACGTCTCGGCCGAGAACCAGATGGCCGACTACTTCGGCGACCTCGAGACGATCGCCGAGAGCGCGCCCAAGCGGCGCTGGGAGTACACGCTCCTCGCGCCGGCGACCCGGCCGATCTACAGCAACACGCCGCGCCTCGCCGGGCTCTCGCGCTCCGTCACCGAGGCCGGCGGCGAGCGCGCCTACGCCTTCTCGGCGCGCGACGTCGCCGCCATCGACGCCGAGCCCGCCATGCCGGGGCTGGCCGAGATCGCGCCGTACCTGCACGTCAGCACCTACGCCAGCTGGGACGACGTGGGCGCGTGGTACTGGCGGCTCGTCGAGGAGCAGCTCGTCGCCGACGACGACCTGCGCCGCGCGGCGCGGGCCGTCGTCAAGCCGAGGGACGACGACCGCGCGCGCGTGCGGGCCATCCACGACCTCGTCGTCACGGGCACGCGCTACGTGGGCCTCGAGTTCGGCATCCACGGCTTCAAGCCCTACAAGGTCACGCAGGTGCTCGCGCGGCGCTTCGGCGACTGCAAGGACAAGGCCTCGCTGCTCGTGGCCATGCTGCGCGAGGTGGGCGTGGAGGCCGACCTCGTCCTCCTGCGCACCCGGCGCCTGGGCCTGCTCGAGCGCGAGCCGGCCTCGCTCGCGGCGTTCGATCACGCCATCGCCTACGTCCCCAAGCTCGACCTCTACCTCGACGGCACCGCCGAGTTCTCGGGCATCGGCGAGCTGCCGAGCCAGGACCAGGGCGTCATGGTGCTGCGCGTGGGGCCGCGCGGGACGCGCTTCACGGAGACGCCCGTCCTGCCCTCGACCGAGAACCGGGTCGAGCGCCGCTGGCGCGTCGAGCTCGCGGCCGACGGCGACGCGCGCGTCGACGAGGACCTGCGCATCCGCGGGCAGGCGGCGGCCGACTGGCGCGAGCACTACCAGACCCCGGGCGAGCGCAGCGAGCGCTACGGGCGCGTGTGGGAGGAGCGGAACCCGGGCGCGCGGCTCGTCTCGCTCGAGATGCCGGGCATCGAGGATCGCGAGTCGCCCGTCGTCGTCCGCTCCGTCGCGAACGTGCCCCGGCTGGGCGCGGCCGCCGGCGCCGACGCCCGGGGCGGCCTCTCGCTGCCGGTCGCCGTGCGCGAGGGGGACTTCGCGCGCACGTACGCCCGCCTCTCGACGCGCAAGCAGGACCTCGTGATCGCCTACCCCTGGCAGCACGACGAGGAGATCGTCTACAAGCTGCCCGCCGGGTGGGCGCTGCGCGCGGGTGAGACGAAGCGGGAGGTGTCGAGCCCCTTCGGGCACCTCACCGTCGAGGTCACGGCCGCCCCGGGCGGCGCGGTGCGCGTGCACACGTTCCTCGACGTCACGCGCGTGCGCATCCCGCCCGCGGAGTACGCCGCCTTCCGCGCCTTCCTGGGCGACATCGACAGCGCCTTCGCCGAGCGCATCGGCGTCGGCCCCGGGGGAGGGGCGTCGTGAGCCGGGGCGGCGCGCGGGCGCTCGCCGCGCTGGCCCTCGCCGCCGCGGCGCCGGGCGGCTGCGCGAGGCT
>DASZWW010000274.1:0-3863 GCA_035546175.1 Polyangia bacterium
GTCGCGCTGGGCGGCGACGGGGCCCTGAGCCGGGGCGTCGTGACGACGTGCGCGAAGGCCACCGACGCCGCCGTCGGCGCGGCCCTCGCCGAGCTCTTCCCCGAGTGCCGCGGCGACGACGCCTCGGCGGCGAGCTGCCGCCGCGAGCGCGTGCAGGCGCTCACGCGCGCCACGGCCGCGAGCGTGACGGCCGGCGTGCGCGACTCGCTCGCCTGGCCGCTCCTCCTGCTCGCCGCCGCCGTGGGCCTCCTGCTGGGCGCGCTCGCCCACCGGGCGCTGACGCTGCGGCGCCGCCGCCCGCAGGCCTTCAGGCACGCGTAGCGGCGCCGGAGGCGTGCGGCCCGGCGGCGCCGACGTGGACGCGCTTGAGCGCGAAGACCCCGCCGATCATGAGGTCGGCGTTGTCGAGGATCGTCGCGACGCCGCCGTACCCGTTCCAGGCGCGGCTGTCGTCCGGGAGCTCCCAGCGGTCCTTGACCGCGCCCGTCGTCCAGTCGAGCCCCACGACCTGATAGTCGCCGTGCTCCTTGTGGCCGACGTACATCTCGCCCGTGGCCGCCGAGATGCTCGGCACGAGCCAGTCGGTGTTGTCGATGTCCGGGTTCGTCCAGGCCCGCTCGAAGGCGAGCCTGTCGGGGTTCCAGCTGAGCTTCTGGATGCCGAGCGGCGCCGGCCGCGTGACGCCCGAGACGAACGCGTTGCCGAGGCCGGGGACCTTGGTGGGCCTCGGGAACGCGCTGTTGAGGAACGCCACGCCGTAGCCCAGCACCTCGGGCGAGGGCTCGATCGTGAGCTTGCTGACGTCGATGCGCGTCTGATCGGCGATGCGGCGCGACTTCGTGCCCGCCTTCTGGGCGAACCCGGCGGGGATCTCGTCGCGCCAGAAGGCCACGGCGTTCGTGCCGCGCTCGTCGGCGTCGGCGATGACGACCAGCTTGTGGGGATCGTCGCCGAAGCCCATGAGCGTGGGCGTCGTCCCCGAGCCGCGCGAGACGGCGCCCATGGCCAGCGCGATCTCGCCGCTCATCGTGTTGTACGCGGAGTCCCAGGCGCCGTCGCGCTCGTCGGTCGAGAGCCCGCGGCCGTCCCACACGACCTTGAGCATGCGGCGCGACGTCACGACGTAGATGCCGCCCTGCTCGTCGACGGCGACCCCGTTGTCGACGGTCTCGTCGCCGAAGGTCACGAAGCCGCGGGTCTCGAGGTCGCGATCGAGGACGATGAGCGCGCCGGGCCCTACGAGGGCGAGGAAGCCGTCGTAGGTCATGGCCGCGCCGAGGACGCGGGGCACGCGCCGGGCCACGTCCGGCGGCAGCGACTCGGCGAGATCGACCCGGCGCACGACGCGCAGGGGGCCGCGCGCGACGTTGTCGTCGGTCGTCTTGAGCACGTTCGTCCCGCCGTAGACGCAGGTGTGAAAGCCGTCCTTGTCGATCAGGTTGGAGACGCCGTTGACGGCCGTGCCGAAGTCGAGCCCCAGCTTGGCGAGCAGCTCGGGCGCCGCCGCAAGCCGCGCGTCGTCGCCGCCGCGCCGCGCGGCGTCCACCTCCCTGAGCGCCGTCGCGATGGCCCGATCGTTGACCCGCTGCGCGCGCGCCTCGAGCCCCGGGTAGGGGAACGACGTGACGAGCTCGAACGCGTCGCCCGTGGCGATGATCTTCTGGATGCCGAGCGTGCCCGGCGCGAGGACGACGACGTCGTCGCCGGCCTTCTTGATCGTGGGGTTCGAGACGAAGAGGACGGGCACGGCCGTGACCTGATCGCGCGTCAGCTTCCGCCCGCCCGTGGGCCCCGCGAACGGCACGCCGTCCGGGGCGGCCGAGCTGACGCGCGAGACCGGATGGGGGCTGTCGGTCAGCCAGGGATTGCGCGCCGGCATGTTGGGGATGCGCTGCTCGGTCGTCATGTCGTGGTCTCCTCCCGCTCGTCCCCGCGAGCCACCGAAAGATGGAGGCGCGCGCGGGCCCTCCAAGGTCCCGCCCGACGCCCGCGCCGGATTGAGTTTTCCCCCTACCGACCGGCGCGGAGGGGCGCCGTGGGCCATCCTTGAGGGGGGGGCGGGAGTTGTTCTTCGCGGAGCTGCTGATCGTGGTGGGCCTCACCCTCCTCAACGGCATCTTTTCAGGGGCCGAGATCGCGGTGGTGTCGGTGCGCCGCACGCGGCTGCAGCAGCTCGTCGACCAGCGCCGGCCGGGCGCCCACGCGCTCGCGGCGCTGCGCGAGCAGCCGGAGCGCTTCTTCGCGACGGTCCAGATCGGCATCACGGTCATCGCCACGGCGGCGGCGGCGTTCGGCGGCCTCACGATGGCGCGCCACCTCGAGCCGCACCTGGCGAAGGTCCCGGGGCTCGGCCGCGAGGCGGCGCCGATCTCGCTCGTGCTCGTCGTGGCGCTCGTCTCGTACCTGTCGCTCGTCTTCGGCGAGCTCGTGCCGAAGTCGCTGGCGCTGCGCGCCTCCGAGCCGTACGCGCTCGTCATGGCGAAGCCGCTCCTGTGGCTGTCGTTCGTGGCGCGCCCCGTCGTCAAGGGGCTCATCTGGAGCTCGAACCTGGTGCTGCGGCCCTTCCGCGACTCGACGGACTTCATGGAGTCGCGCATCTCGCCCGAGGAGCTCCGGCAGATGGTCGACGAGGCGGCCCGCACGGGCGCGCTGCACGTCAGCACCGGGGAGATCGCGTCGCGCGCCCTCGCCTTCGAGCGCCTCACGCTGCGCGACGCGAGCATCCCGCGCGATCGCATCGACGCCCTGCCGCGCGACGCCACCCCCGAGCAGATCCGCCACTTCCTGCTCGAGGAGCGCCGCTCGCGCATCCCCATCTACGACGGCACGCTCGACGACATCGTCGGCTACGCGAGCGCCAAGGACATCGTCTCCGTGGCCTGGGACGGCAAGCTCGTCGTGCTGCAGGACGTGCTGCGGCCCGTGAAGTTCTTCCCCGAGACGACGGCGGCGATCGAGGTGCTGCGCTACATGCGCCGGGAGCGCCAGCGCGTCGTCGTCTCGGTCGACGAGCACGGCGTCGTCTCGGGGCTCGCGACCTTCGAGGACCTCGTCGAGGAGCTGGTGGGCGACATCTCGAGCGAGGACGAGGAGGAGCGCGCGCCCATCGTCCACGAGCTCGACGGCTCGGCGGTCGTGCGCGGCGACGTGCCGCTGCGCGAGGTCAACCGCGCGCTCGACCTCACCCTCCCCGAGTCGCCGGGCGCGACCACCATCGGGGGGCTGGCCGCGAAGCTCGGCGGCGGCATCCCGAACCGGAACGCCCGCCTCGCGGCGCCGGACGGCACCGTGCTCATCGTGCTCGAGGCCAGCCCGCGGGCCGTGCGCCGCGTGCGCGTGATACGTCACTCTCCGGTAACGTCGCCGCCCGAGCGCGCCGCCGGGCCTTAGGTGTCGGAAGCACACCCTCGGCCTCGACGAGGGCTTTAAGATGCGCCCCGACATGGGGGGGACAGGGAACGACGACGGGCGACAGGCGTCCGTCGCGCGCGCGCGCGCCGAGCCCGTCACCCTGACGCGCCTCCACGACCTCGCCGTGGGTTTCCTGCGCGACGGAGACCTGCCGCGGCTGCTCGACGCCGCGCTCGCCGAGGCCCTGGCGATCGCGGGCGCGGACCGCGGCGCCCTCCAGGTGCTCGACGGCGCGGACGCCGGCCTGCGGCTCGTGGCCCAGCGCGGGCTCGCGCGGCCCCTGCTCCAGCACGTCGCGAACCTGCGCACGGGCCTCGGCGGCAACGCCGCGAGCCGAGCCGGACGGCTCTGGCTCGTCGACGACGTCGCCACCGACGAGGCCCTCGCGGGCGGCGCCGATCGAGAGGCGCTCCTCGCCGCGCGCGTGCGCGCCCTGCTCGTGATGCCGCTGC
>DASZWW010000275.1:0-6410 GCA_035546175.1 Polyangia bacterium
CGGCGGCGGAGGAGCAGCCGGGCAGCCAGGGGCAGGCGGGGCCGGCGGCGCCGGGGGAGCGGGCGGCGCAGGAGGCGCGGCGCCGTCGGTCCCGTACTCCTCGACGAACTGGAAGCCGACGGCCTCGATCACGGCCGCGGGGAACGCCGACGTGCCGCCGAACGCCTTCGACGGCAACATCGCGACGCGCTGGACGACGGGCCGCAATCAGATGGGCGACGAGACGTTCACGATCGACCTCGGCCAGGTCGAGCCCGTGAGCCGCGTCGTCCTCGACGACACGACGAACCCGCAGGACTTCCCGGCCGCGTACACGCTCGAGGTGTCGACGAACGGCACGACGTTCACCGCCGTGAAGATGGGCAAGGGCGCGACGATGACGGACATCCAGTTCATGCGCGTGAACGCGCGCTACATCCGCATCCGCCAGACCGGCACGACGCCCGCGGGCGGCAGCTGGTGGTCGATCGACGAGCTCAAGATCTACTCCTGAGCGGCGTCGGGCGCGGCGGCGTCCGACGGGGACGAGGCGCCGTCCGCCGTCCCATTGGGCGGCACCGCCGTCCAGGTGCTCGTGCCTCCGTCGGGCGCGGCGGGGCAGTAGGCGAGCTCCCACGTCCACGAGAACGACACCGCGTCGGCGCACCGGTTCGGCGCCGACGTGCAGAGGCCCTTGTCGCCCGACTGGCACCAGCCGCAGCCGAGCACGGGCGTGCACGTCGCGCACGACGTGAAGCGCTCGCAGTGGGGGCGCTCGCCGCCCGCGCCCGGCGGCGGCCCGTAGTCCCCGCCCGACGTGTCGGTGCACGAGACGAGGCAGACCGCGGCCACGATTGATGCGAGGAGGTGGTGCTTCATGCGGCCATTTTAGCCGCGCGCCGCATTTTTCAATTCGATTGACTCATACGGGGTGCTCCGTACACTCCGTCCCGACCATGACCCGATCGAACAATTTGCTTGGTCTCGCGGCGGCGGGCGCGATGCTCCTCTCGCCGGCGTTCGCGGCGGCGCAGACCGATCCGAAGTTCGACTACGCGAAGGTCGAGCCCGTCAAGCCGGAGACCGCGCAGGTCGTCGAGTGGAAGGCGCAGGCCAAGGCGGGCGGGCTCTGGACGGGCGGCAACTCGCAGGTGAAGTCGGCCCTGATCGGCGTCACGGCCTCGCGCAAGCAGGGCGCCAACAAGCTCTCTCTCGAAGGCACGCTCGCCTATGGACGGTCGAACGTCTGGCAGACCCTCCCCAGCGCGACGACGCCCGGCGACGTCGACATCGAGCGCAACGAGGTCACGACGACGAACAACTTCCTCGCCAAGGGGCGCTACGACCGCTTCTTCACCCAGAACAACGCCGGCTACGTCTCGGCGCAGGCGGCGGGCGATCGCATCGCCGGCAAGACGTTCTTCGGCGGCGGGCAGATCGGCTACAGCCGCCAGCTCCTCAAGAACGACATGAACCTCGTGGTCGCCGAGATCGGGTACGACTTCTCCTACGAGACGTACCTGCAGCCGCCCGCGGGCAAGGCCCCGCTCGAGGCGGTCGCCGTGCACTCCGCGCGGCTCTTCGCCGGCGAGACCCTCAAGCTCTCCTCGGCGACGGGCATCGTGGCGAGCGTCGAGGCGCTGCTCAACCTCAACAGGGAGTCCAAGGCCCTCAACCACGTCGACGGCTCGACGGGCGTCGACGCCTTCAAGGACACGCGCCTCCTCGGCAAGGCGGCGCTCACGACGACGGTCTACAAGGCGCTGAGCCTCGCCGTCGGGTTCACCGTGAAGTACGACCAGAACCCGGCGCCGCTGCCGCTCGGTCCGATCCTCATGGGGGCCACGCTCGCGCCGGACCAGTACGCCTCGACGAAGAACCAGCCCTTCGCCGAGACGACCGACTACCAGACCGAGGCCACGCTCATCTACACGTTCCTCTAGGAGGCGGGGTGGCGGCGATGAAAAAGCCCGAGCACGTCTGGCGCTTCTTCACGGCGGGCGGCTTCGACCAGGTCAAGCTCGAGAGCGCGGGCGACCTGCGCGGGCTCGGCGAGCTGGATCAGAAGCTGTGGGTCGCGCTGGCCTGCCCGACGAGCGGGCTCGAGCTCGACGCGCGCACGCTGGCCCTCATCGACACCGACAAGGACGGGCGCGTGCGGGCCAACGAGCTCATCGCGGCCGTGCGCTTCGCCTGCGACAACCTCAAGGACCCGGACGACCTCCTCGCGGGCGGCCCCGTCCTCCCGCTCGCGGCCATCAACGACGCCACGCCCGAGGGCAAGACGCTGCTCTCGGCGGCGCGCCAGATCCTCGCCAACGCCGGGAAGGCCGAGGCGACGTCGCTGTCGGCGGACGACGTCGCCGATCCCGTGAAGATCTTCGCGGGCAGCGCCTTCAACGGCGACGGCGTCATCACGCCGCTCTCGGCGGGCCAGGGCCCGGAGGCCGACGCGACGCGCGCCGACATCCAGGCGGTGATCGACTGCGTGGGCGGCGTCCCCGATCGCTCGGGCACGATGGGCGTCGACCAGGACAAGGTGGACGCCTTCTTCGCGAAGGCGCAGGCGTTCGCCGACTGGCACGCGCGCGCGCGCGCCGACGCCGCGAACGTGCTGCCCCTCGGCGCCGAGGGGACGGCGGCGGCCTACGCCGCCTTCGCCGCCGTCAAGGGCAAGGTCGACGACTACTTCGCGCGGTGCCGGCTCGTGGCCTTCGACGCGCGCGCCGCCGGGGCGCTCAACCGGCGCGAGGAGGAGTACGCCGAGCTCGCCCCCAGGGAGCTCGCGCTCTCGGCGCCCGAGGTGGCCGGCTTCCCGCTCGCCCTCGTCGCGGCCGACCGGCCGCTGCCGCTCGCGGGCCCCGTCAACCCGGCGCACGCGGCGGCGCTCGCGGCGCTGCGCGACGCGGCCGTGACGCCGCTGCTCGGCGCGCGCGCCCAGCTCACCGAGGCCGACTGGGGCGCCGTCGTCGGCAAGCTCGCGCCCTACGGCGAGTGGCTCGCGACGAAGGACGGCGCCGCCGTCGAGGCGCTCGGCGAGCCGCGCGTGGCCGCGCTGCTCGCGTCGGGCGCGAAGGCCCGGCTCGACGCGCTCATCGTCCAGGACCGGGCGCTCGAGGCCGAGTCGGCCAGCATCGAGAACATCGAGCGGCTCGTGCGCTACCACCGCGACCTGGCGCGGCTCTGCACGAACTTCGTCAACTTCAAGGACTTCTACGCGCGCCGCGAGCCCGCCGTCTTCCAGAACGGCACGCTCTACATCGACCAGCGCGCGTGCTCCCTGTGCCTCAAGGTCGAGGACCCGGCCCGGCACGCCGCCATGGCCGGGCTGGCCGGCGTGTACCTCGCGTACCTCGACTGCGTCCGCAAGGGGACGAACGAGAAGATGGGGATCGTCGCGGCCTTCACGGCGGGCGATCGCGACAACCTCATGGTGGGGCGCAACGGCGTCTTCTACGACCGCAAGGGGCAGGACTGGGACGCGACCATCACGAAGATCGTCGACAACCCCATCAGCATCCGCCAGGCCTTCTGGGCGCCGTACAAGAAGTTCGTGCGCCTGCTCGAGGAGCAGGTCGCCAAGCGCGCCGCCACGGCCGACAAGCAGTCGGACACGCTGCTCTCGGGCGTCGCGACGACGACGGCCAACGTCGACACGGCGAAGGCGCCCGAGGCGAAGAAGGTCGACGTGGGCACGGTGGCGGCGCTCGGCGTCGCCGTGGGCGCGATCGGCACCTTCATCACGGCGCTCATCGGCTACGCGACGGGCATCTTCAAGCTGGGGCCGCTGGCCGTCCTGAGCGCGATCCTCGGCGTCATGGCGCTCATCTCGCTGCCCAACGTCGTCATCGCGTACCTCAAGCTCCGCAAGCGCAACCTGGGGCCGATCCTCGACGCCAACGGGTGGGCCGTGAACGCCCGGGCCAAGGTCAACATCCCCTTCGGCGCGACGCTCACGAGCGTGGCCAAGCTGCCCCCGGGCGCCCGGCGCGATCACCGCGATCCCTACGCCGAGGCGGGGTTCCCCTGGGTGCGCGTCATCGTCCTGGTCCTGGCCATCATCCTCGGGTGGCAGTGGTGGAAGGGCGCCCTCGACCGCGTGCTCCCCCAGTCGGCGCGCTCGACGTCCGTGCTGAGGCGCTGAGCCCGTCGATCCGAGGCGAGCCCTCAGGCGCCCGGCCGCACGGGCCCGGGGCCGCCCGAGCGGCTCTCGAGCCAGCGGGCGAGCGTCCTGAACAGCTGCGACGGCTCGAACGGCTTCGAGACGTAGTCGTTCATCCCCGCGGCCAGGCAGCGCTCGCGCTCGGTGATCTCGGCGTGCGCCGTCATGGCGATGATCGGCAGGTCCGCGTTGGCGGCCACGGCGCGGATGGCGCGCGTGGCGGCCACGCCGTCCATGCCGGGCATCTGCACGTCCATGAGGACGGCGTCGAGGGCCCCGCCCGCGGCGGCCACGACGTCGACGGCGGCGCGGCCGTTGTCGGCGATCGACACGGCGACGCCCGCCGCCTCGAGCAGCTCGCGCGCGACCTGCTGGTTGATGGCGTTGTCCTCGACGAGGAGGACGCGCGAGCCGCGCAGGCGCAGCGACGGCGTCGCGAGGAAGCTCTCGCCGGCCCCGCGGGGGCGGCCCGCCTCGGCCGAGGTGATCTCGGCGGCGCTCACGCGGAAGGCGATCTCGAAGCTGAAGGTGCTGCCCGAGCCCGGGACGCTCGTGGCCGCGAGGCGGCCGCCCATCGCCTCGACGACCTGGCGGTAGATCGTGAGGCCGAGGCCCGTGCCGCCGAAGCGCCGCGTGGTCGAGCCGTCCGCCTGCGTGAAGGGCTCGAAGATCCGCGCCAGCTGCGGCGCCGCGATGCCGATGCCCGTGTCCTCGACGGCGAAGCGCAGCCTGGCCTGGCCGTCGGCGCGCGCGGCGAGCGCGACCTTGAGCGTGACGCCGCCCCGCTCCGTGAACTTGATGGCGTTGCCGACGAGGTTCGTGAGCACCTGGCCGAGGCGCAGCGGGTCGCCGATGAGCGAGCGGGGCACGTCGGCCGCGACGCTGACGACGAAGGAGATGCCCTTGCCGTCGGCCTGCACGCCCAGCACGCTGCCGACGTCCTCGAGCACCTCGTCGAGCCGGAAGGACGTCCGCTCGAGCTCGAGCTTGCCGGCCTCGATCTTGGAGAAGTCGAGGACGTCGTCGACGGTGCGCAGCAGGATGCGCGCCGACGAGTGGATCTTGCCGACGTAGTCGCGCTGCTTGGCCGGCAGCTCGGTGGCGAGGAGCAGGTGGCCGAGCCCGACGATGGCGTTCAAGGGGGTGCGGATCTCGTGGCTGACGTTGGCGAGGAACTGCGACTTGCCTTGGGTCGCGATCTCGGCGGCCTCGCGCGCCGCGATGAGGTCGGCGCGGATCTGGTAGTGGGTCGTCATGTCGCGGATCATGCCCTCGATGCCCGCCGGGGCGCCGCGCTCGTCGCGCACGAGGCGCACGTTGCCCTCGACGACGACGGGCGTGCCGTCGGCGCGCCTGAAGCTCGTCTTGTGTCCGCGGACCTCGCCCGTCGCCATGAGCTGGGCCCGCAGCTGGGCCCGGTCCTCGGCGTCGACGAAGACGTCGCGCCCCGTGTTCTTGCCCAGGAGATCGGCCTCGCGCTCGTAGCCCAGCATCTTCACGAGGGCGGGGTTCACGAGGAGGATCGTGCCGTCGAGCTTCGAGAGCATGTACGCGTCCTGCATGTTCTCGAAGATGAGCTTGAACTTCTCCTCCTCGGCGAGGAGCGCCTCGCGCGCCCGGGAGATCCAGTGATAGCGGGCGACGAGCGCGACGCCGAGGAACAGGAGCGCGAGCAGGGTCACGGTGAGCCAGATCGAGCGCGTCGCCGGGCCCCACATCTCGCTCTCGCGGATGTGGCCGACGACGGTGGCGTCGAGGTCCGGCAGCGCGCGCGCGAAGGCGATGACGTGCGCGCCGTCGTCGTCGACGGCCGCGGAGAGGTCGTCGCCGCCGCGCTCGACGATGGCCTCCGGCGACAGGGAGGGCCCGAGGGCGCCGCGCGCGATCCAGGGCGCGCCGGCGGCGCGGCGCTTGGGGTAGATCGTGAAGGGCTGCCCCCCGTCGCGCATGACGACGCTCGCCTCGCCCGTGCGGCTCGCCGTGGGGGCGACGCCGAAGATGGCCACGAGGATGTCGGCGGGATCGATCCGCAGCACGATGGCTCCGACGGCCGTCTCGCCCGCGCCGGCCCCGGCCCAGACGGGGGCGTAGATCTCGAGCTCGAGGGGCGTGCGGCCGTGCTCGTCCCAGCGCGGCCCGACGACCTGGGCGCGCCTCGACTCCACGACCGCGCGGGCGCGCCGGTCGGCGTCCGCCGGCAGCGGGCCTCGGCCCGCGACGATCCGCCGGCCGCGCCCGTCGAGGACGCCGGCGGTCTCGTAGCCGTAGC
>DASZWW010000276.1:0-2505 GCA_035546175.1 Polyangia bacterium
GGGTGCACCGGCAGCCGCGCCATCCGGCGGCCGAGGGGCGTGAGGGCGTCGCGCGCGTCGAGCGCGCCCAGCGCGCGCAGCAGATCGCGCGCCGCCGTCAGCGCGGCCGTGGGCGGCTGGTCGAACCACTCGAAGTCGGCGAGCGTCCCGACGCCGAGCGCCGCGAGCGCCAGCAGCGTCTCCGCCAGATCCGCACGGGCGATCTCGGGCAGGTCATAGCGCCGGCGCGCGTCGTGGTCGTGTCGCGTGTAGAGGCGCAGGGCGCGCCCCGGGCGGGTGCGGCCCGCGCGGCCCGCGCGCTGGGTGGCGGCCGCCTGGCTGATCTTCGCGACGGCCAGCGTGGGCAGCCCCGTCCACGGGGAGTGCGAGGCGATGCGCGCCAGCCCCGAGTCGACGACGGCGACGACGCCCTCGACCGTGATCGACGATTCGGCGACGTTCGTCGAGAGGATGATCTTCCGCCGCGCGGGATCGGGCCGAACGGCGCGCGTCTGCTCTTCGAGAGAGAGCTCGCCGTGCAGCGGCAATATCGCGAGCGCGTCCAGGCCGGGCGCCCTCGAGAGCAGCTCCTCGGCGCGGCGGATCTCGGCGGCGCCCGGCAGGAACACCAGCACGTCACCCTCGAGCCCCTCGCGCAGGAGGCGGCGCACGGCGCCCGTGACCTGCTCGTGGAGCGGCCGTTCGTCCGGAGTCGGCAAGTGCTCGATGGCGATGGGGTGAAGGCGTCCCTCGCTGCGCACGGCGGCGCAGTCGTCCAGGAACGCCTGCAGCGGCTCGGCCTCGACGGTCGCCGACATCGCGCAGACGCGAAGGTCTGGTCGCGCGGCGCGCTGCAGCCGCCGCAGCAACGCCAGCGCGAGGTCCGTCGCGACGTGCCGCTCGTGGATCTCGTCCAGCACGACGGCGCCCACGCCTTCGAGCCGCGGGTCCGACAGCATTCGCCGCGTGAGCATGCCTTCGGTCACGAAGCGCAGGCGCGTGCTGGGCGACGAGACGTCCTCGAACCGCACCGTGTAGCCCACGGTCTCGCCGACTCGCTGGCCGAGCTCGCGGGCGACTCGCTCGGCGGCCAGGCGCGCGGGCAGCCGCCGCGGCTCCAGCACCCAGATCTCGCCCGGGACCATGCCGGCCTCCAGCAAGGCCCGCGGCACGCGCGTGGTCTTGCCGGCGCCGGGCGGCGCCTCGACGACGAGCGAGCGGCCCCGGCGCAGTCCCGCGACGATCTCGGGGAGCGCCGCGTCGATCGGTAGCTCGACCGGCAGGTTGAGGGCGGATTTGGCGGCCACGGGGTGCATTAAAGGAGTCTCAATGGTGGAAGACGTCAAGCCCGGCGCGGCAAGCGCCGATGCCTTGAGCGGGAAGGTAGGGGGCGGGTCTGCCGCGCGCCGAATGTCAGACGGTCAGACAGGGGGCCAAGACCGAGCATGGGCAATATGGCGATCGTGATAGGGTATAAAAGCCGATGATCCGTTGCCCGAGCTGCGGCAAGCGACTCAGGGACGGTGCGCCCAGCTGCGCGCTGCACGGAGCGCCGCCGCCGGCGCCGCCGCCGGCAGGGGACGCTCCGACGCCCTTCGTCGTCCCGACGCCCGAGCTCCCGGCGTTCCGCGCCGAGAAGCTGCTGGGGCAGGGCGGCTTCGGCGCCGTCTTCCGCGCCGTGCGCGTCGAGGACAACCACCCGTGCGCCATCAAAGTGGCGCGCGCGGACAACGCCTCCGCGGGAGAGAGCCTCGTGCGCGAGGCCGACGCGCTCAAGGAAGTGGGCGTCCCGTACGTCCCCGCGGTTTACGACAGCGGCAAGCTGCCCGACGGATCGGTCTACGTCGTCATGGACTTCGTCAAGGCGCCCATCCTCGCGGACGTCATGAACGAGCTCGACGGGCCCATGTCGATCGACGACTTCGCCAAGACGGCGATCCCGATGCTCGAGGTCATGGAGGTCGTGCAAGGCAAGGGGCTCGTGCACTGCGATCTCAAGCCCGAGAACGTGTTCGTCCACGAGAGCTTCGGCGCCAAGCTGTTCGACTTCGGCCTCGTGAAGAAGGCGAACGCCAAGCCGGCCGACGAGACGAAAGAGGAAGCGGCGGCGGGCACGCCCGAGTACATGTCGCCCGAGCAGTGCGAAGGCCGCCCGGACATCGACCTGCGCAGCGACATCTACGCGCTGGGGGCGATCTTCTACGAGATGCTCGCGGGCGGACCGCCGTTTTGGGGCAAGCCCGCCGAGGTGCAGCAGAACCACCGCAGCCGCCGGCCCCCCGCGCTCGGCCGGCGCGTGCCCATGTCCGTGCCGCTCGAAGACGCCATCATGCGCTGCCTCGCGAAGGATCCCGACCGGCGCCCGGCGAACGCCACCGAGCTGCGCAAGGCGATCCAGGCGGGCATCGTCGCCGAGCGCGCCCGCCTGCAAGAGGTGGCGAGCGGTGCGGCCGGCGCCGCCGCGCCTGCGGCGACGCCCGCGGTCGAGGCGGCGAAGCCGGCGGCGCCCGCTGCCAAGGCGGCGGC
>DASZWW010000277.1:0-2880 GCA_035546175.1 Polyangia bacterium
GCAGGCGTCGCAGCGCTCGTAGGCGCCGATGTCGACGCCGCCCGCGCGCGAGTGGCCCTCGAGATCGTCAGCGGGCGCGTCGGTGGCCGTGCCGGCGCCGAGCGCGGGCGACGTCGCCGAGAGGTGGTAGTCGTTCCCGGCCGCGCTCACGAAGAGCGCGGCCGGCGTCGCGATCAGCGAGTGCGCATCCTGCTTCGTCGTCGTCTGCCAGGCGGCGAGCGTCACGACGGCGTCGCCGTCCGGCGTGAAGCGGTCCATGACGACGTTGTAGTCGCTCGTGAAGGCGGCCCCGCTCGCGGCGTCGATGTCGATCGAGCCGTGGCTGGGATTGAGATCGAGGAGGATGTTGTTCTCGGCGCGGTTGCCCGTCGAGCCGTTCTGGACGTTGAGGGCCCAGCGGCCGTCGGCCGCCACGATCACCGTGTTGTTGACCACGACGTTGTCCGTCGAGGGCTGGGCGGCGTCGCCCTGGTACAGCGAGATGCCGCTGGCGTGCTCGGCGTAGATGAGGTTGTTGCGGATGCGCGAGGACTGCACGCCGTCGCAGTTGATGCCCGAGCCGCCCATCGCGCCGTTGTCGTGGATGACGTTCTTCTCGACGAGCGCGCCCGTGATGACGCCCGAGCCGCCCTGCGAGGCGTCGCCGTTCATGTGCAGCCCCGCGCCGGCGTTGCCGGCGAGCTCGTTGCCGCGCACGACGGGGTTCACGCAGGCGTTCGAGACGTAGACGCCGTGCTGCGTGGCGGAGCCCGTCGCCCGGTTCCCCTCGATGACGAGCGAGTCGACGTGGCTCGTGAAGATGCCCCACACCTGGTTGTCGTGGCAGTCGTTCCCGCGGATGACGACGCCGATGGCGTTCGCGGCGCCCGACACCGAGCGGATGCCCGCGCGGGGCATGCCCGTGACCTCGAAGCCCTCGACGACGATGTAGCTGCAGCCCTCGAGGTCGATGCCGTCGTCGGTGTGCGCGTTCTTGGCGTTGATGACCACGCCCGGCTTGGCGCTGAACGTGATGGGGCTGTCGGGCTGACCGTCCTGCGGCTTGTCCCAGCAGAGCGAGAAGCCCGTGTACGTCCCGGCCTCGACGGTGACGGTGTCGCCGGCCGCGACGTTGTCGGCGGCGTGCTGCAGCGTCTTCCAGGGCTGGGCGGCGGTGCCGGGGTTCGCGTCCGAGCCGGCGGGCGTCACCGAGTACGCGGCGGCGCGCGCCGCGGCCGGCGCGAGCGCGAGCGCGAGCGCGCCGGCGACCGTGAGGCGCGCGCGCGTCACGGCGTCCTCACGACGTCGAGCTGGGGGACGAACATCTCGTCCCACGTCTGCTCGCCCCACCGCGCGGGCCGGCGCGGGTCGGGGTTCGCCGGGTTGAGCGCCGAGTTGTCGTAGCCCGCGGTGATGAGGATCCAGGTGCCGGCGGGCAGCGGCTTGGGGCGCGCGAGGCGGTAGACCCGCTGCCAGGCGAAGTCGTAGCGCGGCACGGAGAGCAGCGTCTCGCGCCGGCCGTCGGGGTACAGGGCCTCGTACCTCACCCACGAGCCGCGGTTGTGCATGTGCGGGATGAGGTCGTAGAGCAACACGGCGTGCTCGAGCCCGTACACCGCGTGCGTGCGCAGGTCGGGCTCACCGGCGGGCACGACCAGGTCCTCGTCCCACGCGAAGCGCGTCTCGAGGCGGCGCGGCGGCGTCGCCCCCTTGGCGACGTAGAGGCCGAGGCGCGTGCGGTCGTCCTCGGGCTTGCCGTCGGGGGTGTAGTGGACCTCGAAGCGGAAGGCCGTCCCCTTGGGCACGAGCTTCCCCGTGCCGGGCGGGAACGCGCCGAGCTCCATGCCCGGCGCCCAACCGGAGAGGTACGAGTCCTCGCCGGGCGGCGTGTAGCCCTTCGGGTACTCGGCGTAGATCGTGACGTGGTGGACGACGGCGCGGTTGTCGGGCTGCACGAAGGCGCCCGAGAGCCACGCGTCCCTCGGCATGACGAACGTCGACACGCGGTTCTGATAAGGGATGACGCCCGTCGGCGGGACGTGCTCGACGGCGGGGAGCTCGACGACGTAGTCGGGCTTGCCGAGGGGCCAGGCGGCCACGGGCGGCGCCGGCGGCGCGAGCGGGTCGGGGCCGTCGCCGCGGGGCGCGCCCTGCTCGACGTAGCGCCAGAGGCGATCGACCTCGGCGGGCGAGAGCGAGACGTCGTTGGCGAATGGACCGCCGGCGTGCGGATCCGCGTGCCAGGGCGGCATGCGCCGGGCGAGCAGCACCTCCTGGACGGTGGCGCCCCAGCCCTCGAAGGCGCGGTGGCCGTCGAAGGCGAACGGCGCGACGTCGCCCGCGCGGTGGCAGGGCACGCACTTGCCGCGCACGAGCGGCGCGATGTCGCGCGCGTACGAGACGGGCTCCTGGTCGGCGGGCGCGAGCGCGAGCGGCGCGCCGTCGCCGGGCCCCGACGCCGGCGCCCGCGGGCCGTGTCGGACGAAGGCGCCGAGCGCGCGCTCGAGCGCCCTCGGATCGGCGAGCGAGCCGCGGAAGAAGACGCGGCGGCGCCGCCGGTCGATCGCGAAGACCTCGCCTTGCCGCGAGGCGCCCAGGGCGCGCGCGACGATCTGCGCCTCGTCGTGCAGGAGCGGGAAGGTCCCGTCGGCGCCCAGGGCGCGCGCCGACGCCGCCAGCGAGGCGCGCGGCTCGCCGAGCCGGGAGCTCATCATCCAGAACGCCACGCCCTTGGGCGCGAGCTTGCGCCGGGCCTCGTCGAGCGGCCGCGGCGACGCGCACGGCTCGGGCGCGGGCGCGCCGCAGACGACGGCGACGACGACGGCCTCGGCGTCGGTGCGGGCGACCTCGCGCGAGCGGCCGTCCTGATCGAGCAGCGCGAAGTTCGGCATGACCATCTCG
>DASZWW010000278.1:0-15021 GCA_035546175.1 Polyangia bacterium
CCGCCCCGCCGTCGTCCTGACGCGCGCCGCGCGCGCCGCCGCGTCGACCTCGAACGAGGCCAGCCCCTCGCCCTCGACGACGTCGACGCCGCGAGCGCGGGCCTGCGCGACGAGGTCGGCGTCGAACTCGGAGCGGCGCACGACGTCGACGGGCCGGCCGAGCCGCACGTCGCGCGCGTGGCGGCCGTACACGATGCGCCCCTCTCGGCAGGGCACGTGCGGCACGCGCACCTCGAGCCCGAGCGCCGCCAGGGCCGCGCGCGCGTGGCCCGTGAGCCCGCCGCCGCAAGGCTTGTCGCGCGGGAAGCGCGCCTTGTCGAGCACGAGCACGCGCGCCCCCGGCGCCTCGCGCGCGAGCGCGACCGCCGTCGCGACGCCCGCCGGCCCCGCGCCCGAGATGATCACGTCGTGGTCGACGGTCACGCGCCGTTTATAGCAGCGCTGCGCCGGCGCGCCGAGCTCAGAGTTGGGCCGCGATCTTGCCGTTGATCGTGATGTCGACCATGCCCGTGGGGTTCGTGCCCGTCGGGACGACGACCGTGGTCGCGGCGATGAAGTTGAACGGCGTGCCGAAGTTCTGCCCGTACATCGTGAAGAGGGCGTCGGCGCCCGGCTCCTTGGTGACGTCGCCGCTCGCGTTCGTGCCCGCCGGGATCATCGGCACAGTGGCGAACTTCTGGGCCCGCGGGTCCGACGGGTCCTTGACGCCGTCGGGCGCGAGGTAGAGCTCGATGGGCGGGATGGCGATGTTGGACGTGTTCACGACGGCGTAGCTCATGCTCTCGAGCGTGATGTCGGCCAGGGTCTGGCTGTTGACGCTCGAGAGCACGCCGACCTCCATCTTGAGGTTGACCGAGTTCCAGACGGACAGCGGGACGTGCGCCGCGCAGACGTTCGAGTCGCAGACCAGCGGCGACACGCAGGCGGGGCCGCACGGGATGGGCTGGTTGGGCGTCCCCGCCGGGAGCGAGAACTGCGACGCGCTGAACGTGTAGTGCTTCGTGGGCAGGTCGAACGTCACCTTGGTGATGTCCGAGCTGATGAGGCCGCACCCGAGCGCGCCCAGCAGCAGGAGCCCCGAGAGGCGGGCCAGCGAGAGAGAACGCATGGGCGTCATTTTATCATCTCCTCGTTTTTTATTTGCGGGTGGCGGCCAGCAGCGCGTCGGCGGCCGACCAGGGATCGAGCGCGCGGGCGGCGACGGCGTCGATCGTCGGGGCGAACGGCCCCGGGTTCTCGTCACCGCCGATGGCCGCCCGCGCCGCGTCTTGAGTGATCTCACTCACGATGGCGACGACCTGCGCCGCGGCCTGACGGCGGCGCCGTCGCGCGCGCTCCGGTGCGGGCGCGGCGCGCGCGGCCTCGAGGGCGCGCACGAGCTCCGCCGTCCCCTCGCCCGTCGAGGCGGCGGTGCGCACGAGCGCGGGCGCGGCCCGCGGCGCCTCGCCGGGCCAGGCGTGCCGCTCGGCGATCTGGAGCATCGTCGTGAGATCGCGCAGCGCGGCCTCCGCGCCCTCGCGGTCACACTTGTTGACGACGAGGACGTCGGCGATCTCGAGCAGCCCGGCCTTGAGCGCCTGCACGCCGTCGCCGAGCCCGGGCGCCGTCACGACGACGACGGCGTCGGCCATGCGCGCGACGTCGATCTCCGCCTGCCCGACGCCCACCGTCTCGACGAAGACGAGGGGGAAGCCCGCGGCGTCGAGGACGGCCACGGCCGCCGCGGTCGAGCGCGAGAGCCCGCCGAGCTGGCCGCGCGTCGCGAGCGAGCGGATGAAGACGCCCTCGTCCGTGGCGTGGCGCTGCATGCGCACCCGATCGCCGAGCAGCGCGCCGCCCGAGAACGGGCTCGAGGGATCGACGGCGACGACGCCGACCCGCGCCCCCGTCGCGCGGTAGACGGCGATGAGCTGGTCGACGAGCGTCGACTTGCCGACGCCGGGCGCGCCCGTGACGCCGACCACGAACGCGCCGCCCGTGCGCCCGTAGAGCGCCGCGAGCGCCTGGCGCGCGCCCGAGACGCCGTCGTCGAGATCGCGCATGAGGCGCGCGGCGGCCCGCAGGTCGCCGCCCAGGATCGCCTTCGCCCGGTCGGCGGGCTCGTTCAAGCCCGACGCCCCCCGCGCGCCGGGGGCGATGGGGCCCCTCTCAAGATCCCCATTGGCGGAGCAGCTCGCGGGCGATGACCATCTTCTGCACCTCGTTCGTGCCCTCGCCGATCTCGCCGAGCTTGGCGTCGCGCATGTAGCGCTCGACGTCGAACTCCCGCGTGTAGCCGTAGCCGCCGTGGATCTGCACGGCCGCGTTGCAGGCGCGCATCGTGGCGCGCGCCGCGTAGTACTTCGCCGTCGCCGACTCCTGGGTGGTCTTGAGCTTGGCGTCCTGCATGATGGCCGCGCGCCACACGAGCAGCCGGGCGGCGTCGAGCTCCGTCGCCATGTCGGCCAGCATGTGCTGGATGGCCTGGAAGTCGGCGATGGGCCTGTCGAACTGGACGCGCTCGCGGGCGTACTTGAGCGAGGCCTCGAGCGCCGCGCGCCCGATGCCCACCGCCCAGGCGCCGATGCCGATGCGCCCCTTGTCGAGGATCTTGAGCGTGTCGAAGAAGCCCTGGTCGATCTCGCCGAGGCGCTGGTCGTCGGGGACCTCGCACTCCTCGAAGACGAGCTCCGTCGTGTCGGAGGCGTGCAGCCCCATCTTCTCGATGCGCTTGCCCGTGCGGAAGCCCGGCGTGCCCCGCTCCACGATGAAGGCCGTCAGCCCCTTGGCCTTCTTCTCGGGGCTCGTCGAGGCGAGCACGACGTAGATCGAGCCCACCGAGCCCTGGGTGATGAACGTCTTCGTGCCGTTGATGACCCAGCGGTCGGTCCCGCGCGGCACGGCGCGCGTGCGGGCCGCGCCCGCGTCCGAGCCCGAGCCCGGCTCGGTGAGCCCCCAGCCGCCGAGCGCCTGCCCCGAGGCGAGCCGCGGCAGGTACTTCCGGCGCTGGGCCTCGTTGCCGGCGAGGTAGAGGTGCCCCGTGCACAGCGAGTTGTGCGAGGCCATGGTCAGGCCCACCGAGGCGTCGGCGCGCGCGATCTCCTCGAGCGCGACGACGTAGTCGTGGAACTTCATGCCCGCGCCGCCGTACTCCTCGGGGATCTGCATGCCGAGCAGGCCCATCTCGCCCATGGGCTGGATGATCTCGTGCGGGAAGACCTCCTCCTCGTCCCAGCGGCGCGCGTTCGGCACGATGATGCGCTCGGCGAGCTCGCGCACGGACCGCTGCAGGACGATCTGGTCGTCGGAGAGCTCGAAGTTCACGGCTTGCCTCCGGGCGGCGTCGCGGCTCCCTTCGGCGGGCCCTTGACGTCGAGGTAGCGCTGTTCGGGGCCGGCGGGGGCGAAGAGCTGGATCATGATCGTCTTGTCGGGCGTGTTGAAGGCCGTCAGGTTCGGCGAGTTCTCGGGGACGTGGTACGCGGTGTCGGGGCCGAAGGGGAACGACTCGGCGCCCACCGTGAGCACGCCGCCCCCCGTGACGACGTACGAGATCTCCGCCGACAACGGGTGCAGGTGGCGCGGGATCTGGGCGCCCGGGTCGGCCTCGAGGATCCCGAGGTACGCCGTCGTGTGGCCCGTGTTCTCGGGCGTGAGCAGCTTGCGCACGCGCACCTTGCCGTTCCCGATGGGGATGGGGTCGACCTTCGCCGCCGTCGCGACGGTCCACTTGACGGGCGCGGCCGCGCCCGAGGCGGGGCCGCCCGCGTCGCCGGTCCCGTGGATCACCTCGAAGCCCGCGCGGCCCTGCGGATCTTTCGGGTCGCGGAACACGCGCTCGGGCCCCATGGGCACGAAGTAGACGAGGATCTCGGCGGGGCTCTGGCGGCCCATGTTCTCGATGACGTGCGGCGCGCCGATGGGGATGAACATCGCCATGCCCTCGTCGAGCCGCTCGGGCGGCGTGCCCGGCTGGCTGAGGATGCGCGCGTGGCCCTTGAGGACGTAGAGGATCTCGGCGACGGGGTGCTTGTGCATCGCGATGCGGCTCGCGGGCGCGACGGTGAGCAGCGACAGGGACGCCTGGCGGGCGTGCATGGTCTTCTCGTCGACGAGCAGCTTCACGGAGAAGGGCGGCGGCGCCGAGGGAGAGACGCCCGGCTTGCCCCTGGGGGCCTTGGCGCCCTTCGCGCCCGGCCCGTGCTCGGGCGCGTCGGCGGCCTTGATCGTGAACTGCGCCGCCTGCTGGTCGAAGTCGAGGGGCACGATGACGGTGCTCCCGGGATCGATGCCCGCGAACGACCACGTCGCCGCGCTCGTCTCGAGGCAGGCGAGGAGCACGGGCGAGCCGGCCTCGTCGCGCGCCGGCCCCGCCTTCGTGACCTTGCCACCCTCGCCCACGTCGACGGCGAGGTCGATCTTGCCGCCGACCTCCATCGTGTCGGCGAGGGCCTTCTCGAAGCAGCGGTGCACCTCGGCGCCGTGCGCGACCAGCGCGTCCTGGAGGATGCGCGAGATGCGCTGCTCCTCGGTCTCGAGGCGCGCGTTGGCGCGCGCGGGCGCGGCGCCCCACCCGGTCGTCACCGCGGCCAGCGCCGCCAGCCAGAGGCCCCGGGCCCTCACGCCGCCGCCCCCCCGACGCGCGGCCGCAGCTCGCGCTCGATCCAGGCGACGATGTCCGCCGTCGACGTGCCCGGCTTGAAGATCGCCGCCACGCCCAGCTTGGCCAGGGCCGCGACGTCCTCGTCCGGCACGATGCCGCCGCCGAAGACGACGACCTCGCCGGCGCCGCGCGCGCGCCGCGCCTCGAGCACGGCCGGGAAGTGCGTCATGTGGGCGCCCGACATGATCGAGAGCCCGACCGCGTCCACCGACTCCTGCACGGCCGCCGCCGCGATCATCTCGGGCGTCTGGTGCAGGCCCGTGTAGACGACCTCGTAGCCCGCGTCGGCCAGGGCGCGGGCCACCACCTTGGCGCCGCGGTCGTGGCCGTCGAGGCCGGGCTTGGCGACGAGGATCCGGAGCTTGCGGGGGGGCGCGGACACGAACGGATCTTATCCCATCCGCCGCGCTCCGTCGTGGGCGAGTGAACCGCTAGGGCGCGGCCTTGCCCTGGATGCGAACCGCGACGCCGCCCTCGCCCCCCGGGGCGTCGGCGTCGATGACGAGGTGGTAGCTGCCCGCCGGCAGCGAGTTGAAGAACGTCGTGCCCGTCGTCGCGCCGCCCGACGAGGTGCAGCCGAACGACGTGCCCGCCTCGCAGGACAGCAGCATGCCGTCGTCGCTGTACAGCTCGAAGTCGTGATCGCCGATCTGCGCCCAGTCGACCCGGATGTTCGCCGTCGCCGGGAGCTGGAAGTCGACGACGCTGTCCTGGCCGCCCGCCTGGCTCACGCAGGAGGTGTGCATCTGGTCGTCCCCCGCGCCCGACGTCTGGACGATGGCCGTCTTCACCGTGCCGTCGAGCGGCAGGAGCCCGAGGTCGTCGTCGGCGTGGCAGGCGAACTTCTGGCAGAGCGGCGACGTCACGCACTTGCGGTCCGCGCAGTCGGTGAAGCCGTCCATGTCGTCGTCGATGCCGTTGTCACAGATCTCGCGGACGATCTCCTGCATGCCCGTGAAGGTGATGGCCACCGTCCCCTCGGTGCCCGCCTGGAAGGCCTCGATGATGACGTAGTACGTGCCGGGCTGCAGATCGGGGATCGAGTAGCCGCACCCGAACGGCAGCACGGCGGGATCGGCGCAGCCGAGCGGGTGCGAATCGCACTTGTCGAGCGGCGCCAGCTGCTGCGTCAGCTCGATGACGTGCGAGCCCGACATCGTGCAGTCCACCCCGAGGGCCATGGGCTGGGTCAGCTCGAGGCGCAGCACGCGCTCCTTGCCGTTGCCCTTTCCGCAGGTGGTCGTGTAGAGGTTGGGCGCGCCGGTCGTGTCGACCTTGGCCGACACCATCGTGCCCCACGAGATCGGGCCGAGATCGGCGTCGGGCATGCAGGCGGGCGCCTCGCAGCCGGCGATGCCGAAGCAGGACGGGTCCTGGCAGTCGATGAGGCCGTTGCCGTCGTCGTCGATGCCGTTGTTGCAGATCTCCTGCTTCCGGTTCTGGAAGGCCGAGATGCGCATGTTGATGACCCCTGGATCGGAGACGCCGGGGACGCCGCCCGTCGTGGCCTTGAAGATGAGGACGTACTGCCCGGCGGGCAGGTCGGAGAACGCGACGGCCCCCTGGGGATCGTCCTGGGCCGAGCAGCCGAACTCGTCGTCGGCCTCGTCGCAGGCCGTGCCCGCCGCGGGCAGCTTGAAGAGCGAGAACACCGTGTGCCCCGTCTGGTTGTAGGCGATCTCGATCCCGCCCGCCTGCGGCAGCGTGAGCGAGATGGCCGCGTCCCCGCCCGGCGTCGTGCCGGCGCACAGCGGGTGGTAGCGGTCGGGCGCGTGCGTGAGGTCGACGCGCACGCTCTTCGGCATGTCGCCCACGACGAGCGCGCCGATGGTCGCGTCGGGCTTGCACTCGAACGCGGCGCAGTTCGGCGCCGCGACGCAGGCCTGGTCCTGGCAGTCGACGAGGCCGTTGCCGTCGTCGTCGATGCCGTTGTTGCAGATCTCGGGCATCGAGGCCGAGCCCGTCGAGAGCGTCACCTTCGTCTGCCCCTGCGTGTTCGGGTAGGACTGGACGATGAGCCAGTAGGTGCCCGGCGCCAGCCCCGGCAGGGTCTGCGAGTCCGTGGACATGTCGCCCGCGTTGATGCAGAGCACCGGGTTGCGATCGCAGGCCTGGTTCGCGCCCGCGCGGAAGATGTCCACCACGTGGGCCGTGCCCGGGGTCTGACCGAAGTCGACGCGCACGTCGGCCGTCTGGGTCAGCGTGAACGAGACCACGCGCGCCACGCCGCCCGGCGACGCGCACGTCGCGAAGGAGCGCGTCGCGCCCGCCGTGTTCACGCCGAGGGTCAGCGCCCCGCCGTGGGCCGGCAGGACGCCGAAGTCGCCGTCGGGCGTGCAGGCGGACTGCAAGCAGCCCGGGAACATCGTGCACTGGGGGTCGGCGCAGTCGACGAGCTTGTCGCCGTTGTCGTCGACGCCGTTGTTGCAGATCTCGGTGCCGCCCGTCATGCGGCAGGAGAGGCTGCCGGCGCAGTCCGGATCGGCGCAGTCGACCAGGCCGTCGGCGTCGTCGTCGAGGCCGTTGTTGCACACCTCCTGGCCCGGCTTGATGCACGCCGGATCGCCGAAGCAGCCGGGGTCCTGGCAGTCGGCCAGGCCGTTGCAGTTGTTGTCCCGGCCGTCGTTGCAGATCTCGCGCATCTGCTGGCAGGTCACCGGGGTGCCGGCGGTGCCCATTGTGCCCGCCATGCCGGTGTTGCCCGCGAAGCCCGCGAAGCCGCCCACGCCCATGTTGCCGCCGAAGCCGGCGTGCCCGCCCGTGCCGGAGAAGCCGCCCACGCCCATGTTCCCCGCGACACCCGTGAAGCCCGCGATGCCGGTGTTCCCGGAGATCCCCGTGTTCCCGGAGATCCCCGTGTTCCCCGAGATCCCCGTGTTCCCCGAGATCCCCGTGTTCCCGCCGACGCCCGAGCTGCCCCCCGCGCCGCCGACGCCGGCCATCTCGCAGACCTCGTCGCCGGGGTTGCAGTGCGCCCGCTGGCCGAAGAGCTGCGTGCGCCCACAGCCCGTCACGGCCACGCCGGCGACGAGGAACGCCGCGAGCGCGAGGCGTCGCGAGCCGCGGCGGCGTCGACCGAGCATGTCGATCGAGTAGACGATCCGCGAGCGGCCTTCAGACGGAAAAAAGCGAAGACAGCCAAGATAAGGGGGGCGCTGCATCGCCTCAGCATACGAGATCGTTCCGCGCCTGGTGTACAAACATGTGGTGACGGACGCCTCCCCGCTCGTGATCCGGAACCCGGCGACCGGCCAGGTCCTGCAAGAGGTCCCCTGCGGCGGTTTGTCGCACGTCGAGGAGGCGATGGTCCGGGCGCGCGCCGCGCAGCCGGCCTGGGCGGCCCTCCCCTTCGCCAAGCGAGCCGCGGCGTTGCGGCGCCTCGCCCGCGGGCTGCGCGACGATCCCGGCCTCCTCGACACGCTCATCGGCGAGAGCGGCAAGGCCTTCTACGAGGCCGAGGCCATCGAGCTCTTCTACACGCTCGAGCTGACGCGCTCGTACACGGGGCGCCTGGGACGGCGGGCGCTGGCCGACGAGCTGCGGCACCCCTTCGTGTTCACCAACAAGCGCTGCCGGGTCGTGCGCCACCCGCGCGGCGTCGTGGCCGTCATCGGCCCCTGGAACTTCCCCCTGCTCAACAACTACGCCGACTGCGTCGCGCCGCTCGTCTCGGGCAACGCCGTCGTCCTCAAGCCGTCCGAGCACACGCCGCTGACCTCGCTGCGCGTGGCCGCGCTCTGGCGCGAGCTCGGGCTGCCCGAGGGCGTGTTCCAGGTGGTCGCCGGGCGAGGCGAGGCCGGGCAGGCCCTCGTGGACCGCGCCGACATGATCTTCTTCACGGGCAGCCAGGCCGTGGGCCGCCGCGTGGCCGCGCGCGCCGGCGAGCGCCTCGTGCCCGTGGTCTGCGAGCTGGGCGGCAAGTCGGCCATGATCGTGCTCGCCGACGCCGACCTGCCGCGCGCCGCGCACGCCGCCGTCTGGAGCGCCTTCGCGGGCAGCGGGCAGGTCTGCGTGCGCACCGAGCGCGTCCTCGTGGAGGAGCCGGTCGCCGAGCGCTTCGTCGCCCTGTGCGCCGACGAGATCGCGAGGCTGCGCCAGGGGCCGCCCGCGCTGCCCTCGAAGGGGAGCGACGGCGCGCTCGACGTCGGCGCCGTCACCTTCGCGCCCCAGGTCGCGCGCGCCCAGGCCCAGATCGCCGACGCCGTCTCGAAGGGCGCGCGCGTCGTCGCCGGCGGCGAGGCGCGGGGCGGCCCGGGGCGCTTCTTCGCGCCGACCCTGCTCGCCGACGCGACGCTGGCCATGGACGTCATGCGCGAGGAGACCTTCGGGCCCGTGCTGCCCGTCATGCGCGTCCCCGGCGCCGAGGAGGCGCTGCGCATCGCCAACGACTCGCCGTTCGGCCTCATGGGCAGCGTGTGGTCCGGCGACGGAGCGCGCGCGCGGGCGCTGGCGCGCCGGCTCGAGGCGGGCAGCGTGCTCGTCAACGACGTCCTCGTCAGCTACTTCTGCGTCGAGGCGCCGCTCGGCGGGATCAAGGCGAGCGGCCTCGGCTTCCGCCACGGCCCCGAGGGCCTGCGCCAGTTCTGCCGCGTCGAGACCGTCGTCGAGGACCACCCGCTCCTCGGGTGGCTCACGCCCCTGCTCCAGCGCGAGCTGACCTTCCCGTACAAGGCGCGCACGCAGCGGCTGCTCCGTCGCTTCATGAAGCTCTTTTATTGAATCGGGGGGACCACCCGGCGGCTTCGCCGCCTCTGCGTCCCCCCGCGCCCCCCTCCGCTGGCCGCCAGGGCGAAGCGCCGCCTACTGCGACGCGAGGCTCGGGGGCGGGTTGGCGAGCCAGGCGCCGAAGGCCTCGCCGAGGACCTCGGGCGAGACGCGGTCGTAGGAGAACACGAGCCAGTCCGCCGCCTCCTTGTGCCGCTTGGCCCGCAGCATGGCCTTGTAGGCGAGGATGCCGAGGTGCGGGTCCTTG
Source organism: Polyangia bacterium (assembly GCA_035546175.1). Lineage (GTDB taxonomy): Bacteria > Myxococcota_A > Polyangia > Fen-1088 > Fen-1088 > DASZFV01. The sequence goes on from DASZWW010000278.1 coordinate 9,614, forward strand.
GCGAGGGGCAGGAGCTCCTCGAGGGGCGCGGCGGCGAGCAGGAAGGCCCGCAGCTCGTTCGAGGTGTAGGGGCTCTTCTTGGCGGGATCGGCGAGCGACTTGAACATCGCCCGGCCCGCCTCGTCCTTGCGGTTCGCGAGGGCGCGGATGATCTGCTCGCGCACCTGGGGGTTGGCGCGCTTCTCGATCTTCTGCAGGAGCTCGATCGACTCGGGCGACGCGAGCTCGCCGAGCGGCGCCACCATCGCGGCGATGGGGCGGTCGTCGTTGCTCTTGAAGAGCGGGCGCACGTACTCGAACGAGATCTCGCCGCACGAGCGGACGATCGAGGCCGCGACCGCCGCGCGCACGTCGTTGGACGGGTCCTTGAGCATGGGCTCGAGGCGGTAGAGCATGGGCCGGCCGCCGCCGGGGCGGGCGATGGCCGTGGCCGCGGCGGCGCGCAGCTCGGGCGACTTGTCGGCGAGGCGCTCGATGACGCGCTTCTTCGCGCCCTCCCGATCGAGGGCCGCGAAGGTGCGCAGCGCCGAGGCGCGCAGGGGCTTGGGCGCCGCCTCGTCGTCGACGACCGCGGCGAGCGTCGCGAGGCACGGGCTGCCCGGCGCCACCTTGGCCTCGAGCAGCGCCGTCAGCGCGATCTCGAAGGGCGCGCGATCACGCGCGCGCAGCGCGGGCTCGACCGGCGCGCAGACGTCGACCTTGAGCGCCGCCAGGCCCTGGGCCGCCACGGCGACCGTGTCGGCCTGGGCCAGCGCCGGGCGCAGGCGCTCGGCGGCGCGGCGATCGCCCACGCGGGCCAGGGCCGCGGCGGCGTTCGCGTCGGCGACGCGGTCGGGGAACCTGCGCTGCAGCCACGTGCGCGCGAAGACCGCCATGGCGTTGACGTCGCCCGCGTCCATGTAGCGCTGCACGCGCAGGAGCGCCTCCTTGACGCGGCCCTGGAGGAACAGGCGCGGCAGGGCCTCGTCGAGGGGATCCTCGCGCCGGCGCACCTCGCCCTCGGAGCACTGCCGCCGGTCGCGCGCGAACACCCAGCGGAAGTGGGCCACGCCGTCGTCGCCGAAGAGGGCGAGCGGCGGCACGGCGTACGGCGAGTCGCCCCGGATGGCCGAGAGCGCCGCCTGGTCGAACGCCCGCTGGCCCGAGCTCTTGACGAGGGTGACCTCGGCCGGGCTGCCGTCCCAGCGGACGGTGAAGAGGATCTCGGCGGTGAGCGCCGGGTTGTTGAGCGGATCGGTCGCCGGGCGCATCTGCGCGATCGACTCGATGAAGCCGTGCATCCACCGCAGGTGGATCCGCTGGTGCATGGCGCGCAGGTAGTCGCCCTCCACGCCCGGCGTCGTGATGGGCGGCTCGCCCTGGTCGGCCTGCGCGGGGGCCGCCGCCTCCGCGCCCTGCGCGCGGCCCGGCGCAAGGCTCGCCCCCACGATGAGACCGCCGGCGAGGGCGACGCGGAGGATTCGCATTTCGCGCCATCTCATCGGCGGGATGACGCGCCGGCATGAGTGAGGGTTTTCACCGGTTCGATTGACCCCTCGGCGGGCCGGGGCTAGCGTGAGCGCGAAGGCGGCGACGCGCCCGTGACTGCAACAGATTCTCCCGCCCGCTCCCCCCTGCTGCGGCGGCTCGCCGGGCACCCCGCGGACGCCCGCGCGTGCAGCGGCGCGGGCGTCGTCTGGTCGTACGCGGAGCTGCGGGCGCGGGCGGACCGGCTCGCGCGGGCGCTCGCCGGGGGGACGGCCGGCCTCGGGGGCGCGCCCGTGGCGTTCCTCGCCGAGCCCGGGCCCGGGCACCTCGCGGCGCTGCTCGGCATCCTGCGCGCGGGCGGGCTGGCCGTCCCGCTGTCGCCGCTGCACACCCGTCCCGAGCTCGAGCACCAGCTCGCGAACGCCTCGCCCGTGGCGCGCCTCGCGACGCCGGCGTTGCGGGCGGCGCTCGAGGCGGCGGCGGGCGGACGGCCGGTCGAGCGCCTCGACGAGCTGGCCGCGCGCGAGGGCACGGGCCCGCTGCCGCCCCTGCCCGCGCCCGCCGCGCCCGCCATCATGCTCTACACCTCCGGGACGACGGGGCGGCCCAAGGGCGTGCGGCTCTCGCACGAGGCGGTGGCGGCCACCGTGGCCTCGCTCGAGGCGGCGTGGCGGTGGCGAGCCGACGATCGCCTGCTGCACGTCCTGCCGCTCCACCACACGCACGGGCTCATCGTGGCGGCGCTCGGCGCGCTGTGGGCGGGCGCCGAGGCGCGCTTCGCCGCCTTCGACGCCGGCGCCGTGTGGGACGCCTTCGCCGACGCGGCCGCCGGCATCACGGTCTTCATGGCCGTGCCGACGATCTACGCGAAGCTCATGGAGGCGTTCCGCGCCGCGGACGCCGAGCGGCGCGCGCGCTGGGCCGCGGGCGCGGCGCGGCTGCGCCTCATGACGAGCGGCTCGGCGGCCCTGCCCGCGTCGCTGCTCGAGGAGGTGCGCGCGGCGACGGGCCAGACGCTGCTCGAGCGCTACGGCATGACCGAGATCGGCATGGCGCTGTCGAACCCCTACGACGGCCCGCGCGTGCCGGGCGCCGTGGGGACGCCCCTGCCGGGCGTCGAGGTCGACGTCGTGGGCGACGACGGCGCGCCCGCGTCCGCCGGCGAGCCCGGCGAGCTGCGCGTGCGGTCGACGCAGATGTTCTCGGGCTACCACGGCGACGAGGCCGCCACGGCGGCGAGCTTCGACGCCGAGGGGCGCTTCCGCACGGGCGACACGGGCGTGCGCGACGCCGCGGGCGTCATCCGCCTCCTCGGCCGCACGTCGGTCGACATCATCAAGAGCGGCGGCTACAAGATCTCCGCGCTGGAGATCGAGGCCGCGCTGGGCGACCACCCCGCCGTCGCCGAGATCGCCGTGGTGGGCGAGCCGGACCCCTCGGGCATCTGGGGCGAGCGGATCGCCGCGTGCGTCGTCGCGCGCGCCGGCGCGGCGCTCACGCTCGACGAGCTGCAGGCCTTCGCGCGGGCGCGCCTCGCGCCCTACAAGGTGCCGCGCGCGCTGCGGCTCCTGCCGGCGCTCCCGCGCAACGCCATGGGCAAGGTCGTCAAGAAGCAGCTCCTGCCATGATCCACCTGCGCTACTCGAACCGCACCGAGGAGCTGCTGCGCGCGCTCGCGGAGGACGTCCGCGAGCGCCGCGGGGGGTTGTTCGAGGCGGTGCCCCTCGTCGTCCCGAACCCGCAGATCGAGACCTACGTGAAGCTGGGCGTCGCCCGCGCGAACGGCATCGCCGCCCACCTCGAGACGCGCTACCTGCGCGAGCACCTCGCGTCGATCGTCCAGGCGAGCGCGCCCGACGTCGTCCTCGTCGACCGCGCGCTCGTCGAGGGCGAGCTGCTCGCGCTGTTCCACGACGAGGAGCGGCTCGCCGTCGCCGACCTCGCGCCGGCGCGGGCCTGGCTCGCCGCCGGCGGCGCCGCGAGCGACGCGCTCGACCTGCGCCGCGCCCAGCTCGCCGCCGAGCTCGCCAGGCTCTTCGACGACTACACGTTCGCGCGGCCGGACCTTCTCGGCGCCTGGCGCGAAGGACGCACGCTCGAGGGCGCCGGCGCCCCCGACGACGACAAGCGCGACAAGGAGCGCTGGGAGCGCGCGGCGTGGCTCGCCCTCTTCGGCCGGGGCGGGGCCTTCGAGCGCCGCGGCCGCGCCGAGGCCAGGCGCTACCTCGACCTGCCCACCTTCTTCGACGGCAAGGAGGCCCGCGCGCTGAAGGTCCCCGCGGCGACGCACGTCTTCGGCATCTCCTACGTCGCGCGCTTCTACCGCGGCGTCTTCGCGACGCTCGGCGGCGCGGGCGACGTCTACATCTACGCCCTCAACCCCTGCCGCGAGTTCTGGGAGGACCTCGAGGACGGCCGCGCCCGGCGCGCGCGCGCCGGGGACCGCGCGCGGTTCCCGCGCAGGCGCGCGCGCGAGCAGCTCTCGCTGCTGCCGACCGAAGGCTCGCCCTCCGACGAGCGCGGCGCCCCCGCGGACGCCGACGATCCTCCCGCGCTCGTGCTGTGGGCGCGGCCGGGGCGCGAGAACATCAAGCTCCTCAACGACCTGTCGAACTGCGACTTCTCCCCGCGGTTCGCGGAGCCCGTCGCGGCGGGCGCGGCGCCCACCGTGCTCACCCAGCTGCAGGCCGACATCCTCGACCGGGCGCCGGCGCGCGCGGGCGCGTCGCGGCTCGCCCTCGGCGACGACAGCATCTGCCTGCAGCCCTGCCCGAGCGCGCGGCGCGAGCTCGAGACGATCGCCGCCGCGATCTGGAAGCTCATGCGCTCGCCGGGCTCCACGCTCCGCTTCACCGACGTCGCCATCGTCGTGCCGCCCGCGGCGGCCGAGACGTACCTGCCGCTCGCCGCGGCCGCGCTCCGCGAGGCCTCCGAGCTGCCTCACACGATCATCGACGGGCCCGACGCGCACGGCAGCCGGGTGCTCGAGGCCATCGACCTCTTGCTCGAGCTGCCGCTCGGCCCGCTCGGGCGCCAGGACCTCCTGCGGCTCGTCATGCACCCGGCGGTGGCCGCGCGCTTCCCCGACGCCGACCCGCGCGACTGGCTCGCGCTCGCCGAGGAGCTCGACATCGTGCGCGGCGCGGACCGCGCGGATCACGACGGCACGTACGTCGACGGGGACCGGTTCAACTGGGATCAGGGGCTGCGGCGCCTCGCGCTGGGCGCCTTCCTCGGCGGCCGGCGCAGCGGCGAGGAGCGGGCCTTCGCCCAGGGAGGCGAGCGCTACCTGCCGGAGGAGCTCCCTCCGGAGCTGCAGGCGAGCGCGCAGGCCTTCGGTCTGCTGGCGCGCGCCCTGCTGGCCTTCGCGACGCGGGCGCGGGGGCTCACGCTGACGATCGCCGCGTGGATGGGCGAGCTGCGCCGCGAGATCGCCGCCACGCTCGTGACGGCGCCCGAGGACGAGCCGGCGCTCGCCCGCGCGCTCGGCGAGCTGTCGCGGCTCGAGGCCGCGGCGCCGCGGGACCTGCGCGTGCGCTACCGGATCGCGCGCGAGCTCGTGCGGGCGGCGCTGTCGGACCTGCCCGGGCGCGCCGGCCGCTACCTCACCCAGGGCGTGACCGTCTCGACGTTCCTGCCCATGCGCGCCGTCCCCTTCCAGGCGGTCTTCCTGGCGGGCATGGGCGAGGGCGTCTTCCCGGCCGCCGATCGCGGGCGGGAGCTCGACCTGCGCGGCGCGCAGCACCGCGTGCCGGGCGACGTCTCGCCGCGCGAGCAGGACCAGTACATGTTCCTCGAGACGCTGCTCTGCGCGCGCGCGCGGGTGGCCATCTCCTGGGTCGATCGCGACGAGGTCTCGGGGGAGCGCAAGGGGCCGTCCTCGACGGTGCTCGAGCTCATGGACATGCTCGAGGCGGGCTACCTCGCGGGCGGCGACGCCG
>DASZWW010000279.1:0-1548 GCA_035546175.1 Polyangia bacterium
CGGGCGGCGCGGGCGGCGCGGGCGGCGCGGGCGGAATGACGCCGCCCCCCAAGAAAGGGGGCGGGTGCGCGATCGGGGCCGGCCCGGGGGGCGACGGGCCCGGGGCCGCGCTCCCCGCCGGCGTCACGGGCGCTGTCGCGCTGGCCGCGCTCTGCGTCGCGCGGGCGCTCCGCCGTCGGTGAACCGCCTCGACAGGGCAGGTCCCGCAGTGTAAATTTCCGCCTTCTTTGAACACCGTGTTTCCGTGCAAGGCTGGGCCCATAGCTCAGCGGTCAGAGCTGGCGGCTCATAACCGCCTGGTCCCTGGTTCGAATCCAGGTGGGCCCACGACCGACGAGCGTTGTGATGGCGGGGGGAGCAGAGGCAGGACGAGACGACGCCACGCGGACGCACCAGCATCAGCAGTGAACGGAGGATCCGGCTTTGCGCGATCAGCTTAAGCAGCTCGAGGAGCTTCAGACCCACGACGCCAAGATTCAGGAGCTGGAACAGTCGCTCAAGGCCATACCCGCCAAGCTGGCCGCGACCGAGCTGGACCTGGCGCGCGTCGAGGCGCTGCTGGCCTCCGAGGGCGCGTCCCTCAAGGAGACCGAGCGGTACTACGCCGAGCAGAAGGGGCTCGTGACCGACGACGAGGTCCAGGTCGCCGGCGCGAAGCACAAGCTGACGCAGGCCAAGAACTCGAAGGAGTACATGGCGGCGCAGCGCGAGATCGAGCAGCGCCGCGAGAGCATGGCCTCGCGCGAGGTCGAGATCGGCAAGCTCGTCGAGGCCGTCGAGGCCAAGAAGAAGCTGCTCTCCGAGCGCGCCACCGACGTCCAGGCGCTCAAGGAGTCGATCGCCAAGGACGGCGAGGCGGCGCGCGCGCGCATGTCCGAGATCGAGGTGAAGATCGGCGAGCTGCGGGGCGAGCGCGACAAGCTCGCGGCCGCCGTCAAGCCCGACGTGCTCAAGCGGTACAGCGCGATCCGGATGCGCCGCGGCCTGGCGGTCGTCGCCGTCAAGAACGGCACCTGTCAGGGCTGCAACATGAACATCCCGCCGCAGCTCTACAACATCCTGCAGCGTGGCGTCAGCATCGAGACCTGCCCCTCGTGCAGCCGCATCATCTACTGGGAAGAAATCATGAAAGAGGAGCCGGCCGCCGCGGGCGCGCCCGACTCCGGCTCCGGCTCGGGCGAGCCGCCGCCCGCGGGCTGACGCCCCTCGGCCCGTGCGGGTAGAATGATCGGGAACGATCCTTGGGGTCGTTCGTCGATCAGGGCGGAGGTGCCGAGATGGACCGCGAGCCCGACTGGACCTGGTGGCACGAGGCGCGCGCGATCGCGCGCCGGCACGCGCGCGGCGCGAGCGACGCCGCCGACGATCTGGCGCAGGACCTGGCCGTCGCGGCGCTCGAGGACGGCGCCGGCGCCCGGCGGCCGGGCGCGTGGCTCGAGCGGGTGGGCCGCAACGCCGCGATCGACGACTGGCGCCTCACGCGCCGCCGCCGCGAGCTCGCCGGCGAGATCGACGCGCCGGGCGCCGCGCCCGACCCCGAGACGCGCG
>DASZWW010000280.1:0-8875 GCA_035546175.1 Polyangia bacterium
CGGCACCGGCGGCAACGCGGGCGGCGCCGGCGGGAGCGGTGGGACCGGCGGCGGTGGCGCGGGCGGCGCGGCTTCGAACGGCCTCCTCGCGACCTACTACGACCAGCAGGACCTGACGGGCAACACGGTCGTGCGGGTCGACCCCACGATCAACTTCGTCTGGTTCTCCGGCATGTCACCCGATCCGGCCATCCCCACCGATCACTACAGCGCCCGCTGGACCGGGCAGCTGCTCGCCCCGACCACCGACACGTACACGATTTACGCCAAGGCCGACGACGGCGTCCGTCTCTTCTTCAACGGCACGGAGATCGTGAACGCCTGGATCGATCAAGGGGCCACCGAGTACAGCGCCAGCGTTCCGCTGGTCGCCGGCCAGCTCTACCCGCTGACCTTCGAGTTCTACAACGACACCGGCGGCGCCGAGGCCATCCTTTCCTGGAGCAGCTCCACGATCGGCAAGGACGTCATCCCGACCTCGAACCTCTTCTTGCCGGCCGGCGGCGGCGCGGACGGCGGTGCCGGCGCGGGCGGCAGCGGCGGTAACGCGAGCGGAAATGGCGGCGCCGGCGGCGGCGCAGGCGCGAACATGGACGGCGGCGCGGGCGGCGCCGGCGGTGCCGCGGGCAACCCCGACGCGGGCTCCCAGCCCGACACGCCGAATCCGATCACGGACCTCGCGGCCGCGGTGCTCGATCGGCGGGCGACGTCGTTCAAGCTGACGTGGACGGCGCCTTCGACCGCCTCGGGCGCGCGCCTGTCCGGATACCAGGTACGCTGCGCGAAGGTGCCCATCACGGCCGCCAACTTCGACGACACCTCGGTGACGACCACGGTGCCGTACGTCGGCACGCCGGCGGCCGTCGACGCACCGGACGGCGTGACACCGACCAGCCTGCTCATCGAGAACGGCTACTACTTCGCCGTCAAGCCCATCGGCGGCGGCGGTGTGCTGGGCGCCGTCGCGGCGACGAGCTCGGCGCTCGCGGCGCACTTCAACGTGACGACGATTCCCGGCTTCGCGGCCGGCGACAACTTCGGATACGGCATCAACGGAGAAGGCGACCTCAACGGCGACGGCATCTCCGACCTCCTGGTGGGCACGGCGACCGCCGGCAAGGCGTACATCTACTTCGGCACCTCGGGCACGTTCACCCCGTCGGCGCCCTCGGTGACGTTCAGCGCGGCGTCGACGAACTTCGGCATCGGCGTCGCCCAGATCGGAGACGTCGACGGCGACGGGCTCCCCGACGTCGCGATCTCGGATCCGAACACGGCCGTCAAGGTCTACATCTTCAAGGGGCGCACGACATGGCCGGCCGCGCTGACCGAGACGCAGGCCGACTACACGATCAGCGGCGACGCGAGCTACGCTGGCTCGCAGCTCGGCCAGGCCATGGCCCGCCTCGGAGACTTCGACGGTGACGGCGTCAACGACTTCGCCCTCGGCGCCGCCGGGTACAACTCGCGGACGGGACGCGTCGTCATCGTCAAGGGCAAGAGCTCCGGCTTCGGGAGCATCACGTTGCCGGACGCGACGAACACCATCGTCGTCGACGGCGACGCCTCCCTCGTGAAGGCCATGTTCGGCTCGAGCCTCGTCGGCATCGGCCACTACTTCGGCCCGACCGGGACGTCGCTCATCGTGGGCTCGCCCGGGTCGAGCACCAGCACGACCGCGAGCATGGGGCACGTCTACGCGTTCCACGGTCAGGGCGGCAGCAGCATCTCCTTCGGCGCCGCCGATCAGGTCATCGCCGGCCCTGCCTCGGGGACGCAGATCGGCGTCTTCGTGTCGAACCTCGGGCCCGTCACCGGCTCGCTCCCCAACGTCGGCATCGGGAATCCCGTCGACCGCGTCGACTTCTCCGGCGGGATCGGGTGCGCCTTCGCGACCTCCGGCGGCTCCGGCATCGGCCCCCTGACGAACATGGTCGTGGTCAGTCAAAATCAGGCGAACCTCGTGGGCCCCGTGATCCTGGGCGGCGGGCTCTCGGGGAGCGACGTGTCTCTGTCGCTCATCGGAGACGCGCACGCCGACGTCCTGCTCGTCTCGGAGCAGATCGGCGTCATCGCCATCAGCGACGGCACCAGGTTCCCGGCCCCGCCGGCGTCTCTCGACATGCGGGCGAGCAGTGACGTCGTCGTGGGGCTGCCGAGCGGCTGGCAGATCGGCCCCAACGGCGGGTCGCTGATCCCCGACATCAATGGCGACGCTTTCCCCGACTTCGCCATTCGCGGCGGCGGCTCGCCCGGCAAGCTCGCCGTCTATTACTGACCGAGGCGCGCGGCGCGGCTCGCCGCGGCGGCCCCGCGCGAGGCCCGCCGCCCGACTGCGACGGCGCCTTGATCCGCGCGACGCGCGCGCGATACTGGCGGCGACACCTGCCGGGCGCGCGCCGATCACCGAGGATAGACTCTCATCGCTGCCCAGTCTCCACCTGTTCCGGCCGGCGCCGCTGGCGAGGCCGCGCCCTTCCGGAAGGACATCAACGGACTGCGCGCGCTCAGCGTCGCGCTGATCGTCCTGTTCCACGTCGCCTGGAAGGGAGCGGGCGGCGGCTTCATCGGCGTCGATGTCTTCTTCGTGGTGTCGGGCTACCTCATGACCCGCATCATCGAGCGCGGCTCGAGCGCGCGAACGTTCGGCTACGCGCGCTTCGTGCGCGCCCGGGCGGCGCGCATCTGGCCCGCGCTCGGCGCCACGCTGCTCGCCGCGCTCCTGCTCGGGGCGTTCCTGCTGCCGCCCTCGGACCTCAACGAGCTGTCGCGCGAGGCGCTCTCCGCGGCGTCATTTTGGTCGAACTACTTCTTCCTCTCGCGGAGCGGTTACGACACGAAAGGCGCGGACGGCAACTGGCTCCTCCACACCTGGTCGCTCTCCGTCGAGTGGCAGTTCTATCTCCTCTACCCGTTGCTGCTCATGGCGCTGGCCTGGCTGGACGCGCGCCGGCGGGATCCGTCGCCGCGCGCGCGCCTCGGGCCGCCCGTCGTGACCGCGCTCGCGGCGCTGTCCTTCGGGAGGTACGTCGTCCAGTCGCACGCCCACCCGGCCGCCGCCTTCTTCACGCTGTCCTGCCGCGCCTGGCAGATGGCCGCGGGCGGGCTCGCGTACTGGACGAGCCCGGCCGCTCCGCGGTCATCGCGCGGGCGCGCGGCCACGAGCGCCGCTGGCGTGTTGCTCATCCTCGGCGCGGCGCTGTGGCTCAGGAAGGCCGACCCCGTGGGGCTGGGGTGGCGGTCGCTGCTGCCCGTGACCGGCGCGATGCTCGTGCTCTGGTCCGGGCACGAGGACGGCGTCCTCTTCCGCCCGCGATGGGTCCAGGGCCTCGGCCGCGCGTCGTACTCGATCTACCTCTGGCACTGGCCCGTCGTCGTGGCGACCCAGATCGCCATCCTGCCCCGATGGCACTCCCCCGCGGTCAAGGTCGGGGTCGCGGCGCTCTCGATCACGCTCGGGGCGCTGCAGTTCAGGTACGTCGAGGGCCTCGGCCGGCGCGCCGAGACGAGCAGCGGTCGCGGCGGCGGCCCCCGCCCGGGCGTCGCGGCTCCGCTCGCGTTCCTGGGCGCGGCCGGCGCGGCGGCCCTCGTCTGCGCGGCGACGTCGGGGCTCGCCTTCCGCATGCGAGGCGCGCCGCTCGTCGCGCCCGCCCGCGAGGTCGACTACTTCCCGGACAGCTGCAGCAACTTCATGCGGACCGCCGACGAGCTGCGCCTCTGCCCCATCGTCAAGGACGAGCGCCGCCACGTCCTCGTCATCGGCGATTCGCACGCCGAGCACCTCTACCCCTGGTTCGTCGAGACGAGCCGCGTCTCGGTCGACTTCCTCACCGAGGCGGAGTGTCCTCCCGTCCCCAACGTCGAGCGCCTGCAGGCGGGGCTCCACTGCCTGGACTACGCGACGCGCGCCTGGCAAGCGGCCGCGGCGCCGCGCTACGACACGATCGTCGTGTCGGCGACCTGGGGCCTCATCGGCGGGAACGGCCCTCCCTACTGCCATCGCCTCGAGACCGGGGCCTGCGCGCCGCTCCCCGATCGGGCGGCGCGGCGCGCGGTCGTCCTCGCGGAGGTCCGGGCCGTCATCGAGAGGCTGCTGGCGGCCGGCAAGACCGTCGTGGTCCTCGACGGCACGCCCGTGGCGCCCTACAAGGTCCCGCAGCGCCTCGAGCGCGAGCGCTACTGGTTCGGGGCGCCCAGGCTGACGATCGACCTGGCCTCGCTCGAGACCGAGACCTGGATGGACGGGCTCTTCACCGAGCTCGAGCGGCAGCGCGGCTTTCACGTCGTGAGCCTGCGGCCGAGGCTGTGCGATTCGAAGGTGTGCCGCGTCTACGACGCCGAGCTCCGGCGCCCCGTCTTCCTCGACGAGAGCCACTTCGACCCCGTGTGGATCGCCCACAACGGCGACGTCCTCGCGCCCTTCGTGCAGCTCGACCGCGTCCGCCTCTGATAGAGTCGCTCCGTGAGAGTCCTCATCGTCGGGGGCGCGGGCTTCATCGGCAGCCAGACCGCGAAGCACGTCGCCGCGGCCGGCCTCGCGCCCGTCATCTTCGACAACCTGTCCTCGGGGCACCGCTGGGCCCTGCGCTGGGGCGTGTTCGAGGAGGCAGACCTCGGAGATCGCGCCGCCATCGACGCCGTGCTCGAACGGCACGCCATCGACGCCGTCATCCACCTCGCGAGCTTCATCCAGGTCGGCGAGTCGGTGCGCGCGCCGCAGAAGTACTTCCGGAACAACCTGGCCTCGACGCTGAACCTGCTCGACGCGATGGTGGCGCGAGGCGTGCGCGACATCGTGTTCTCGTCGAGCGCCGCGGTCTACGGCATGCCCGTGCGCGTGCCGCTCGACGAGGACCACCCCATCGCGCCGCTCAGCCCCTACGGCGACTCGAAGATGTTCGTCGAGCGCATCCTCCGCTGGTACGGCGACGCGTACGGGATGCGCTGGGCATCGCTGCGCTACTTCAACGCCGCGGGCGCGGACCCCGACGGCGAGCTCGGCGAGGAGCACGAGGCCGAGAGCCACCTCATCCCGCTCGCGCTCGGCGCGGCGCTGGGCGGCCCCGCGCTGTCGGTCTTCGGGACCGACTATCCGACCCCGGACGGCACGGCGATCCGCGACTACATCCACGTGGCGGATCTGGCCGACGCGCACGTGCTCGCGCTGCGCCACCTCGCCGCGGGCGGCGGGAGCTTCGCGGCCAACGTCGGGACCGGCGTCGGACACTCCGTCCAGGAGGTCATCACCGCCGTCGAGCGCGTCACGCGCCGCCGCGTCGAGCGCCGCGAGGTCGCCCGGCGCGCGGGCGATTCACCGGAGCTCGTCGCCGACGCCAAGAAGATCCGCGCCCTGCTCGGCTGGAGTCCCCGGTTCGCCGAGCTCGAGACCATGGTGGAGCACGCCCACCGCTGGCGCTCATCGCGCCGATAGGCTGCCGCTCCCGAGGCGCCGTCCGAGGCGGACGGCGCGGCCGACCTGGCCGAGCGTGTGGCGGGCGTTCGCGTCCGCGATGCACAACATGGAGTGGAGCATCCCGGGCAGGTGGGGGTTGCCGCGCGAGAGCGCCCACGCCGCCCGGCCGAAGCGCGAGCGGACCTCCAGGAACGGGGCGTCCTCGCCGAGCTCGCCGCGGTAGGTGCGCGCGTGGTGGCCGTAGGGAGACGTCTCGACGTGCAGGAAGTTGTAATAGCGCGACCACTCCGCGAGCGGCGACGGCGGCCGCGCGTACCGCCAGGGGCGCCCCGACTGCGCGTGCACGAGCGCGGGCTCTCGCCGGAACACGTTCGCGACCCGATCGAAGGGGTGATAGCCGCCGTGCGGATCGTGGATGATGTCGCGGCCGCGGCGGAGGAGCTGGAGCGGGACGTGCGCGAACGCCTCCGACCCGAGGAGCGCGGTGAGCACGTCCTGATCGCCCATCATGTGAGCGGGCCGCGCGCCGAGGGGCATCCGCTGGGCGGCCTGGTACTCGGGCGTCCGCATGAGGCGCGCCCACTCGGTCAACAGATCGCGGTGTGAGGCGCGCACCCGGACGAGCGCGCTGTTGAGGACGTGGCTCAGCTGTCGCCCGAGCGGGAAGCCCCAGCCGGTGGTCCGCAGGCGGGCGTCCTTGCGGGAATGACGCTGGAGCTCCTCGGTCGAGACCACGCTCCAGTCGTCGGCGAACAACCGCCGGAAGTCTCCGGCGACGATCAAGTCGGAGTCGAGCCAGACCGCCTCGTCGTGGCCCGCGTCGAGCAGGCGCAGGAGCAAGAACGGCTTCGCGTTCCAGCCTCTGAGCTGCGCGTCGCCGGTCCGATCGAGCTCCAGGTCCGGCTGCGCCGCCGCCCAGCGCTCGAAATCGGGTGGCGGGTTCGGGACGCAGAGATGAATCGGGACGCGCCGCACATGGCGCCGCACGCTGCAAACGAGCAGCTTGACGCCCAACAACTCGCTGGCCCGGTCCTCGTAACAACAAATGACCACCCGCGCACCTCGACTCCGCTTCTTAAGCCCGAACGAGCCGCAAGCAACCGCCAATCGCAATTTGCTTCATTCATTTTGCGTATCGTTTGCAATTTCGTCACACGCCTGTTTATCGTTGTCCAACGATGCGCCCCCTGCGGATGGTCTATTGGGCCGGCCGCGGCGACGTGAAGAACAACTTCCTCTGCTGGTCCGCGGGGAAGAGCGACGACTCGATCACGGGGGTCGGATACTCGGAGCTCGTGTTCGATCTCTGCACGGAGCTCGGCGCTCCCCTCCTCGCGCTGACGAGCCACCCCAACTCCTGCCTCGCGCGCAACGATCTCATCCGCGTCGAGTCGATCGCCCCCCTCTTCAGGGGCGGATCGCGCCTCGGCTACTACGGAGGTCACGCGCGCGCGGCCGCGCTCCTCGGGCGCGAGGCGCGCGCCTTCGGCGCGGACGTCGTGGCCATCACCGAGGAGGTCTCGCCGACGGCCGTCCTGCCGCTTCGCATGCTGGGCCTCCAGCTGATCCAGATCAGACACTGCTCTCTCTGGCCGCGCCTCACGAGCCCGTCGCCGCGAGAGCGCCTCGTCTGGGCCACGCACGGCCTCGCCTACCGGCTCGGCTTCGCGGGCGTCCTCGCGGTCTCGGCGACGGTCGCGCGGCAGGTGAGCGACGTCGCCGGGGATCCGGCGTTCCCCACGCGCGAGTTCCTGCCGCTCTGGCGCGCGGCCTCCTGGAACGTCCCGCCTCCGCCCGAGCCGCGAAGGCCGTTCCGGGTCCTCGTGGCCGGGCGGGTCATCGCCTCCAAGGGCGTCTTCGACGTCTTGACGCTCGCGCGCGAGCTGCGCGCGCGCGGCCACGAGCTCGCCTTCGAGGTGTGCGGCGACGGCTCGGAGCTCTCCGCGGCGCGACGGCGCATCGACGAGGAGGGACTGGGCGACGTCGTCTCCCTCCACGGCTGGTGCCCGCCGCGGGAGCTCCGCGAGCGGTTTGCGCGTTGCCACGCCGTGCTCGTGCCGACGACCCCGACCTTCAACGAGGGCTTCAACAAGGTCGTCATCGAGGCCTGCCTCGCGCAGCGGCCCGTCGTCGTGTCCGACATCTGCCCCGCGGTGGAGTACGTCGAGCCGGCGGTGGTCGCCTATCGGGGCGGCGACCTCGGCTCGTGCCGAGAGGCGCTGATCCGCCTGGCCACCGACCCGGAGCTCTACTCGGCCAAGCGGGCCGAGTGCCTCCGCGTGGCGCGACCCTTCCTCGACGCTCGGTTCAGCCTCCGCGAGGCGCTGCGCGGGGTCTTCAGCGCGCTCCAGCAGCGCCGGGGGATCGAGCCGCGCCGGATCCTGGGCACGGCCGACTTCAGCGCCGCGCAGGCCGGCGCGGAGATCGGCCGAGGCGGGCCGTACGCGCCGCCGCGCGCGCCTTCGCCGTCGCCCCTCCTCGAGACCTGAGCCGAGCCGCCCTTACTGGAGCGTGCTCCAGAAGGCCCAGCCGGTGGGGTTGATGTGGCTCAGGCCCGCCTGGTGGCCGCCGCTGACGCCGCCGCACCAGACGACCGGCGAGCTGCAGCCGCCGTAGAAGTCGCAGGTGTCGTTGCCGAACTTCATCGGCGTCGACGTCATGCTGCAGCCGTTGGCCTTGATGAAGAGGTCGCGCGCCACCGCCATGCCGATCTGGTTGCCCATCGAGTCCGTCTTCTGCGCGCTGTCGCCGGGGAACTCGATGACGCCCGCGCCGCCCGTGCACGGCGGGTGGGCGACGGGGATGCCGCCCGAGTCGGGGGCGATCCCGCGGATGACGTTGCCGCGCGCGCAGCCGAGGTAGTTGGAGAACCAGCCGCCGCTGCTGCTGCCGGCGACGAAGACCTTGCCCTTGTCGATGCAGAACTGGCTCTCGATGAGGGCCGTGAGCTGGTCGAAGTAGTTGAGCTCGGGGGAGTCGACCGTGCTGATGACGCCCGTCTGGAAGCAGCCGGGCGCGGCCGCCGGCGGCACGGGCGGGACCATGCCGCTGTAGACGGCGGGCGCCTTCGTCGCCTGGATGAGGAAGATGTCGGTGCGTCCCGTGAACGGCCCGCCCTCGCACGATTGCCCGCCGCAGCCGGGTCCATAGATGACGAGCGGGTACGGGTGGGTGGGATCGTAGTTCTTCGGGATCGTGGAGCAGTACGTGCGCGCCGCGTAGCCCGCCACGTACTCCTGGGCCAGGCCCGTGATCATGATGTTCTTGAGGACGGCGCTGCCGAGCGGGTCGTTGGGCGGCGACATGCCGCACCCGGAGCTCGAGCCCGAGGCGTGCCCGCCCGCGCCGGTCGTGCCGGCCGTGGCGACGGCGCCGCCCGCGCCCATGCCCGCCGTGCCCGTCGTCCCGCCGACGCCGGACGCGCCGGACGCGCCCGCCGTGCTCGCCATGCCGGCGGTGCCC
>DASZWW010000281.1:0-2809 GCA_035546175.1 Polyangia bacterium
GGTTCAGGGCCGGGTGACGGCCTCGACGCTGGCCTCGAGGACGGCGACCATCTCGCGGACGTCGGCCGGGTCGACGACGAGCGGCGGGAAGAGGTACATCGTGTCGCCGATGGGACGCAGCAGGACGCCCCGGCGCACCGCCTCGCGGTAGACGCGATAGCCGGTGCGCCGCGCGGGCTCGAGCGGCGCGCCGCCGGGCCCGCGCAGGTCGAGGGCGGCCATCATGCCGCACCCCCGCACGCCGCCGAGCGGCAGGTCTGGACGCGCCCGCGCCAGCTCGGACAGCGCGCCGCGCAGCGCGGGCCCGTGCGCGGCGACGCGGCCGAGGACGTCGTCGGCGGCGAACACGTCGAGGACGGCGTTGGCGACGGCGACGCCCAGCGCGTTCCCCGTGTAGGTGTTCGAGTGCAGGAACGCTCGCCCCTCGGCCCAGTCGCTCTCGAAGAGCGACGCGACGGCGTCCGTCGTGAGCACGGCCGACAGCGGCAGCACGCCCCCCGTGAGGCCCTTGGACAGCGTCGCGAAGTCCGGCAACGCCTCCTCGGCCAGCTGGCTGGCGAGCATGGCGCCCAGCCGCCCCATGCCGGCCGCGATCTCGTCGGCGATCAGGTACACGCCGCGCGCGTCCGCCCAGCGCCGCAGCCGCGAGAGCAGGTCGGGGCTGTAGAGCCGCATCTCGCCCGCCGCCTGCAGGACGGGCTCGTACACGACGGCCGCGAGCGCCTCCGCTTCGCCGTCGAGCGCGCGCTCGATGGCCGGCCACTCCGCGCTGGCGTCCATCCAGCGGGGATCCTCGGGGCCGCTCCGGTACGGCAGCCCCCCGAGCTTCGTGACCGGAAAGAGGAGCGCGCGGTACGGCGACGCGTAGAGGTCGGCGTCGCCCACCGAGAGCGTGGCCACCGTCTCGCCGTGGTACCCGTTGGCGAGCGCCGCGAAGCGCGTGCGCCGGCCCTGCCCGCGCTGCGCCTGCGCCTGCAGGGCCATCTTGAGGGCGATCTCCACGGCCGTGGAGCCGTTGTCGGCGAGGAAGACCTTGCCGAAGTGCCCCGGCGAGCGGCCGGGCGGCGCGCCCGCGCCCCAGGCCTCGGGGCCGGCGCCGTTGGCGGCGGCGAGCAGGCGCTCGCACAGGCGGACGAGCGGCGCGCTCGTCGTGTTGGCCGTGATGACGTGCTCGAACGCCTCCGCCTGCGCGCGCAGCGCCGCGAGCAACGCCGGGTGCCCGTGGCCGAGCGCCTTGCACCACCAGCTCGAGATCGCGTCGAGGACCTCGCGTCCGTCGGCGAGCCGCAGACGGCTGCCGCGCGCCGCCACGACCTCGAGCGGCGCGAACTCGTCGTAGTCGCGCATCTGCCCGCACGGGTGCCAGAAGGCCGCCCGGTCGCGCGCGCGCAGGTCCAAGGTGGCCGCCCCAGCGCTAGAAGCGCCCGGTGAGCACGAGGCCGCCCGCGCCGCCGCCCGCCCAGGCGGCGAGGCTCGTCGCGCCGCTCGACGCCGAGGCCGCCGTCGAGGCGCCGGAGCCGGCCGTCCCCAGCAGGTAGCCGCCGATGACCGCGGAGGCGACGCCCACGGCGCCGACGGCGATGCCGACGATGCGGAGGGCCTTGGCCTTGTCGACGGGATCCTGGACCTGGGCGTGGTTGGTGTCGCACCCGCGCTGGACGTAGGTGGCCGGATCGATCGTCGGATCGCAGGAGAGGCCCGGCAGCTCGTACTTCATGTGATAGGCGTCGTAGTTCGACTGGGCCGTCGACAGGGAGCTGTTCTCGACGATCGCGAAGACCGCGCCGCCCACGGCGACGGCGGCGCCGCCGAGGAGCATCGTCCACCCGGCGGCGCGGCGGCTCGAGCGGCTGGCGTCGAGGCGGGCCGCCGTCTCGTCCGTGGGCTCGAGGGTCACCTGGAGCGACGCGTCCTGGCCGTTGACGACCTCGACGCTGCGCTCGGCGTACTGGTAGCCCGGCTTGTCGACGCGCACGCGGTGCGGCCCCACGGGCAAGAGGACCGGGCCCACGAGCGGGCGGCGCGCGCCGCCGTCGACGGTGAGATCGGAGCCGGGCTCGCTCGAGCTGACGACGAGGCGGCCCTTGAGCGACGCGGGCGCCGCCGGGTCCTCCTCGAGCGTGAACGACAGCTCGCCGTGCGCGCCCTCGTCGAGGGCGATGGTCTGCGCCGACGTGCGGTAGCCGGCGCGCTGCAGCTCGACGCTGGTCTTGCCGGGCGGCACGGCCACGCTCGCCGGCAGCGGGGTCGCGCCCACGCGCTTGCCGTTGACGATGACCTCCGCGCCCGGCAGCGCCGCCGAGACGACGAGCTGGGCCATGCGCGTGTCGGTGGGCTGCATCGTCATCGAGATCGTCTCGGTGATCTGCCCGGCCAGCGTGACCTCGCGCCGCGAGCCCAGGAACCCGGGCGCTTCGACGGCGACGACGTGCGAGCCGCTGCCGACGCGGATGGGCCTGCCGAGCGGCGTCTGGCCGACCTCGACGCCGTCGACCTCGACGGTCGCGGGGTGGTCGGTGAGCACGACGAGCTGCGCGATGCGCTTCTCCTGCTCGGCGCGCACCTCCTCGGCGTGCTTCTTCTGCTCGGCGCCCGCGGTCCCGGGGTCGCCGAGGAACTTGGTGAGCGCGTCGAGCGCGTCGACGGGGCGGTTCATCGCCGCGTAGACGAGGCCCATGTTGTAGACGACGACGGGGTTCGGGATGAGCTGGTAGGCGCGCTTGAACTCGGCGAGCGCGCCGGCGTTCTCGCCCTTCTCGAAGAGGTGCAGGCCCGTGTCGAAGCGTTCGCGCGCCTCGGCCTTGACGGC
>DASZWW010000282.1:0-4669 GCA_035546175.1 Polyangia bacterium
TGCCCGGGTCGGTGAGCGACTGCTGGTCGTGCTGGGACGCGACGTCGATGAGGCCCGCGACGTGCGTGGCGAGGTCGCCCGCGGTCGCGAGCCCGCCGCCGAGGTGGACGCGGCCCCGCCCCTGCCGCGAGACGACCCGCCGCACGACCAGCCCCTCGTCGAGGCCGTCGCCGCGACCGTCGGCCTCGAGGCGCGCGCGCGCCGGCCCGCGCGGCGGCAGCGCGATGATGGCCTCGACGCGCGCCTCGTCGCGGCCCGTACGGATGACGTCGGCGCCCGCGCGCGCCCCGCGCAGCAGGCCCATGGCGTCGACGACGATGCTCTTGCCGGCGCCGGTCTCGCCCGTGATGACCGTCAGCCCGGGGCCGAGCTCGAGCTCGACCTCGTCGATGAGCGCGAAGCCCGAGATGTGCAGGTGGGTCAGCATGCGCGACAGAGACTAATCGGATCGGGCGCCCGAGCGGTTGTCTCTTTGCGCGACAAGCGCGCGGCGGTCATCCCTGGCGCGTTCCCCAGCTCAGCTTCTGACGAAGGATTCCGAAAAAGGGCGTGGGCGACCGGAACATCCGCAGCGGGCGGTCCGCCTTGCGGACGTCGATCCACGCGCCGTCGGCGAGCTCGAGGCCCCACTGCCCGTCCACCGTGAGCGTGACCGGGCCGCCCGAGACGTTCCGGATGCGCAGGCGCGCGTCCGGAGGCAGCACGAGCGGCCGGTGTGTGAGCGTGTGCGGGCAGATGGGCGTGAGCGCGAGCGCCTGGACGTCCGGCGTGAGGATGGGCCCGCCCGCCGCCAGCGTGTACGCCGTCGAGCCGGTGGGCGTCGAGACGATGAGCCCGTCGGCCTTGTACGTCGCGATGGCGGCCCCGTCGAGGCTCGCCTCGAGGTCGAGCAGGCGCGCCAGCGCCCGCTGCGTGAGGACGGCGTCGTTGACCGCCGATCGGGTCGCGAGCACGCCCGCGGGCGAGCCCACGCTCACCGAGAGTCGGAGGCGCTCCTCGACCGGGAGCTCGCCGCGGGCGGCCGCGGTCAGGGCGGCGGCCGCCTCCCCCTTCGCGTAGTGGGTGATGAACCCCAGGCTCCCAAGGTTGACCCCGAAGAGCGGCACGCCGTGGTCCGCGACCAGGCTCGCGCCGAGCAGGAACGTCCCGTCCCCGCCCAGGACGACGAGCGCGTCGATGGCGCCGCCCAGCTCGTCCGCGGATACGGTCCGCGCCCCGGGCAGCGCGCTTGCGTCATCGGAGAGCGCGACGAGGGAGCACCCCTCGCCGCGCAGGAGGCCGCCGAGCTCCGCTGCAATCTCCCGCGCCTCTGGCTTGCCGCGTTTGAGCAGGAAGCCAAACCGCATCGCGGCGAGACTACTGCGGCAGCATCTCGTAGAAAACGGTAATCGACAGACAGTGGAACTCGCTGTCCGAGCTCTGTGTCACGATCTTGTCGAGGATCTTCGCGCGCGGATTGTCCCGGATCCAGCGCGTCAGCACGTCACCCAGCTCCTCGCGATCCTTGGCCTTCGTGGCAGTGAAGACCTTAGCCCCCATCAGCATGTCTCGATACTCCTTGACCGGAAGTCCCCGTCCTCTGTTTACGTTCCCGTTCCGGCGAAACTGCGACGAAACGTCTGGGTTACATACCGTGTTCATGATTTCCCTGCAAACGTTATTTATCTAAGGGTATTTGCTAGGTAATACTCGTAATACGACGTATGACATTGGGCGCTCGGCGGCCGGTGTTGTCCCACCCCGACCGACCTGCTCGCGGGCGTTCCCGCGACCGTCGGAGGCGTGGACGAAAAGCGCCGTTCGACCTTGACGGGGGATGTCGCTCGGTGTCAGATCCCGCCTTCGATCGCAACCGCACCACGGAGGAACGCTGCTTGGAGACGCTGCTCGGACGACCGCTCGAAGTTGAAGTGAGGGACTCGGTCGACAAGGCCCTCAAGATCCTCAAGCAGAAGATGTCCAAGGAGGGGATCCTCCAGGAGATCAAGCGGCGGCGTTACTACGAGAAGCCCTCGGTGAAGCGGAAGCGGAAGATGCGCGAGGCCCGCAAGCGGCGCCGCCGCGAGGCCAAGCGCCGCGTCGTTCGCTGAGCGGAGCGTGAGCCAGCATGGCGGCTGACGGTCCGGCGAAGCCGCCGTCGTCGCCTCCCCCCGCGGGGCTCGCGACACGGGCGGTCCACGTCGCGCGCGAGGGCGCGCCCCTGGGTCCCCACGGCGAGCGGCCCGCGACGGCCGCGCTCCACCAGACGACGAACTACGTCTACCCCGACGCCGCGGGCGCCGCGCGGGCGGCGGGCGGCGAGTCTTTCATCTACTCGCGCCACGGCAACCCCACCGTCGACGCGTTCGCGCGCGCCGTCGCCGACCTCGAGGGCGCCGCGGCGGGCCTGGCGTTCGCGTCGGGGATGGCGGCCGTGTCGACGGCGATCTTCGCGCGCGCGGGCGCCGAGGGCGTCGAGGTGCTGGCCGCCGAGGGCATCTACGGCGGCACGACCGAGCTCCTCTCGGGCCTGGGCGCGCGGCTCGGCGTCCGCGCCCGCTTCGCGCCCGCCTGGGACCTCCCGGCCTTCGAGGCGGCCATCGGCCCGCGCACGAAGGTCGTGCTCGTGGAGACGCTCTCGAACCCGCTGCTGCGCGTGCCGGACCTGCGCGCGCTCGGCGCGCTCGCGCGGGCGCGGGGCGTCGCCTTCATCGTGGACTCGACGTTCACGACCCCGTGCCTCGTCCGGCCGCTCGAGCTCGGCGCCGACATCGTCGTCCACAGCGTCTCGAAGTACCTGTCGGGGCACGGCGACGTCATCGGGGGCGTCGCCGTCGGCAGCGCGGAGGCGCTGGCGCCGCTGCGCGCGACGCGCACGCTCCTCGGCGGCAGCATGGACCCCTTCGCGGCGTGGCTGGCGCTGCGGGGGCTGCGCACGCTGCCGCTCCGCCTGGCGCGGCAGTGCGAGAGCGCCGTCCTGCTGGCCGCCGTGCTCGAGACGCTGCCGGGCGTGCGGCGCGTGCACCACCCCGGCCTGCCCGGCCACCCCGACCACGCCGTCGCGCGCGCCCAGCTCGAGGCGCCGGGGGCGATGATCGCGCTGCAGCTCGCCGACGGCGCGGCGGCGCGGCGCTTCTACGATCGCGTGCGGGTGTTCTCGCGCGCGGCGAGCCTCGGCGAGGTCGTCTCGCTCGTCACGCACCCGGCGTCGTTCTCGCACGGCACGCTGTCGCCCGAGGAGCGCGCCCGCCTCGGCATCGACGAGGGCCTCGTGCGCCTCTCGGTGGGCATCGAGGACGTCGAGGACCTCGAGGCCGATCTGCGCCAGGCCCTCGCGTGACGGCGCCCGCGCGCACCTGGACCGAGCTCGTCATCGAGGTCGCCGCCGAGGCCTCCGAGCTCGTCGCGAGCGAGGTCTCCGAGCTCACGGGCGGCGTCGAGGTGCGCGACGCGGGCACGCTGCTGCGCGCGGGCGAGGGGCGCGCCGCCATCGTCACGCAGTGCGCGCCCGAGGCCGCCGACGAGGTGGTCGCGCTCGTCGAGGACGTGCGCGCGCGCGCGCGCGCGGCCGGCCTGCGCGTCGACCCCGTGACGGTGCGACGGCGGGAGGCGCACGAGGACGAGTGGCGCGACGTCTGGAAGCAGTTCTTCCGCGCCACCCGCGTGGGGCGCACGTTCGTCGTGCGGCCGAGCTGGGACCCGGGCACGCTCGCCCACGGAGATCGCGTCATCGACCTCGATCCGGGGCGGGCGTTCGGCACGGGCGGGCACGCGACGACGCGGCTCGTGATCGCGCTCGCCGAGGAGGTGGCCGAGGTCGAGGCGCGCCCGGTGCGGCGCTTCCTCGACCTCGGCTGCGGCTCGGGGATCCTGGCCATCGCGGCGGCGCGCCTGTGGCCCGGCGCGCGGGGGCTCGCCGTCGACGTCGATCCCGAGGCCACGGCGTGCGCCGAGGAGAACCTGGCGCGCAACCACGTCGCCACGGTGGAGACGCGCGCCGGCACGCTCGCCGACGCGCCCGGGCCGTTCGACGTCGTGCTGGCCAACATCCAGGCCGACATCCTGCTGCCGCTCGCGCCGGAGCTCGTCCGGGCGCTCGCGCCCGGCGCGACGGTCGTGCTCTCGGGGCTGCTCACCGACGCGACGCCGCCCGTGCTGGCCGCCTACCTCGCCGCGGGGCTCTCGCTCGAGGCGCGGCGGGACGAGGACGAGTGGACCGCGCTTCGCCTCTCGGCGCCCGGCCCGCGGGGATGAGCCCATGAGCCGCAGGCGACTCTACGTGGCCGGCGAGCGCCTCGCCGGGGCGCGCCTCGTGCTCGACGGCGACGATCACCAGCACGTCGCGCGCGTGCTGCGGGCCGAGGCGGGCGAGCTGCTCACCCTCTTCGACGGCGCGGGCACGGAGGTCGACGCCGAGATCGTGCGCGTCGGCAAGCGCGACACCGAGCTCGCGCTCGGCGCCCGGCGCCCGGGCCTGGTGACGGCGGCGCCCGTGGCGGTCACGCTGCTCGTGGCGGCGCCGCGGGGCGAGCGCATGGACCTCGTCACGCAGAAGACGACGGAGCTCGGCGTCGCGCGCCTCGTCCCCGTGCTGACCGAGCGCTCGGTGGCGCGGCCGGAGCCGGCGCGCAGGGCGCGCTGGGAGAAGATCGCGCGCGAGGCGGCGCGGCAGTGCGGGCGCGCCGACGTG
>DASZWW010000283.1:0-12311 GCA_035546175.1 Polyangia bacterium
CGCGCTCGCGCTCCCCTTGCCGAGCTCCCGCCGCGCCTGCTCGAGCGCCGGCGAGGTCTTCGAGCCGAGCTCGCTCTCGAGGATGCGGCGGCACGTCTCGTACTGCGCCTGCGCCTCGCGCACGCGGCCGAGCCGGCCGAGCAGGCGGACGACGTCGACGTGCGCCGCCTCGGTGAGGGGGTCGACGAGCACGCGCGCCCGCGCGTAGCCGAGCGCCTCCTCGGGCGCGCCGTCGAGGCGGGCGCAGAGCTGCGCCAGCGCGCGCACGCGCAGCGCCCGCAAGGCCTCGCGCTCGCCGACGCACCACTCGTGGAAGCGGTAGCACGACGGCAGGTCGAGGCCCTCGAGGAGCTCGCCGCGGAAGCGCGCCGCGACGTCGCGCAGCGCCTCGGTCGACGCCGCCTCGACGCCCCCCTCGAGCGCCCGCCGCACGAGCGTCGCGTCGACGAGCGCGTCGCCCGGCTCGAACACGACGCGCTCCCGGTCGGCGGCGAGCCGCGCGGCGCCCACGTCGAGCAGCGGCCGGATCTTCGTGAGGCTCCAGCGCAGCGCCGCGCGCGGATCGTCGGGCCCGTCCCAGAGCAGCAGGCAGAGGCGCTCGCGCAGGTGCGGGCGCGCCGTCGCGACGAGGTAGGCCAGCAGCGCGCGCGTCTTCTTGGACGCCGGCAGCGGCTGCGCGCGGCCCCCCACGGAGACCTCGAGCTCCCCGAGCAACTTGATCTCCACCCGCTTCGCTGACATCGCCCAGGGTCAATATCCCACGTCCGCCGAGCGTGGTTTGGCGATCTCGCCGCCGGCCGCAATTCCAACGATCCCTCCAACGAGGCGTCCAACGCGGCGCGGACAGTCTCTGCCGTGAAAGCCGGGCCGTGTCGGACCGGCAGACACCGTTGCGAAGGAGAGACGCCATGACCACCACGACGATCGATCAGGACAAGCTCGACGCCTTCATGGGACGCGCCGTCGGCGACATCGGCTCGGGCATCAGCGCCGCGCTCGTGATGATCGGCGACAAGCTGGGCCTCTACAAGGCGATGGCGGCCGCCGGGCCCGTGACCCCGGCCGAGCTCGCGGCGCGCACCGAGACGACGGAGCGCTACGTGCGCGAGTGGCTCAACAACCAGGCGGCGGGCGGGTACGTGACGTACGACGCCGGCGCGAAGACGTACTCGCTCACGCCCGAGCAGGCGCTCGCCCTCGCCGACGAGACGAGCGCCGCGTTCCTGCCGGGCGCGTTCCAGATCGTCGCGGCGGCGATGCGCGCCGAGCCGCGCATCTCCAACGCCTTCCGCACGGGCGCCGGGCTCGACTGGACGGAGCAGGATCCCATCCTCTTCGAGGGCACGGAGCGCTTCTTCCGCCCCGGCTACGTCGGCAACCTCACGACGGCCTGGATCCCGGCCCTCGACGGCGTCGAGGCGAAGCTACGGCGCGGGGCCAGGGTGGCGGACATCGGCTGCGGCCACGGCGCGTCGACGATCCTGATGGCGCGCACGTACCCGAGGTGCGAGATCGTCGGCTTCGACTATCACGGCGCGTCGATCGAGACGGCGCGGCGCCGCGCGCGCGAGGCGGGCCTCGCCGATCGGGTGCGCTTCGAGGTCGCGACGGCGCAGGACTTCCCCGGGAAGGGCTACGATCTCGCCGCCTGCTTCGACTGCCTGCACGACATGGCCGACCCCGTGGGCGCCGCGCGCCACATCCGCGGCGCGCTCGCCGAGGACGGGACGTGGCTGCTCGTCGAGCCGTACGCCAGCGACCGCGTCGAGCAGAACCTGAACCCCGTGGGGCGCGTCTTCTACGGCGCGTCGACCGTCTTCTGCGTGCCGTGCTCGCTCGCGGGCCACGGTCCGGCGCTCGGCGCGCAGGCGGGCGAGGCGCGGCTGCGCGAGATCGTCGTGGAAGGCGGCGGATTCTCTCGCTTCCGCCGGGCCACGGAGACGCCGTTCAACCTCGTGCTGGAGGCGAATCCGTGAGCGCGCGTTACCGACCGTTCACAGGCCCGCTCACGAGCCCCCTCCTGGCTCTTCGCGGCGAGTAACGAAAGAAAAGTCTGCCCGAAAGGATCCGGAAACACGCCGCGACTAATCTGTCTTCAGACGATCGAAAAGGAGGGCTGGAGGGAGATTGATCGGGAAATGTTTTTGGTAGAATCGTTGTTCTGCTAGGGGCTCGAAACAGGGGAGGGTTCGATGCAGCTGCGTCACATCAGTCCAGGATCCAGTGATTGGGTGGATGCGATGGATGAGGGAGGCGGGGGCCGCGGTTGGGAGAAGCTGGCGCCGGAAGAGCGCACCAAGCTCCGCACCGGCGAGTACGCGTCGGTGTGGGGACAGGAGGCGGTGGAGGGGAACGACGACCGTATCGAGGTGGACGAGGACGACTACGGCTGGGGGGAGCCGTCGGCCTCGAGGTAGGCGACGAGGATCTCCGCGACGCGGTCCTGCGCACGCCGGGCCTCGGCCGCGCTCGCGACGTCGTTCATCAGGATAGAGAAGATCAGCGGCACCCGGCCGGGTGAGCCGGCGAAGCCCGAGAGGCAGCTCACCGTGGCCAGCGTGCCCGTCTTCGCCCGCACGTACCGCTCCGCGAGCGTGCCCGCCATGCGGTGGGCGATCGTCCCGTCGGTGCCGGCGACTGCGAGCGAGGCCAGGAACTCGGCCGAGATGCGGAAGTCGCGCGAGGCGGCGCGCAGGACGGTCGTGATCTGCTCGGCGGAGAAGTGGTTCGAGTCGTAGAGGCCCGAGCCGTTGGTCATGCCGTAGCTGCCGCGCGGCAGGCCCACGCTCGTCAGGTAGCGCCCGACGGCCTCGATGCCTTTGTCCCAGGTGCCGGGGCGGCCGATGATCTCGGCGCCCAGCGTGCGCACGACCTGCTCGGCCATGAAGTTGTTCGACCGCTTGTTGAGATCCTGCACGACCACGGCGAGCGGGGCCGACTCGTGCGTCGAGAGCACGCGCTGGCCCTGCGTCGGGGTGGCACCGACGCGCGTCGGCTTGTCGACGATGATGCCGCGCCGCTCGAGCTGCTGGCGCAGCGAGTGGCCCACGAAGAGCGCGGGGTGGACGACGCGGCGATAGAACGTGCGCGGCTCGCTGCCGGCACGCACGCGGCCCGAGACGAAGATCCGCGTGCGGGCGCCGCCGTCGTCTCGCGTGTCGACCGCGGGGGAGGCCGGACCCTCGGCCGCCGTGACGACGGTGCCCGAGACGGCGAAGTACGGCGACGCGGGCTCGACGGTGACGCGCGCGGGGGCGCCCGCGGCGGCGCCCGGGATGATCGTGACGGCGACGACGTTGAAGTCGAGCGACGCGGCCGACGAGGGCGCCCGCGAGGCCGTGGACTCCTTCTTCTGATCGTAGGCGGGGCCGACGGTCGCCCCGTCGAAGAACCCGTCGTCGACGACGAGCGCGCCGTGCACCTTGTGCAGCCCGAGCGCGACGAGGTCGGCCACCATCGCCGAGAGGTCCTCGACGGTGAGCGTGGGGTCGCCGCCGCCGTGCAGGACGAGATCGCCCGCGACCTCGCCGCCGGGCGCGAGCGCCGGGCCCGCGGGCTGCCCCGCGACGGTGAGGGTCGTGCGCCAGCGGTACTCGGGGCCGAGCAACGAGAGCGCCGCCGCCGAGGTGACGATCTTGACGTTCGACGCCGCGTTCATGGGCGCCTTCTCGCCGCGCGCGTACACCGGCTTGCCCGTGTCCGACTCGATGGCGAGCACGCTCATCTTCGCCTTCGCGAAGGCGGGCGCGCCCAGCACCTCGTCGAGCTGCGCCTTGAGCCAGGCGCGCCGCTCCTTCGGGTTCGCCGGCGCCCTGGGCGCGTCGGGCGCGGACGGCAGCGGCGGGGCCAGCCCGGGCACCGGCTTGGGCGCGGTGGCCTTGGGCGTCGCCTCCGGCTCGGCCGCGGAGGACGCGGCCGGCGGCGGCGCGGCCGGCCCAGCCAGAGCCAGTGCCCGCCCGGCGAGGGCGAGGGTGACGGAGACGGCGAGGGAGAGCGGTCGGGGGCCCAACGCCCGCAGAACGTAACACCGCGATCGCCCTCGTTCTACTTTGATAGGCTCGGGGCATGGACCTCTTCGCCCGCGCCGCCGCCCGGGATCGCCGCGGCCAGCCTCTCGCCGAGCGCATGCGGCCGCGCACGCTGGCCGAGTTCATCGGGCAGGAGCACGTCCTCGGCGCGGGCAAGCTGCTGCGCCGGGCGCTCGAGGGCAAGGAGCTGCCGTCCGTCATCCTTTGGGGCCCGCCGGGCACGGGCAAGACGACGCTCGCGCGCCTGCTCGCCGCCGAGGCGGGGGCGCGCTTCGTGGCCGTCTCGGCGGTCATGGCGGGCGTCAAGGAGCTGCGCGAGGCGGTCGCCGAGGCGGCCACCGAGCGCGACGAGCGCGGCGCGCGCACCGTGCTCTTCGACGACGAGATCCACCGCATCAACAAGGCGCAGCAGGACGCGCTGCTGCCCCACGTCGAGGCGGGGACGGTCGTGCTCGTGGGCGCGACCACCGAGAACCCGTCGTTCGAGGTCAACGCGGCGTTGCTCTCGCGCGCCAAGGTCGTCGTCCTCAAGGCGCTCACGCCGGCGGACCTGCGCCTCGTGCTCGACCGCGCCCTCGCCGACGGGGAGCGCGGCCTCGGCGGCCGGCCCCTCGACGTGCCGGACGACGTCCGCGAGCTCATCGCGCGCGAGGCCCGCGGCGACGCCCGCCGGGCCCTGGCGACGCTCGAGGCGGCCGCTGCCATCGCGGTGCCCGACGCGGGCGGGCGGGCGGTCCTCACGACGGCCGTCGTCGAGGAGGCGCTGCAGCGCCGCACGATCCTCTACGACAAGGCCGGCGACGAGCACTACGGCGTCGTCTCCGCCTTCATCAAGAGCATGCGCGGCAGCGATCCCGACGCCGCGCTCTACTGGATGGCGCGCATGCTCGAGGCGGGGGAGGACCCGCTCTTCGTCCTGCGCCGCATCGTGATCTTCGCCGCCGAGGACGTGGGCGTCGCCGATCCGCAGGCGCTGCAGGTCGCCGTCGCGGCGCTCGACGCCTTCCGGTTCGTGGGCCTGCCGGAGGGCCTGCTGCCGATGACCGAGGCCGTCCTCTACGTCTCGACGGCGCCCAAGACCAACACGGCGGTGACGGCGTACGCGAACGCCAAGGCCGACGTCGACGCGCACGGCGCGTTGCCCGTGCCGGCGCACCTGCGCAACGCCGCCACGAAGCTCGGCAAGGAGCTCGGCTGGGGGAAGGACTACCGCTACCCGCACGACTACGCCGGGCACTACGTCCGCGAGGAGTACCTGCCCGACGCGCTCCGCGGCCATCGCTACTACGAGCCCAGCGACTCGGGCCGCGAGAGGGCCATCAAAGAGAGCCTCGGGGCGCTGCGCGGGCCGCCCGAGCCGGCGAAGTGAACCGCCGGTCGTTCCTCGGGGCGGCCTCGGCGGCCGGCGCCGCGGTCGGCCTGCGCGCCGCGCGCGCGGCCGGGCCCAGGCCGCGGGCCTTCCCCGCGGGCTTCGTGTGGGGCGCCGCGACGGCCGCTTACCAGATCGAGGGCGCCGCCGCGGAGGACGGCAAGGGCCCCTCGATCTGGGACGTGTTCTGCAAGAAGCCCGGCGCGATCTGGAACGGGCAGTCGGGCGACGTGGCCTGCGACCACTACCACCGCTACAAGGAAGACGTCGCGCTCGCGCGGTCCCTGGGCCTGCGCGCCTACCGCTTCAGCGTCTCGTGGCCCCGCGTGCTGCCGGCCGGCACGGGCGGCGTGAACCCGAAGGGCCTGGACTTCTACGACCGGCTCGTCGACGAGCTGCTCGCGGCCCGGATAGACCCCTGGCTCACGCTCTACCACTGGGACCTGCCCCTGGCCCTCTACCAGCGTGGCGGCTGGCTCGATCGTGACGTCGCCGGCTGGTTCGCCGACTACGCCGCGATCGTCGTCCGCCGTCTCGGCGATCGCGTGCGGCACTTCATGCCGCTCAACGAGCCGCAGGTGTTCCTGGGCGCGGGCCTCGTCCAGGGGCGCCACGCGCCGGGCGACAAGCTGACCTTCGCCGAGCTCCTGCGCGCCACGCACCACGCCCTCCTCGCGCACGGGCGCGCCGTGCAGGCCATCCGCGCCGCGGCCGGGGGCAAGGTCGAGGTGGGCTGCGCGCAGGCGAGCTACAACTCCGTCCCCGCGACGCCCGCGGCCGAGGATCTCGCGGCGGCGCGGGCCCGCTTCCTCGCGACCGCCGACGAGTCGTACAAGCAGAACGCCTGGTGGCTCGACGCCATGGTGCTCGGGCGCTACCCCGAAGACGGGCTCGCCCGCTACGGGCCGTCGCTGCCCGAGGTGCGCGCGGGCGACCTGGAGACGATCCGCCAGCCGCTCGACTTCCTCGGCGTGAACCTCTACCAGGCCGACGCCGTCCGCCGCGGCAAGGACGGCCGCCCCGAGGTCGTGCCCTGGCCCGCCGGCACGCCGCTGACCTCGATGGAGTGGGCCGTGACCCCCGCGATCATGCGCCTCGTCCCGACGTGGCTGCACGAGCGCTACGCGCTCCCCATCGTCGTGGCCGAGAACGGCGTGTCGCTGCCCGACTGGGTCGCCGCGGACGGCCAGGTGCACGATCCGCAGCGCATCGACTTCGCGCGCGCGTACCTCGGCGAGCTGCGCGCCGCCGTCGCGGGCGGCGTCCCCGTGCGCGGCTACTTCCACTGGTCGCTGCTCGACAACTTCGAGTGGGCCCACGGCTACAAGCAGCGCTTCGGCCTCGTCCACGTCGACTTCGCGACGCAGAAGCGCACGCTCAAGGACTCGGCGCGCTGGTACCGCGGCGTGGTCGCCTCGAACGGCGCGCGGCTGTGATTTGCGTGCTACCTTGCGGCGCGTGATGCGGCGACCCTGGTGGCTCCTCGGCGTGCTCGTCCTCGGCGCGGCCTGCTCCTCGTCGAGCACCTGCGACCCGAGCTCGCCGCTCGTCTACGTCGATCTGCCGGCGGGCACCGAGGGCGTCTCGTTCGCCGCGACCGGCGCCTGCGGGGCCATTGCCGGTGGTTGCGTGCCCCTCCTCTCGAGCTGCCAGACGGCCGGCTGCGCGTGCCGCATCACGCTCCAGGTCAACCCCTCGACCTTCGACGCCAGCCCCGACGGCGTCTGCCACATCGAGGTCGTCTCCGCGAGCGGCGTGTTCTCGAAGGATCTGGCCTTCATGTCGAAGGGCGGCTCCTGCTTCGACGTCTCGGGGCCCGTCGGCACGATCGTCGTCGCGTCGCCCGCCCCGACGGTCGACGGAGGCGGCGACGCCGACGCGAGCGGCGCGGACGCCGACGCGAGCGGCGCGGACGCCGGCGCGAGCGACGCCGACGCGGCCCCCGGCGACGGCGGCTGATCCGGACGCCTCGCCTCGTCCGGCGAGGCCGGCGCCTGACGTCTCAGCCCGGCCAGAGCGCCTTGAGCGCCGCGAGGTCCAGGTGGTGCGCCCAGCCCTTGGCGGCGCGGGCCATGATGAGGGCCTTGTCGCGGCGGCGGATCTGCGGGCGCTGCGTGAAGACGTCGTAGTCGGCATCCTCAATCTTGTCGAGGATGGTCGTGCCGACGAGCCAGATGAGCGTCAGCTCCATGCGCAGGTCGGCGCCGAGGTGGAACATCAGGGGCCGGCCGCGCTCGTAGAGGGCGCGGGTGCGCGCCACCTGGTAGCGGATGAGGTCGCGCAGCCCGCGCGTCGGCTTGAGCGCCTTGACGTCGGCCTCGGTGACGCCGAAGAAGTGCAGGTCCTCGGCGGGGATGTAGACGTGGTCGCGCGCGGCGTCGGCGGCGACGTCCTGCCAGAAGTTCGTGAGCTGCAGCGCCGTCGAGATCTCGTCGGCGTAGCGCACGAGCTCGGGCTTGCGGTAGCCGAAGAGCGCCAGCAGGAGCCGGCCCACGGGGTCGGCCGAGCGGGCGGTGTACGCGCGCAGCGCCGAGAAGGTGGCGTAGCGCCGCACCTCGAGGTCGGCGCGGAACGCCGAGAGCATGTCCTCGAGCGGTGGGATGGGCAGGTCGCGCCGCTCGATCGTGTCGGCGAGGGCGATGAACACGGGGTGCGTCGCCTCGCCGTGGCACGCGCGCGCGAGCTCCTCCTCCCAGCGGTCGAGGGCCTCGATGCGGCGGCCCTCGTACTGCGGCTCGTCGGCGAAGTCGTCGGCGCTGCGGGCGAAGGCGTAGAGCGCGACGAGGTGCGGGCGGATCTCGGCGGGGACGAAGCGCGACGCGACGGGGAAGCTCTCCGTGTGCGTGCGCGCGAACTCCTCGCAGTACTCGTAGGCGCGCGCGACCGTCCAGGGGCCGGCGGGCGGATCGAGCCAGGGGATGGGCGGGCGCGACACCGCCTCGAGGGGCTTTCGCGCCGGATCCCCGGAACCACCCGCGTCGCGGCCGTCGCGCAGCACCTGACGAATCATCGCGGAGGTCCTTTTAGCACGATCGAGGCGGCGGGTTAGGCCGGCCGATCGGGCCGCTTCGCCGCGGCGCGTTCGGCGGCGGCGCGTGCGGCCACGGCGGCAGACCGGCGGTGCAGGGCCATGTGCCCGCGCTGGATGCCCTCGGTGGCGAGCGCCCGCAGCGCGGCGAGGTTCGAGGCCAGGCCCGCGGCGCCGATGATCATGCCGAGCCTCGTCGCCGACGTGACGCCCAGGAGCCGCTGCGCGAGCCGCGCGCCCGCGTGGGCCTGCAGCGTCCCGCCCACGGTGCCGACGGCCATGGGCATCTCGAGCTGGCCCACGAGGTCGCCCGCCTCGGCGCCGTCGCCGGCGCGCCACGTCGCGAGGGGCCGGTAGCGCCCGCTCGCGGCGGCGAAGGCGTGCGCGCCGGCCTCGACGCCGCGCCAGTCGTTGCCCGTGGCGATGACGACCGCGTCGACGCCGTTCATGATGCCCTTGTTGTGCGTCGCCGCGCGGTAGGGATCGTCCTCGGCGAAGCGCGAGGCCGCGACGACGCCGTCGCGCACGGCCGCGCCGTCCATGCCCGCCGTCGCGAGCGCCGCCACGGGCACGCGCGCCCGCACGCGCACGCGGCGGCGGTCGCAGAGGTTGGTGAGGATGCGCAGCCCGCCGCGCCCGCGCGCCAGGCCCACGACCCGCTCGGCGAGCGACTCGGCGACGGTGTTGACCATGTTGGCGCCCATCGCGTCGCGGCAGTCGATGTGCACGTGCACGATGACCCGGCCGGGGAGGGCGCGCACCTCGAGCTCGCGCGCGCCGCCGCCGCGCGCCGCGAGCCGCGGCAGCGCGGCGTGCGCCATGCCGAGCAGCTCGGCGGCCGCGGCCTCGATGCGGGCGCGCGCGTCGTGCGGGTCGGCGACGCCGACGATCTCGATCTGCGCCGTCATGATGGGCGGATCGGCGTCGGCCGCGAAGCCGCCGCCGGCGCGGACCATCTTGGCCGCGTTGGACGCGGCGGCGATCACCGAAGGCTCCTCGACGGCCATGGGCACGAGCACGTCCTCGCCGTTGACGCGGAAGTTGAGCCCGATGCCGAGCGGCAGCGCGTAGACGCCCACGACGTTCTCGACGACCTCGTTGGCCGTCGTCGTGTCGATGCCGCCGCCCTCCCACGTCGCGAGATCCTCCTCCGACAGGTCGGAGCGCAGCCGCAGGATGTGCCGCCGCTCGGCGACCGAGAGGCGATAGAAGCCGGGGATGCGGGAGCCGTTCGGGGGCGCGGTGTCCTTGGTGACCGACATGCGATGTCTTTCTTTAGGTCCGGAAGGTGGCTTCGACTAGATGCGTGAGATGCCCGTAGGGTCCACGAACAAGTCCAGTATGCCAAGCCCGATGTCCCGTGCACGCGTCCTGAACTCGTTCGCCGCCTCGGGATCGGGCAGGAAGGCGATTCCGACGTCGCCGCCCCCCGCGCCCGAGGGCTTGGCGGCGCCGCCCACCTCCGACGCGAGCAGCGCGGCGTGGGCGAGCACGGGCGTCACGATGGGCACGCCCGCGGCCTGGCCGAGCATCTCCATGCCGAGGTGCGCCTCGCCGCCGGCGGCGATGATCTCGGCCGTGTCGCGCGCGAAGAGGCCGTGCTCGAAGCGCGAGACCGCCTCGGCGATGGGGGGCAGGAGCTGCCGGTGCGTCTCGGGGCTCCGCTTCGCGAAGGCCGCGACCGCCTGCAGGCAGTCGACGGTCGAGCTGGGCGTGCCCGTCGAGAAGACCACCATCTCGACGCCCACGAGCGGCGGCAGCCGCCGGATCGCCGCCGGGCCCGCCGAGGGGCGCGTGTAGTGGATCAGGCCGCCATAGACGGCGGCGGCGACGTCGGCGCCCGAGCCGAGGCCGCCCTGGGCGGCGCGGTGGGCGGCGAGCGCGACGTCGAAGACGAGGTCGGTGGAGTCGCTCACCGAGAGGCCGGCCATCTCGAGGACCGCGCCCACGGTGACGGCCGCCGTCGCCGCCGACGAGCCGATGCCCATCTTGGTGCCGTTGAGGGAGAAGGCCGCCGTGTCGACGAGCACCGAGCCGGCCGGGAGCGCCGCGCGGTTGGGGCCGAGCGCGTCGGCCGCGTTCCGCACGGCGATGTCGACGAGCTCCGACTCGGGCGAGCGCCCGGGGACGAACTGCCCCGAGGCGCGGCGGTTGACCGCGGCGACGATCGCCGGGAACCCGTCGAGCACGGCGTACTCGCCGAGCAGCACGAGCTTGCCCGGCGCCGTGACCATCGGCTCTCCCTGCAGCGTCCTCAAGCGGCCTCCACGACGCGCGCCCCCCGCCCGGGCGCCGCCACCACTGTACGCAGAACGCCGGGGGTACGTAAGAGGGCTTGGTCGACGGCGGGCGCGTCGCCGTCGGCGCACAGGACCTTGACGTGCGGTCCGGCGTCGATCGTGAAGAAGGCGGGGACGCCGCCCGCGCGCAGCGCCTTGACCGCTTCGATCGCGGCGATGGTGGCGGCGCTCCAGTAGAGGAGGCCCGGCTCGGCGGCCAGGGCCGAGGCGTGCATGCGCAGCGCGCTGCGCTCGGCGACCGCCCCGAGGCGGCGCAGGTCGCGGGCGGCGATCGCGGCGCGCGCGTCGGCGAGATCGCCGGGGACGCTCGCGAGCCAGGCGGCGTAGTAGGGCGACGTGCGCGCCGTGCGCTCCATGGCCTCGGTCGAGCCGACGGCCTTCGCGCCCTCGCTCGTGACGGCGACCACCAAGCGCAGCTCGGGCCAGTCGCCGCCCGGGACGGGCGCGGCGACGGCGTCGCGCCCGTCGGCGCGGGCGCCCGGCGCCATCTCGACGAGGCCGCCGAAGATCGAGCGCGCCGCCGAGCCCGACCCGAGCCGCGCCAGCTCCGACAGCTCCGGCGGCGGCAGGGCGAGGCCCGCGGCGCGCGTCGCCGCCACGGCCAGGGCGGCGAAGCCCGACGCCGAAGACGCCAGGCCCGAGGCCGTCGGCATGTCGTTCGCCGTCACGACCTCGGCGCGGGCCCGCAGGCCGGCGCGGGCGCGCACGCGATCGAGGAACGCCGAGACGCGGCCCGTCGCCCGGGCGTCGGCCGCGGCGCCGCCCAGCACGAGGCGGTCGGCGTCGAGGGCGTCGGAGAAGCGCACCGTCGTGCGCGTGCCGAGGCCGTCGAGCGTGAGCGAGAGGCTGCCGGCGGCCGGCAGGTTGAGGGCGGCGTCGCGCTTGCCCCAGTACTTCACGAGCGCGATGTTCGTGCCGGCGACGGCCGTCGCGGCGCGCGCGTCGCTCACGGCGCGGCCTCGGCGCGCCGGGGGATCGCCGATCGGGGCTCGGTCGCGGCGATCTCGGCGAGGAAGCCCTCGAAGCCCGCGGCGCGCCAGCGGGCGAGCACGTCGCGCTCGTGGCCCGGCGCGAGCGCGATCACCGCGCCGCCGCCCCCCGCGCCCGTGAGCTTGGCGCCCACGGCGCCCGCGGCGCGCGCGTCGTGAGCGAGCGCGTCGAGCTCCGGCGACGACACGCGGAGCGCCGCGAGCAGGCCGTGGGCCGTGTCGAGGATGCGCCCGAGCCCGTCGACGTCCCCCACGCCCAGCGCGGCCTCGGCGTCGTCGGCGAGGCGCCCGAGCAGCGCGAGCACGCCGTCGGCGGCGGGCAGCCGCTCGCGCAGGCGCCCCACGGCCGCGACCTGCCCCGAGGTGTCGCGCGGCCGCCCCGACAGGCCCACGCAGATCGTCATGGGCTGCAGCACGCGGATGGGCCGCCACCCGTCGGCGCGCGTGAACCGGCCCACGACGCCGCTCATGGCCGCCGCGGCGTCGATGCCCGAGGGCGTGCCGTGGAAGACGGCCTCGGCGTCGGCGACGGCCGCGGCGACGAGGCCCGGGTCGTCGCGGCCCGTCGCGCCCGCCGCCGCCCGCGCCAGCGCCACG
>DASZWW010000284.1:0-6917 GCA_035546175.1 Polyangia bacterium
CGCTCGCGCGCTGCGCGCCGCCTTTCGTGTCCGGCCCGGGCGTCGCGGGCGGCGTGCCGCCGTTCGCCCCGGTGGTGTTGCCGCCCGCGGCGCCGCCCGTGCCGCTGGAGCCGGCCTCCTTGGGCGCGCCGCTCGCGTCGAGCGCGACGCCGCCCAGGGTGCCGAGAGGAGACTGGCACGCCTTGGTCGGGGCCGGCGTGCCCGTGCCCGCGGGGTCGGGCTCGCCGGGGGCGATGGAGGACGCATTGCCCGTCGGCGCCGGCGCGCCCGCGCCGCTCCCGGCGCCGCCGTCGGCCGACGTCGCGGGCGTCGGCTCGCCGCGAACGGGCGGGAGGTCGACGCACGTCCACGCGGCGGGGCAGTCGCCGTCGACGGCGCAGGTCGTCGCCTTGGGTGTGCAGGCGCCGGTCGTGCTCGTCGTCGTCACGCAGGTGTCGGGGGGCTGGACGGGCGTGGGACCCGGCGCCGGTGCGACGCCGCCGTCGACCGCGGGCGCCGGCGCGCCCGAGGCCGCCCCGCCCGTGCCCGTCATGCCCGGCGACACCGTGCCGCTCGACGCCGTGCCCGAGCCGGCGACGCCGCCCCCGGAGCAGCCGGTGATCGTCGCGAAGGCGCACGTGAAGCCGTCGCCGCAGTCCGCGTCCACCTTGCAGGAGAGCTCCCACTTGTATCGGCAGGTGGAGGCGCTCGTCGTCGTGCAGACGGGCTTCATGTCGGGGACGAGGCACTCCGCGTTCGGCGGACAGGCCGAGCCGCCGCCCGAGCAGCTCATGATCATGTCCGTGTGGCACACCATCGTCGGGCCGCAGTCGGCGTCGGTCGTGCACGGCGCCTCGGTGCAGTATCCGGTGGTCGCCGCCTGTCCCCCCGGGGTCGCGGGCCCTGGGTCGGCGGGGCAGACGCTCCCCGGGGCGCACGCCGGCTTCGCGTCGACCGGCGGCGGCGCCGTCACGAGCTGGCAGGTGAATCCCTTTCCACAGTCCGCCGCCGTCTGGCACTGCGCGGCGCGCGCCGACGGCGCGACCGCCAGCAACACCACCCATGCTCCAAGCGCGACCGAAGCGTTTCTGAGCGACATGGGAGATCTCCGTTCTGATGTGGGACCAAGTGGCCCGGGCTCGCCGGACGATCTCCCCGCGATGCCAAGGTCGTGCCAAGGTGCCCAGACCGCGATCTCCGCGGCGATCCGCGGCGCGCAATCAGTTTCCTGATGCGCGCGCGGCGCGGGCTCCTCCTTCCTGACGGCCTACTTCCGGGGCAGCAGGAGCGGGACGCCGTTCTTCTCGCGCACGACGAGGCGCGCGCCGTCCTTGCACGAGCCGCTGATCGTGCGGCCCTCGGCGCTCTTCCCCTGGATCTTGCCGGCCTCGATCGTCGTCGTCGCGTGGGGGCCGACCTTCTGGTTGGCGGCGTTCCCCGACGAGACGACGAACTCGTAGCCCGTCTCGTTGGTCACGAGGCAGCTGGCGCGCGCGGCGGCGCAGACGAGGGACAGCGCGGCGGCCATGGCGAACACCCCTGCGGCTCGAGGCATGACGACCTCCTCGATCCGTTAGTGCGCCTGGCGCGCCGGTTTGTTCCCTCTTTTCGCCCGCGCTGACGAGGCGCGCCAGGGACGCCGCGCGGCGCGCCTAGGACAGGCGCTTCGCGACGTCGACGACGTGCTCGGCGGTGATGCCGAGCTCCTTCATGACCGTCGCCCCCGGGGCCGACAGGCCGAAGCGATCGATCCCGACGACGGCGCCGTCGAGGCCGACGTAGCGCGCCCACGTCGAGGGCACGGTGGCCTCGATGGCGACGCGCTTGCGGCAGGCCCGCGGCAGCACCTCCTCGCGGTAAGCGGCGGGCTGGCGATCGAAGCGCGCGAAGCAGGGCACGCTCACGACGCGCGTGCCGGGGCCGAGCGTCTTCGCGGCGGCCAGCGCGTGCTGCAGCTCGCTGCCCGCCGACAGGAGGATGAGGTCGAGCGGCGCCGTCTCCTTCTTCGCGACGTAGCCGCCCCGGAGCGCGCCCTCGCGCCGCGCGGCGACGGGGATCTCGGAGAGCAGCGGCACGTTCTGGCGCGTGAGCGCGAGCAGCGTCGGCCCGTCGGTGCGCTCGAGCGCCGCGACCCAGGCCCCCGCCGTCTCCTCGGGATCGGCGGGGCGGATGACGTCGAGGTTGGGGATGACGCGCAGGCCGGGGATCGTCTCGACGGGCTCGTGCGTCGGCCCGTCCTCGCCGACCCCCACGCTGTCGTGGGTGAAGACGTAGATGACGGGGAGGTGGCTGAGGGCCGCCAGGCGGATCGCCGCGCGGCAGTAGTCGGCGAAGACCAGGAAGGTCGCGCCGCTCGGGCGGAAGACGCCGTGCGCGGCGATGCCGTTCAGGATGGAGCACATGCCGTGCTCGCGGATGCCAAAGCGGATGTTGCGCCCGGCGCGGTGCGCGGCGTTGAAGTCGTCGTCCCCGGTCTTGAGGTCGCCGATGTAGTTGAGCGTCGAGCCGTAGAGATCCGCGCTGCCGCCGATGAGCAGCGGCACCCGGGCGGCCAGGGGCTGCAGCACGTCCTGCGCGGCCTTGCGCGTCGCGATCTTCGTGTCGGCCGCGAACGCGGGGATCGCGCCCAGCAGCGCCGCCGTGTCGGGCGTGCGCTTCTTCGTGTCCTCGGGCAGCGTGAACGCGTAGGCGCGCGACGACCCCAGCTCCGCCGCGAGCTGCGGGTTGGCGGCCTTCCAGGCCTCGAACGTCTTCGACCACGCGGCGTACGCGGCGTCGAGCTCCTTGCGGCGCTCGGCGAAGAAGGCGCCCACCTCGGGCGAGACGTAGTACGGCTCGGCCGGGAGGCCCAGCGCCTTGCGCGCCGCCTCGGTGAACTTCGCGCCGGCCTCGCCGTGGGCCTTCTGCGTGCCCTCGACCTCGGGGATGCCCTTGCCGATGAGGGTCTTGGCGATGATGAGCTGCGGCTTGCCGCTGCCGGCGATCTTCGCGCGCTCGAAGGCGGCGAGGAAGACGTCCATCTCGTGGCCGTCGATCGTCTGCACGTCGAAGCCGAGCGCCTCGAAGCGCTTGGCGGCGTCGAGGCTCTGCGTCTCCTTCGCCATGGCGTCGAGCGTGACGTTGTTCGCGTCGTAGATGAGGATGAGGTTGTCGAGCTTCTGGTGCCCCGCGAACTCGACGGCCTCGAGGGCGACGCCCTCCTGCATGCACCCGTCGCCCGCCAGGCAGACGACGTGGTGATCGAAGATCTTGTGGTCCTTCGTGTTGAAGCGCGCCTCGGCCATCTTCGCCGCGACCGCCATGCCCACGGAGTTGGCGACGCCCTGGCCGAGCGGGCCGGTGGTCGTCTCGACGCCCGACGGCGCGTGCGTCAGCTCCGGGTGCCCGGGCGTGCGCGAGTGGAGCTGGCGGAACTTCTTGATCTCGTCGAGCGGGATCTCGGCGTACCCCGAGAGGCAGAGCCACGAGTACAGGAACATCGACCCGTGCCCCGCCGACAGCACGAAGCGATCGCGGTTGAGCCACTCGGGGTGGGAAGGACAGTGGCTGAGGGCGTGCCCGTAGAGCACCGCGCCGATCTCGGCGCACCCGAGCGGCAGGCCCAGGTGCCCGCTCTGGCTCGCGTGGACGGCGTCCATCGCGAGCCCGCGCGCGATCGTGGCCGCCTTCGAGAGGATGTCCTTGGGGAGAGGTTTCGCCGTCATGGGCCGGGACCTTACCAGGGCGTCCGCGGCGCGACTACTCGATCCCGCGGCGGCCGCTACGGGTCGGGCTCCGCGCGTTTCTCCCCGGCCTTGCTGTTCTTCTGGAGGCCGTCATCGGCGTCGTCGGGGTCGTCCCGAGGGCGCTCCCTCTTGAGGGCCTCCGCCTTTCGATCGCCGCGCTCGGCGCCGGCGCGGCCGCCCTGGGCGGGCGGAGCGCCCGGGCCGTCGCCCGCGGCCGCTGGTGACGCGAAGACGGCGAGCATGCTCGAGACGATGAGCGCGCGGAGCGCGGCGCGGAACACGATGGCCCTCAATGGAGGAACCTGGCCACGAACCGATGACCGGCAAGGCGCGCGCGCCACGCGCGGGTGCGGAGCTCACGCGGATGAACCGGAGCTCTCGAACGCTCGCCGCGCAGCCGCCCGGGCCGGCTCGGGCAGGATGAGCATCGAGTCGCCGAACTCGTGCGCGAGGTAGCCCGCCGCCTCGGCGTGGGCGTGGGCGTCGGCCAGGAGGGCGCGGGGCGCGAAGGCCTCGAGCAGCGAGAAGTGGCTGGCCTCGGGCTCGTGCATGCCGGTGAGGATGCCGCTCGCGACGGCGGCGCGGAAGCCGGCGCCGATGCGGAGGTCGGTCACGCCCACGCCGGCGACGAGCCGGCCGTCGTGGGCGCCGGCGCAGCCCTCGAGGGCGCGCACGACGGTCGTGCCGACGGCGACGACGCGGCCCTCGCGCGCGCGCGCCGCCTCGATCGCCGCCACGGTGGCGGCGGGCACGTCGTAGCGCTCGGGCAGCGGCAGCGCGCGGTCGAGCGCGGCGTCGCCGGTCGAGGACAGGCCCGCGGCGTGCGTGAGCGTCGCCAGCGCGACGCCGCGCCTCGCGAGCGCGGCGAGCAAGCTCGGCTCGAGCGGCCGGCCCGCCGACGGCGCCTCGACGGACCAGGGCCGCGAGGCGTAGGACGTCTGCGTGTGCCACAGCTCGAGCGGCCCGGCGGCGTACGCGTACTGGATCGGGCGGCCGTGGCGATAGAGCGCGGGCCAGAACAGGTCCGGCTCCTGGTCGAAGCGGACCGTCAGGAGGCGCGGCGAGATCGGCGACACCGCCGCGATCGTCGCCGCGAGCTCGGGCCCGAGCGCGAGCCGGTCGCCCGCGCGGGCCTCGGGC
This sequence comes from Polyangia bacterium, assembly GCA_035546175.1. Lineage (GTDB taxonomy): Bacteria > Myxococcota_A > Polyangia > Fen-1088 > Fen-1088 > DASZFV01. The sequence goes on from DASZWW010000284.1 coordinate 4,845, forward strand.
GGGGCGGGGCGGTCCTCGGTCCTCGTGCGCCAGTCGCCCGGGCCGAAGAGGACCGCCTCCCACACGCCGGGCGCCCGCTCGCCCGCGAGGCGCAGCTCGACGGGCGCGTCGCCGAGGCGCGCGCCCAGCGAGGCGGGCAGCGTCGCGGAGTCGTTGACGACGACGAGGTCGCCGGGCGCGAGCAGCGTCGGGAGCTCTCCCACGGTCCGGTCGCGGCGGCGGCCCGTGCGCGGCTCGAGGCACAGCAAGCGATCGCGCGCCGGCTTCCCGCGGGGCCAGGAGGCGGCCGTCACGGGCGGCCCTCGGCGGCCGGCTCGGACAGGCGCTCGAGCTCGACGCGGCCGCCGCTCGCCACGAGCGCGGGGCGGGCGATGAGCGCGACGAGCCGCGCCGCGACGGCGTCGGGGTCGGCCAGCGCCGCCGGGTCGGCGTCGGGGATGGCCTCGGCGTGCATGCGGGTGTTCATCTCGCCGGGATCGACGGACACGACGCGCACGCCCGTGCCCTCGAGCTCCGCCGCCAGGATGCGCCCGAGGTGGTCCTGCGCCGCCTTCGACACGCCGTAGGCGCCCCAGCGCGGGTAGGCCGCCACGGCGGCGTCCGAGCTGACGTGCACGACGAGCCCGCGCCCGCGCGCCGCCATCGCCCCCGCGACGATCTTCGTGAGGCGGAAGGGTCCCACGAGGTTGACGGCGAGGGCGCGCTCGAGGTCCTCGCAGTCCGTCTCGAGCAGGGGGACGAGGGGCGTGGCGCCCAGCGTGCTCGCGTTGTGAACGACGACCTCGAGGGGGCCGACCAGCGCGGCCGCGGCGCCGGCGATCCGGTGGGCGTCGCGCTTGTCGCCGACGTCGCCGGGCACGGCGTGGGCCTCGCCGCCGGCGGCGCGGATCTCTCGCGCGACGGCCTCGAGCGCCTCGCCGCCGCGCGCGACGAGCGCCAGCCGCGCGCCTGCCCGTCCGAGCCGGCGCGCCAGCGCGGCGCCGAGGCCGCGGCTGGCGCCCGTGACGAGCGCGGCCGTTCCCTTCAGGTTCGAGCTCTCCATGATCGGTCCCTCCTTCTGCTCTCTGCTCGAAGGATGTCGGGCCGCGCTCGGATATCGACACCGTGGTCAATATATTGGAACGGCGCTACTCTCTGGGCCGTGGCCGGCGAGGCGGACGCGGAGGAGGCGGCGGCGCGGCTCGGCCGCAACGTGCGGCAGCTCCGCGCGGCGCGCGGGCTCACGCAGGCGCAGATCGCGCGCCTCGCGGGCCTGCCGCGCGCCACCGGGGCGAACCTCGAGACGGGCGCCGCCAACCCGACGCTGGCCGTCCGCGAGCGCGTCGCGGGCGCGCTGCAGGTGACGCTCGAGGAGCTCGTGCAGGCGCCGCGGGCGGCCGTGCAGCACTACCCTCGCGGCGCGCTGCCCGTGCGCCTGCGCGGCAACGTCGAGGTGCGGCGCCTCCTGCCCGACGCCATCCCCGGCATGGAGATCGATCGCCTGGCGCTGCCGCCGCGCGCGCGCATGGTGGGCGTGCCGCACACGCCGGGCACGCGCGAGTACTTCGCCTGCGAGGTGGGCGCGGTCGAGCTCGTCGCCGCGGGGGAGCGCTGGACGCTCGCCGCGGGCGACACCGTGGCGTTCCGCGGCGACCAGCGGCACTCGTACTTCAATCCGGGGCCAGGGCCCGCGGTGGGTTACTCGGTGGTCGTGCTCGCGCGCCTGTAGGGGCCGCGACCGCGGGTCGCCAGGCTGGCGGCGGCAGGGCGTGGAGGGCGCGACGTGAGCCCGTGGCCGTCGGGCAGACGGGCTCCCTAGCGCATGCGCCGCGAGGCCTTGCCGCGCCCGGCGCCCGGCCGGATGCGGCTGGGGTCGCGCGGCGGCTTGGCGCTGCCCTCGAGGGCCTTGCGCAGGCGGAGCCCCGCGACGGCGCTCGCGGCCTGGACGCGCACGACCGCGTCGGAGAGGGTCGCGCGGACGTCGGGCCGGCGCGCCTGCCGGCACTCGGCCTCGAGCCAGGCCACGCCCGCCTCGCCGCCCACGGCGATCGCGGTGGCCAGGGCGCGCGGCAGCGCCGCGAGGAGGCGGCGGCG
>DASZWW010000285.1:0-8264 GCA_035546175.1 Polyangia bacterium
CCTGCACGGCCTACGAGAGCGGCCCCGCGTGCGCCACGACGGCGGCGCGACCGACGGCGCGTCAGCCGACGGCGCGTCGGCCTGCGACGGCGAGGCGACGTGCGTCGCGGTGGCCGGGTCGCTCGCCGGCTTGCTCTGGCAGCTGCCCTGCACGGCCGCGCCGAGCGGCCCCGCCTGCGCGACCACGCCGAACACCCTGCAGAGCGCGACGCTCGCGGGCCAGGCCGGCACGACCTACGACGTGACGCTGCGCTTCCGCGGCATCGTCGAGCAGAAGACGTACGCGGGTGGCTGCGCGCTCGGCACCGGGACCTGGCTGTCCGGCGGCGCCGACAGCGGCGACACGTTCAACGTGTACCGCCTCACGATCTCGTCGCCGCCGCAGACGTACTTCCTCAACGCGGGCGCCTCGAGCATCAACCACCTCTTCGCCATCGACTTCCAACAGACCGTGCGCATCGACGCCGGCGCGTCGGTGACGCTGTTCGCCGACGCGAAGGACGGCCAGGAGATCATCAATGTGGGCGCGGACGGGACGACGCCCGTGACGGTCACGGGCACCTCCGTCGCGCAGCCCTACGACGGCCAGTTCATCCAGATGGACGTCGTCGCGCTGCAGGCGGATGCCGTCTCGTCGACGGCGGCCGTGGGCGGCGGCTCGGGCGGCGCCGCGCTGTCCTTCGACGGCGCCCAGGGCCAGCGCGTGACCATCGCCGACGCCACCTCGCTCGAGCCGGCGAGCGTGACGCTCGAGAGCTGGTTCACGATGTCGGCGCCCGTGGGCTCCTACGCGGTGCTGGCCGGCAAGGGCTACGGCGGCGGTGTCGCGGACTCCTGGGTCCTCTGGTACGAGAGCGGCGCGCTCCACACGGGAGTCGATCTGAACAGCACGTCGGCCTCGGCCTCGCTCGCCTGGACGCCCACCGCCGGCCAGTGGCACCACGCCGCCGAGGTCTTCGACGCCGCCGCCATGCAGAACCTGCTCTACGTCGACGGCGCGCTCGTCTCGTGCACGCCGGGCACCCCGCCCATCGCCTACGACACGCAGCCCATGCTGGTCGGCGCCGACACCGAGAACGGCGGCTTCGGCGGCTTCTGGACCGGCGCCGTCGACGAGGTGCGCGTGTTCTCGACGGCGCGCACGGCGAGCCAGATCTGGGCGGACATGCACACCCACAAGCTCGGCCCCACGACCGGCCTCGTCGGAGAGTGGACGTTCGACGAGGGCTCGGGCCAGACGACGGCCGACTCGAGCGGCGCCGGCAACCCGGGGCAGCTCGGCGCGACGGCCGCCGCCGAGACGACCGATCCGACCTGGCTCAACGCGGGCGCGCCCTACTGAGCAAGGGGGGCCGCCCGGCGCCTCGACCCGTACGACAGGGCGCGTCGCGGGACAAGAGACTGGTGTTGACGCGGCCGCGGCGTCAGCGCGTGCGCCGCGCGGGCCGCGGGCCGGCGTCCGCGGGCGCGTCGTCGGCCACCGGCTCGGGCACGCCCTCCTGGACCTTCTCGACGTATCTGCGGATCTTGTCGCGGTCCTCGTCCTCGATCGCGACGAGCTCGACGCCGAAGGTCGCCGTGTCGCTGCGCGTGTAGGAGACGTGGCGGATCGCGCCGCGCGCCCGCACCGTGCCCTGGCCGTGGAGGGTGAGCAGCAGGTCGACCTCCTGCGTGGGCTTGTGGCCGTTGAACTTGTGCGGCACCGAGATGGCGAGGCCGTTCTCGCTGATGTCGCGCACCTCGGGGATCTCCAGGAAGTCCCTCCCCATGATCTGCAGCTCGGCGGGCCTGTCCGACGGCGGAACGATGCGCGACTGGCGGCGGCGCTCGCGCTGAATCATCGACAGCGTGCGCGGCCGCCCGTCGGGCGACGCCGAGGCGGTCGCGCGCCACATGACGACGCCGACGACGACGATCGAGGCCACGACGATGACGGCCGCGGACATGAGCCCCCCCGAGGGACATCGACGGATCGGCGCCCGCGCTTGACGGCGCCCCCCCCGCGCGGCTGCCGGGACCATTCCAGCTATTGATTTCCACAGGGGTTGGTAGATTCCCCGGCGGGTGTTCGCGCTCGGGCATTTGGGCCTCGGAAAGAAGGTCGCGGCGCGGCCGTTCCGCCGCTTCTCGCGCCCCGAGCGGCGCGCGTTCTTCCTCGGCGCGCTCCTGCCCGACCTCATCGACAAGCCGCTCTTCTACATCCCGTTCTGGCTCTCGGGCCGGCGCGGCGCCGCGCTGGGGCTCCTCTCGGGCACGCACCTGTTCGCGCACACGGGGCTGTTCCTCCTCGGCCTCGTCCTCGCCGCGGTGGTGACGCGCTCGCCGCGCGTGCGCGCGGTCGCCATCGGCGTCGCGACGCACTACCTCCTCGACGTCGTCGGCCTGTCGATGGGGCTCGGGACGCTCCTGTGGCCGTTCCTCGGGTGGCGCTTCCCGGTCTATCCGTTCGCCAACCTCGGCGAGCACCTGACGACGATCCTGAACCCCGTGACGCTGGCCGGAGAGCTGCTCGGCGGCGCGGTCCTCTGCTGGGACTACCTGCGCGCCCGCCGCCGCCGGACCGATCCCTGAGCGCGCGCTCGCCCGGCTATCCGCCGAGCGTGTCGCCGCGAGCGGCCATCCCCTCCGGGCGATGGCCTTCTCGCGGCGCAACGAGGACAAGGAGGCGCGGGGACGCGATGGACCAGGGTCCACAGCTGCGACAGCGCCCACGGCGTCGCGGTGACGATCGGCGCGCCGCTCAGAACCAGAGCGACGGTGGGTCGGGCGCCTCCGCGGCGACGAAGACCTCGTCCGCGTCACCGTCGGGGCGGCTCGGGCGGCAGCCGCGGAAGCCGTGCCGCTCGAAGAACCGGTACACGTCGTCCACCGTGTGGCCGGCGCGCGCCAGGTTGTCGGCCGCGATCTCGACGATGAAGGCCGCCCGCCGCAGCCGTGGCATCACGCGCTCGAAGCCGTCGAGCACCGCGCACTCGTCCCCCTCGACGTCGATCTTGACGCACGCGACGCCGTCGAAGGTCGCGGCCGGAAGGAGAGAATCAATCCGCGCGATCTTGATGGGGACCTCGCTCACGACGTCCGTCGGGCGGTAGCGGGAGTTCCGGCCCGGGTTGTCGAGGTCCGTGAGCCACAGCGTCGAGTGCTCCTCGCGCGCGCCGACGGCGTACGGGAACGCCGTCACGTTCATGAGCCCGTTGAGCGCGATGTGCTCCAGGAGCACGGCGTACTCGCGCCGCGAGGGCTCGAAGGCATAGACGTGCGCGTCCGCGGCCGCGGCGCGCGCCGCGACGAGCGACAGGAACCCGATGTTCGCGCCCACGTCGATGAAGTGCCCGCCCCGCGCCATGGCCGCCTCGATGAACGTGACGAGCTCGGGGTGAAACGCGCCCTGGCGGATGATGAAGTTGTCGATGAGGTGCCGGGGCGACAGCGACATCTTGAGGCCGCGCACGTCATAGATGGCCGGGCCCACGAGCTTGTGGAGCGCCAGGAGCACGCGGTGCTTCCCGCGCTGAAACGGCGCGTTCTCGACGTACCCGAGCGCCCCCGCGTGGAGCAGGCGCTTGACCACCTCCACGGCATCGTTCTGCGATCTCACACCCACGACCTCCGCAAGGACCACGTCTTAACACGAAGTCGGACGGCGCTCAGCCGACCGGCCGCGCTAGCGCGAACTGTCGCAGACGGCCTCTTCCAGGCGGGCCCCTCCACTTGGCCTCGTGTTAGCCTTGGAGCATGTCGACCCTGCGCGCACGAGTCGAAGGGGGCCACATCGTGGTGGACGAGGCGACCGACCTGCCGGAAGGCACCCAGCTCACCCTCGTGATGGTAGACGCCGACGACGAGATGAGCCCCGAAGAGCGCGCCGACCTCGAGGCCGAGATGGCCCGCGGCAGAGCAGCCATCGCGGCGGGCCGCGGGCTCTCGGGTGACGAGTTGCTGGCGCGCGTACGCGGTTCCTGACTGGTCGTCGCGCCTGAGGCGGCGGCCGCGGGCCGCTGGCGACATGCTGAGACTCGGCGCCGCGCCCGCAGGCGATCTTTCCAGCGGGTCGCTCGGACGTTGCGTTGGCGGGATGGACGGGACTTGAACCCGCGGCCTCCGGCGTGACAGGCCGGCGTTATAACCAACTTAACTACCACCCCAGGTGTTGCGCTGCGGGGGACGTATCTACATGGCAGCGGTCGGGCTGTCAACGCCGGACGGGCCCGATTCTCGCGAGCGCCTCCCCGCTTTGGCCGGCTGTGCTACGGTGCCGGGCCATGTCGAACTCCAAGCTCGTCGTCGGCGTCGTCCTCGGTGCTTCGGTCGGGTTCCTCGCGGCGGTGGTTCCGGGCCGCGTCGCGCGCGGCGCGGACAGCAAGCCGGCCGCGGCGCCCGCGGCCGTCAAGTGCAAGGCGCACAACGGCAAGAGCTGCTGCGATCCCGCCGTGGCGGCGCACCTGCCCCTGGCCGCCGTGTTCTCGGCCTGCGGCGAGTCGGACGCCACCTTCCTCGGCGAGGAGGGATCGAAGGAGACGTGCAAGTACGTCTTCAAGGTCGACGGGCAGAAGGAGGACGACACCTTCGTGCAGGTGTACGCGCCCGCGCAGAAGGAGGTGCCGGCCGAGCCGAACGATCCGTTCTTCTCGTGGAAGAAGGTCGGCAAGGTGTTCGTGACCGAGAAGGCGAAGTCGCCCAAGGCCGCCCCGATGCTGGCGAACTCGACCGGGCTGTGGCTGCCCGCCAAGGGCTACTTCGTCAGCGTGAACGCGTCGACGAAGGTGTGCGACAAGGGGCAGGCGAAGAAGCTCGCCCCCAGCATGAAGTAGCGCCCGCTCAGCCTCGCTCGCGCGTCCCGAAGACCCAGTCCCACAGCGGCACCGTCACGTTGAAGTTCGCGGCCGACATGCGCCGCAGGACGTGGTGGTGCGCGTGGTGGCGCTGCATGGCGCGGAACAGGCGCGAGCGGCCGAGGCCCGCGCGGTCGAGGGTGGCGGCGGGCAAGTGGTAGAGCGCGTGCAGCGTCTCGTAGAAGAGGAAGTAGAGGACGGCGCCCAGCAGGAAGACGCCCGCCAGCCCCGGCCCGCGCAGCAGGCCCGCGACCAGCATGACGGGCGAGGCGACGACGAAGAGGCCGAGCATCGTGTACCAGGGCATCATCACGAGCCCGAGCTCGCGCGCCCCGTTCACCGGCATGTTCCGCTCGGTGAAGGCGATGTGGTGCATCATCGCGTGGTTCTTGTACATCACCCGCGGCGTCAGCGGGTGGTGCATCGGGTAGCGGTGCACCGCCCACTCGAGCAGGTTCGCGAAGACGAAGAAGAACGGCATGAGCAGCCAGTCGAGCGGGCGGGCGCTCGCGGCGAGCGTGAGCGCGAAGGCCGCCAGCACCGCCGCGATGGCCAGCGTCGAGGCCATGTGGCGCCAGGGCGAGTAGCCCACCTCGAGGTGGCGCGGCCGCTCGAAGCGGTCGGCCGCCGTGGCGTGGGCCTGCACGTCTTCGGGAGGGGCGACGAGGACTTCTGCTGCTGACGACATCGTGGGCGGGCTTGGACCCTGCTTGATTTTAACATGTATGCTGCGCGGGACATGCCTTCCTTCGACGTGGTCTCGAAAGTGAACCTCATGGAGCTCGACAACGCGCTCAACACCGCCGCCAAGGAGCTGGCGCAGCGGTACGACTTCCGCGGCACCCACACGACGCTCGAGCGCGGCGACGAGGGCATCATCATCCGGTCGTCCGACGAGCCCCACGCCGCCGCGGCCCTCACCGTCCTGCGCGAGCGCATGGCCAAGCGGAACGTCTCGCAGCGCTGCCTCGACCCCAAGGACCTCGAGCCCGCGGGCGGGCAGACCGTGCGCCAGCTGGTGCTCGTCAAGCAGGGCATCGAGACCGAGACGGCCAAGAAGATCGTGAAGGCCCTCAAGGACTCCAAGATCAAGGTGCAGGCCCAGATCCAGGGCGACGAGCTGCGCGTCACCGGCAAGAGCCGCGACGACCTGCAGGCGGCCATCGCCTTCCTGCGCAAGGGCGACTACGGCCTCGATCTGCAGTACGTAAACTTTCGCGACTGAAATCGTCGGTTATGCTGGGGCGGTGACGAAGCCCTGGGCCCGAAGCGGCCTCCGGGCGGCGTCGCTGGTCATCGGATGCGCGCTCGCGGCCACGGGCTGCCGGCGCGCGACGAAGCCCGCGCCGGCGCCGCCCGCTCCCCTCGCGCCGCCGAAGCCGGCGCGGCCCCCCATCCCCGCGCGCGCCGCGATGCCCGCGCTCGCGCCCGGCGAGACCTGGCGTTACGACAGGGGCGTCGCCAAGAAGACGACCGTCGTCGAGGCCCGCGCCGCCGGCCTGCTCGACGTCGACCTGGGCGACGCGTGGGCGCCCTTCATCTTCCAGGACAGCTCGGGCGCCGCCGACGATCCGCCCAAGCCCAACGCCTACCGCGAGACGTTCGTGGCCCTCGCCAACGAGAAGGTGAACGAGGACGGACAGCCGCCCAAGCCGGGCGAGCACAACTACCTCGAGGTCTTCGGCATCCCGCCCACGCTGTCGGTGCTCGCGCCGCGCCTCGAGGAGGACGTCGCGCCCGCCCGCGAGGCCTGCTACGACCGCGTCGACCGCGTGGGGCTCGAGCAGTGGACGGGCAACATCGGGTACCTCGATCGCGACCGCTCGAAGCGCGAGTACCTCGAGGCGCTCCGCGACGCCGACTGGGTGAAGAAGGAGACCGACGCGCGCGCCGCGGCCAGCGTCGACGCCGGCGTGGCCGCACCCTCGGGCGAGCAGGTGCTGGCCGCGCTGCGCGACGATCCCAAGGCGCGCGGCCGGGTCGACCGCTTCCTGCGCGGGCAGTCGCGCCTGCGGGCCGTGCGCGCGCTGCAGGCGCGCATGACCTGCGAGGGCCTGCTCTCGCCGAGGAGCCGCTACGTCGAAGGGCAGTACGACCTGCCGACGCACGAGGCCCTCGCCACCTGGGAGCGCAAGCACGACATCTTCGGGTGGGGCATGCTCGGGGGCGAGACGCTGGGCGCGCTGCTCCAGCCGAACCGCGCCCTGCTCTACGACGACTTCTGGCGGGTGGCCGCCGAGCGGGTCGCCGACGCGGCCGGCATCGTCGAGGACGGGTCGATCAACCAGGCGCGCCGCAAGAACCCGCCGACCTACAAGGACGACAAGGGCGTCGTCCACGTCGTGCCCGACCTCATCGGCGACCACGTCAGGGCGCTCCTGGCCGCCGTGGGCGTCGCGACGCCCGAGGACCTCGTCGCCTTCCTGCGCGCGCACAGGGCGGGCCTCGCGACCCTCCACGTCGCCTTCGCCGCGCCTCCCCTGCCCGCTTACTACAAGGCCGATCCCATGGCCTTGTCCGTGGAGATCGATCGCGGCGACGTCTGGTACGACGTGCCCTTCGACGGGCGCGGCCGGCCCCTCGTGCAGCGGCGCGATCACTACCCGCACCTCACGCTGTTCACGCTGTGGCGCGGCCAGAAGATCCCGCTCTGCTGGTGGCGGACGACCATCGGCTCGTGGCGCAGCGAGGTCCACGCCGACGGCCACGTCTACATGAAGTACAAGAACTCCGACGTGGGGCCGCGCGTGTGGAAGAACATCGTGGCCGCCCCCGTGTGGGTGCCGCCCGACGGCACGCCCGCCAAGGACCTGCTGACGACCAAGGTGCTCGACCGCAAGGTCGGGCCGGTCACCGTGGTCAACACCGACGTCATGGGCCCGGGCTTCCAGTCCGCCTACGGCCTCGTGCTCGCCATCCACGTCGACCCCAGGCGCGGGGGCTTCGACAACCAGATCCGCACCCACGGCTCGGACGACTACACCTCGATCGCGCGGCGCTTCTCGCACGGCTGCCACCGCCTCGTGAACAACCGCGCCGTGCGGCTCTACGACTTCGTCCTGCGCCACCGCCGCTTCAAGCGCCAGGGCAACGTGCCGGCCTCCATCAAGAGGCGCTTCGAGGTCGACGGCAAACCCTATCGTTACGAGCTCAAGACGCGGGGGTACTATTACGAGCTCGATGAGCCGGTGGCGGTCAACGTGCTCGAGGGGCGCATCATGGGCGCCGTGAAGCAGCCCATCACCGCCTACGTGCGCAAGCCCGGCGTCGACTACAGCGACCTCTCGACGGGCGACGCCGCAACCTCGACGGGAGCGGGCGCGCCCGGCCCCGGCGCCGACCTCCCGCCCGGCGCCAGCTCCGAGCTCGGGCCCTGAGCACGCCCGCTCCACGCGCGCGCCGGCCGGCGGCGGCGCGGGCCTTCGCGCTCCG